>JANNAM010000191.1:0-42827 GCA_031384415.1 Bacteroidota bacterium
CTACCGGCATCTTAGTGAAGCGCAGATAAAAAAATCTCAGTCACCTGATAATGTATAATCATGGCAAACTGGTTCAAACGAAATAAAGACCCCCTGACACCTGAAGAAAGGATGGGGATTATAGAAAAGTCATCCAAACAGGTTGGCCCCGGGGTTTTCTATTCAACCATCATAGTGGTTACTTCTTTTCTTCCGGTATTTCTTTTAACAGGTATGGAAGGAAAACTCTTTCAACCACTGGCATGGACAAAAACATTTATCCTGCTGATAGATGCTTTTTTAGCAATTACACTTACGCCGGTTTTGATTTCTTTTTTTCTGAAAGGAAGATTAAAACCAGAAAGCAGCAACCCGATTACCAGAACGCTGGAGAGAATTTATACACCCATTTTAAAATTATGTTTGCGCTGGAGAAAAACTACCATTGGTATCAATCTTATCGCTTTAGCCATTGGTGTATTCATGATGACCCGTTTGGGTTCTGAATTTATGCCGCCGCTTGATGAAGGTTCATTGTTATTTATGCCTGTAACATTACCCGATGTTTCCAATTCAGAAGCAAAAAGATTATTACAGGTACAGGATAAAATAATAAGTACAGTTCCTGAAGTATCGCATGTGTTAGGCAAAGCCGGAAGGGCAAATACAGCAACAGATAATTCGCCAGTGAGCATGATTGAAACAATTATTCTGCTAAAACCAAAAAACGAATGGCGCAAAGGAATGACCAAAGATGGAATCATAAATGAATTGAATGCAAAGCTGCAAATTCCCGGTATTACCAATGGCTGGACACAGCCAATTATCAATCGCATTAATATGCTTTCTACCGGTATCCGTACTGATGTTGGATTGAAAGTGTACGGCCAAAATCTTGATACTATTTATGCGTTTGCCCAAACCATCAAAAAACAACTGGAAGGAATTGATGGTATAAAAGATTTGTATGTGGAACCGATTACCGGGGGAAAATATATTGACATAATTGTGAAGAGAGAAGAAATTGGCAGATATGGTTTGACTGTGGATGATGTAAATCTTGTTATTGAAAGTGCTTTAGGGGGAATGAAACTAACTACCACAATTGAAGGCCGCCAGCGTTTTTCTGTTAATGCAAGATATGGCCAGGATTTCCGTAACAACCTGGAGGCATTGAAAAGATTGCAGGTGCAAACTATGAGTGTTGGCCCTGTTCCCTTAGAAGCAGTGGCAGATATAAGAATAAGCGATGGTCCGCCAATGATTAATTCTGAAAATGCCATGCTGAGAGGAACTGTTTTGTTTAATGTAAGGGAAAGAGATTTAGGCAGCACTGTAAAAGATGCACAACAAAAGCTGAATCAGATGATAACCAAATTACCCAAAGGTTATTTTCTGGAATGGAGTGGCCAGTGGGAAAACCAGATAAGAGCCAATAAAACACTTACTATGATAATGCCTGTTGTGCTTGTTATCATCTTTATGGTCTTATATTTTACTTATCATTCTTTTAAAGAATCGCTTGTTACCATGTTAACTGTTCCGTTTGCTTTAATTGGCGGTGTGTTCATGGTGTATTTCTATGGAGTAAATTTATCGGTGGCAGTTGCAGTTGGTTTCATTGCTTTATTTGGGATGGCAATAGAAACAGCAATGCTCATGACGATTTACCTGAATGAAGCAATGCAGAACATGGTAGCAAAGCATGGCAATTCAAAAGAAACATTAACGCCTGCCATCATCAGGGAATTTGTTATTGAAGGCGCTGCAAAAAGATTACGGCCCAAACTAATGACAGTATCAGTTGGCTTGTTTGGTTTAATTCCCATTTTATGGGCAACCGGTGTTGGCAGCGATATTATGCGGCCCATTACCATTCCTTTAATTGGCGGAACTATCACATCAACCATTTATGTATTACTTATTACGCCGGTAATATTTGAAATACTAAAACAAAGAGAATTGAAACGTAAAGGTAAAATTGAATTAATAGATGTTAAAGAGTAAACTACTTCCCGTAATGTTTTTATTTACTGTTGCCTTCAGCAGTAAAGCACAAACATTAAAGCTGAATGCTGTTATTGACAGCATCACTGCATCGCATCCCTTTATAAAAATGTACGATGATGAAATCCGCTCTATGGATGAAGCAGCTAAAGGAGCCAAAAGCTGGATGCCGCCAGAGTTTAGTACCGGGTTATGGATGACTCCCTATAATCCGGGCCTGTGGAAGAAAGACGATATGGGCACTACAGGAATGGGACAGTATATGATTGGTGGCCAGCAGATGCTGCCAAACAGGAAAAAGCAAAATGCAGATGCGGCATACATGGAAACGATGTCATCTGTTGAAAAAGAAAAAAAGAAAGTAACGCTGAATGAATTAATCAATGATGCTAAACAGTTCTACTTTGAATGGCTTATTCTGAAAAAGAAACTTACGATTCTTGAACAGAATGAAAAAGTGCTGGACTTTATGATTAAGAATGCCGAAATCCGTTACAGGAATGGATTGGGAAAAATCAGTGCTTATTACAAAGCAAAGGCAGCCTTAGGCAATGTTAAGAATATGCAACTGATGTTTGAAAACAATATTAAAGAAAAGCAGATCCGTATTAATGCACTGATGGGCAGAAATGCCATAATTGAGTTTGATATTGATACAACTTACCGGTTAAATGATTATTCATCTGTTATTTTCGACAGCACTCTGTTTTATAGCAACCGAAGCGATTTAAAAGCAATTGATAAAAACATCAGTCTCACATGGCTGAAGCAGGAAACAGAAAGGCAAAGCCTGAAACCTCAATTTGGCATCCGCTATGAACACATGTTTGGCTTTGGTGGGTTGCCGATGCAATTTTCCCTGATGGGTATGATGAAATTACCACTGGCAAAATGGTCATCCAAAATGAACAAAGCCAATATTGAAAGTTTGAAATGGAAGGCCAGTGCTTTACAATCGCAAAAAGAAATGATGTTAAATGAATACAGCAGTATGGCTTACAGTATGCGTAACGAAATTGAATTAAAGAAAAGGCAGTTGAAATTGTACGATGAAAATATTATACCTGCTTTAAAGAATAATTATAAAACAATGCAATTAGGTTACGAGCAAAACACCGAGGAATTATTTATGCTGTATGATGCATGGGAAACATTGTACATGGCACTACTGGAATATACAGAGATATTAAACCAGGCACTCAAAATGCAGGTTGCAATAGACCGCTTAATAGAAAAAAAATGAAGGGACTGATAATTATATTAACAGCGATGTTTTTTATTGTGGCGGTAAGTTGCAACAATAAAAAAGACACACATGCACAACATACAACAGAAATTGTTCAGGAAATTTATACTTGCCCCATGCATCCGCAAATTATAAGGGACAAACCGGGTAGTTGCCCTATCTGCGGAATGACCTTGGTAAAGAAAGAAACAATCGGGAAAAAAGAAACGGTTGCAACGCTGGATGCATTGCTGAAGCCAACCAATGAATTTGTTATTTCAGGCATTGCAGTAACAGCCATTCAAAAAAGGGAAGAAGATATAGAGACAGAAGCCCTGGGTAATATTGCTTATGATACAAGACAGGTGGGAAGTATTTCATCGAGAGTGGCGGGAAGAATTGAGCAACTCTATGTACGTTATCGCTATCAAAAAATAAGCAAGGGCCAGCACATGTTGGATTTATACAGCCCCGAATTAATGACAGCACAGCAAAACCTTTTATTTCTTTTAAAAAACGATGCTGCCAATACAACTTTTATACAGGCTGCCAAAGAAAAATTATTATTACTCGGAATGAGCAACCAGCAATTACTGCAGGTAATTCATTCGGGCAAGCCATCATTAACCATTGCCGTATACAGTAATTACAGTGGCCATATTCATGATGCTGGCAATGCAGGCAATATGAACAGTGCTGCTGGTACCATGAACAACATTTCGCTGCTCACAGAAGAACTTTCATTAAAAGAAGGAATGTATTTGCAGAAAGGGCAGTCCATTTTTACCGTTTATAATGCAGACAGGGCCTGGGCGGTTCTAAATATTTATGGCGAAAATCAAAGTTTGGTAAAAATAGGCAACACAGTCAGAATAACTCCTGAAACTGCACCTGATAAAAATTTCATGGCTACCATTGATTTTATTGAACCCTTTTACCGGAAAGAAAGTAAAACCCTTACTGCAAGAGTTTATTTCAACAATAGTTTGTTTAAAATTCCTATTGGCAGCCAGGTTAGAGCAGTCATTTTTGAAAATGGCAAAGATGCCTGCTGGTTGCCCGAAGAGGCTGTAGTATCATTGGGGTTGGATAAAATAGTGTTTCAAAAAACAGCAGGCGGTTTTAAAGCGCTTAAAATTAATACAGGCATCACCCACAAAAACCATATCCAGGTATTGAGTGGTATTAATGAAACAGATTCAGTTGCAGCAAACGCTCAGTATTTAATGGACAGTGAAAGTTTTATTAAAGTAAAAAAATAATTATGCGGCATATCTTACTTATAGGAACTGTATTTTTTTTCTTGTCATCGTGTAAGAATAAAAAAGTAATTGCTGCAGATCCAGACACTTATTACACCTGTTCAATGCACCCTCAGGTAATATCAGGTAAGCCGGGTAAATGCCCTATCTGTAAAATGGAATTAACGGTGGCAAAGAAAAAAATAAGTGAAAAGGAAGATGAAATACAATTGAACGAACAGCAAATCCAGTTAGGAAATATTTATACCGATACCATACGAAACGGTTCTATTGGCGACAAACTGGTGTTAACAGCTATATTAAACTTCAACCAGATGAAGGCATCATCTGTAAGCTCAAGGGTGATGGGAAGAGTGGAGAAATTATATTTTAAAAACCTGGGAGACTATGTAAAAAAGGGTACACCCTTATACGATTTGTACAGCGAAGAATTGAACAATGCCAAACAGGAATATTTGCTGGCTTTGGATAAGCAAAAAATATTTGCAGGTGAAACAGTCATTGACTTTGACCAGTTATTGCAAAGCGCAAAAAATAAATTGTTATTGTGGGGCATGACAGAAAACGGGGTCCAGGAACTTGTTAAGAATAAAAAAGCCAGTCCAACTACAACCTTTTATAGCGACGAATCTGGTTACATTACAAATATAAATGTTAGTGAAGGTGATTATACAATGGAAGGCGGCACTATTGTTACACTGGTAGATTTATCCAGTCTTTGGGCAGAAGCACAGGTATATACATCCCAAATGGCTGCAATAGACAGAAGCAGTATTGCAACTGTGCAAATTCCCGATCTTGATGGCAAGGAAATTAAGGGCAGAATTGAATTTGTAAATCCTGAAATTATTCCGGATACAAGAATTAATCTTCTGCGTGTATCAATTCCCAATCCAGGCAACCAGTTAAAACCGGGAATGTCTGCTTATGTTATCCTGCAAAGTCCGCAACGGGAAACAATAACATTACCCATTGATGCAGTCATTCGTAATGGCAGCGGAGCAACTGTTTGGATACAAACAGTAAACAAAACATTTAAAAGCGTAATGGTAGAAACAGGTTTGGAAAGTGATGACAGGATAGAAATAAAATCAGGATTAAAGACGGGGGATATAGTCGTTGTTAGTGGTGCATACCTGTTAAACAGCGAATATATTTTTAGGAAGGGAGCCAATCCTATGGCAGGAATGAAGATGTAGGAAAAGAATTTTATCACAAAAAACTATAAATCATTTCCATAATTCTGTAATAGCTAACCTTAGCTGCTCTGTTAACTTTGTATTCAAAATAAATAATCATGACACATACCTATAACATTTCAGGAATGACCTGCACCGGATGCCAGGCAAAAGTGCAAAGCTTATTATCAAAAGTTGCCGGCGTGCAACAGGTAAACATTGATTTGGCCAAGGCCGAAGCAACCATTGATATGGACAAACATATCGCCACGGCAGATTTGAAATCGGCCCTGAAAGACTATCCAAAATATCAAATATCAGAGATCAGTCGCCAGCCTGAGCCCATGGCCACGGTATTTGAAGCCGAAGAAAAAAGAACCTGGATAGAGACTTATAAACCCATCCTGTTGATCTTTGGTTACATTTTGGGAATTACCTTACTCATTGAATATATGCACGGCGCATTTGTATGGATGCGCTGGATGAATCATTTTATGGCAGGTTTCTTTCTCGTTTTTTCTTTTTTCAAATTGCTCAGCCTGAAAGGTTTTGCAGAGAGTTATGCCATGTATGATATTGTGGCAAAAAAATGGAGCGGCTGGGGTTATGTATATGCTTTTGCCGAGCTGGCTTTGGGTATCGCATATCTTACAGGTTTTAATCCCATCATCACTAATGCTGTTACCTTTACAGTAATGTCTCTAAGCATCATTGGTGTGCTGCAGTCTGTTTTAAATAAACGTAAAATTAAATGCGCCTGCCTTGGGGCTGTGTTTAATTTACCCATGAGTACCATCACCATTATTGAAGATGCACTGATGATTGCAATGAGTGGAGTAATGTTATTAAAAATGATGTAATGGATGTGATAAAATCAATAGGCCGGGTTTTATTAAAAATGCTGAAAGCAATCTTTGTAAGAAAAAAGGACTGCTGTAAATAACCTTTACTACAGTCCTTCATTTTATACAGAGGAATTACTATTAAAATTTAGTTCCGATTGATACGAAAAAGTTTCTTCCATCTGCAGGCAGTGCTCCGGGCCCGGGATAGCCACCAGAACGGCGGGTAAAATAAATTTCATTCAACAAATTGTTTACACCAGCTTTCACATTTATTTTTTTTCCAAACTTGTATGAAGCAGTTATATCAGTTACCGTATAGGCCGGTATTAACCCGTTTTGCCCGTTGGTTGATGGAGTTAAAGTATTGTTTGCATCACTGAAAGTTTCATCTGAAAAGCTTACCTGTCCTGTTAACAAAAATGTTTTGTAGCCCGCAGTAATGCCAGCCCGTAAAATATTGGCCGGCGCATTTTCAACTTTTTTTCCTTTTGTTGCAGCATCCTTATGGCTGCCGCTGTATTTGGCATCGGTGAATGCGTAAGAAACAAAAACAATCAGGTCGGTATTGTTACTTTTGGTAAATGCCCTTACCGGGTTAAATTCTATATAACTTTCAATGCCTTTGCTGCTGCTTGCTCCCACATTGGTAATTAACCGGCTGCTGCCGGTTTGTGTAATAGTGCCCACCCTGTTATTGTATTGCAGATAATAACCGCTTACATCAAACTGAAAATAATTTTTCAGTTTGCCTCGGTAGCCCAAATCAAAATTATATCCCTTCGCATCTTTCAGGTCTGGGTCAACCACATCTGTTGTGGGCGGCGCTTGCAGATTGGCAAATTGAATTGGCCTGTAAGCTTGCGAAAGGTTTGCATAAATTTCTGTGTTTTTTGCAATGTGAAATTCTGTTCCCACACCCGCCAGTAAAAAACTACGGCTGCGTTCTATATTTTGTAATAATATTTCTGCACCGGAAGTTGTGTATCCATTGCGTCCCGAAGCTGCACCCTGCAGCCATTCATACCTTACGCCGGGTATGATTAAAAGTTTATTGCCAACACGAAAAATATTTTCTGCAAATGCGGCTGCATTTTTAGAATCAAATTTTATGTCTCTTGGATAATTACCTGTTACACTTATTTCATAGCCTGTTCCTACCGTACCCTTTCCATCTGCTCTCCGGTAAGTTTGGCCCGTATATAATCTGATGCCGCCCGAAAATGTGTTTTTCATTTTGCCTATGTAATAATCTGTAATAAAACGGCTTTCAAGTCCGTAGTTTCTGTATTGATCAAGGTTTACCGTTCGGCTATTGTAGGAAAGTGTGGCAGGATTGATACTGTCTTTTGTGGTAATGGATTGTAAAAAACCAACACTGTTTCTGTTGCCAATGGTGCCAAATAATTTTGTATTCAGTCTTGCTTTTTTGCTGAATTGATAATTGGCAATTAAAGCAGGGCTTGTCCAGGTAATATCAAACCAGTTACGGCTGCGAAAACTTTGCTGTGCATTCTGTTTTAATTGAGCATCGGTAAGCCCGCCGGGTTGCTGGCTGCGAATGTGTGAATGCATCAGTTCGGCGGTAAAAGAAAGTTTATCACTTACCTGATAAGTTAGGGTTCCAAATCCTGCATTGCTGTAATACCGGCTGTTTTCTCTCCAGCCATTTCCATTTCGGTGATCAAAAAAAGAATAGTAATTAATTTTTCCTTTTTTGCCACCAATGGCATTATAGCTGTTAAACAATCCGTTGCTTCCGGCAGTTTGCTGTGTTTCAAATTCAAAGGGTTTGGTTATTTCGCTGCCATTGCGTAAGATATAATTTACCATGCCGCCAAACTGGGGGCCATATTGCAGCAAACCCTGGCCTCTTATTATTTCAATGCGCTGCACAGCCTGCAACTGTGGGTTGTAATATGCTTCGGGATAACCAAAGGGATCTGCTGCAATATCATATCCGTTTTGGCGGATATTAAATTCCCAGCTACGGTTGGGGCTTAGCCCACGGGCTGCAATACCAATCTGTATGCCGCTGGGGTCGCTTTCCCAGATATGAATGCCCGGAATTTTTGCCAGCACCTGCCGCATGGTGTTGGTTACAACATTGCCCTGCACATTGTCTAAAACGATCAACGAATTTTTTTTACCGGCATAAATATTTGTGCCTACCACTTCGGGCATTTGCTGGTAATCGCTTTTGCTGTTTCGGCCAACTACTGTTATGTCAGGTAAATAAGTAATGTGGTTGGTATCTGTGGTTTTATCTTTAACCTGTGCTTTTGTTTCGCTAAAAAATGCTATTGCAATAATTAACAACAATCCGTGTTTTCTCATAATTTAATTTATGGTGCAAAATTGTTGTTTTAACCTTTTACATTGCTTACACAATCAGGAAAACGGTTTACGCTGTCGGGAAACTTCTTAAAATCCAATAATTATATAAATTCTTTCGGTAATTGTGTAAGCCCATAAATACCGGCAGAACTATCTTTGGGACAGCAAAGTAAAGTTTTGATTAAAATAGGTTTAATTTTACAGGGCTGATATGATACAAAATATATCCATACAATTAAAAGCAGCTTTTCTTCTCATAGTATTCGGATTGAATACAGTGATTGGATTTGCATGTGCTGTTGGTGCGGATGTAAATTTTATTTCTTCCTCTCATCATAATGAAGCCCCGGAAGTTTCCACTCATGTTCATGCCAATGGAAAAAATCATGAACATCATCAACAGCCGCATAAAGCTCATCACAAAGAAAAGCAGGTGCCCAAAAAACATGAACATGGCTGTTGTAATGACGATGTACTCAAGTTTCAAAGTTTGGATAAGAGCCTTGATGTAAATACAAAATCAACTTTAAATGCGCCGCTGTTTGTAGCCATACCGGTTGCATTGCCAGGTGCAAATATTTTAAAAATCTTCCAGGCTGCACCGCAGCAATATTTAACCCGCAATTTTCATCCGCCTCCTGCCGACATCCGCATAGCTATCCGAAGTTTTCAGATATGATTTAATGTATAAGAATTTTTTATGCATGAGTAAATTCATGCCTGTAATTATTTTATTCTTCATTAAATCAAATTAAAATGAAAAAAATATTTTTTTTAGTTGCATTATCTGCAACAGCATTTGTGCAGCAAAGCTTTGCTCAGGATAGTGTAAAGACCGGGTTTTCTTCTTTTCTCAATTCGTACTACAATTTGAAAGATGCTTTGGTTAGCAGCAATGCCAATACAGCGGCTGAGGCTGCAGCATCATTTTTAAAAGCGCTGGACAGCACAGATAAAACAATATTTACCGAAGAAATCCGCAGCGCTTTGGTAAAAGAAGCTGCTGCTGTTTCAAAAACAAAAGACCTGAAACTGCAAAGAGAAAAATTTGCAGCATTGTCTGGCAATATGTTTGTATTGGCTAAAACAGTAAAGCTTTCTGCAGAACCGGTTTACCAGCAATATTGTCCTATGAAAAAGGCTTCCTGGCTCAGCAACAGCAAGGCTATAAAAAATCCTTATTATGGAAACGCCATGCTTACCTGTGGTAGCGTTAAAGAAACATTGTGATGGATAACAGGTTGCTACATTTTTTATTGAAAGCACCAACCATAATTACTATTTTATAAAATTTAAAAATCAAAAAAAAATGAAAAATTTAATAATCAGTATGGCTGTTGCAGGCATTGCCCTGTCGGCCTGCAATGGGGGCAGCAATAAATCCGGCGAAAGCAAGGATGCAAAGAAAGATTCTCTGTCAGCAAAGTCATTTGCCTGCCCGATGCACCCCGAAGTAACAGGAAAAAAAGGCGATAAATGTTCTAAGTGCGGTATGGAATTAATGGAAGTAAAAAGTACTTCGGAAACTACAGCGCCTGTAAGTAAAGATGCAAATCAAACAGTTTCGGCAGCAGCAATTGTAAATGTTTATTTACAATTAAAAAACGCTTTTGTTAAAGATGATTCCCGTGAAGCCGCCAGGGCAGGAACCGAATTAGAAAATGCTTTTCAGGCTTTTGATAAAACTGTTTTAACAGCAGCTCAAAAAAATATTTTTGAAGAATTGGAAGACGATGCTGTTGAACATGCAGAACACATTGCTAAAAACGGTGGAAAAATTGAACACCAGCGGGAGCATTTTGCAATGCTTGGCCAGGATATTTATGATTTGGTAAAAACATTTGGCGGCGGACAAATATTGTACAAAGATTTTTGCCCGATGTTTAATGAAGGCAAAGGTGCTTTTTGGATTAGCGAAACAAAGGGAATTAAAAATCCTTTTTACGGCAAAACTATGCCCACCTGCGGTACGGTGAAAGAAGAAATAAAATAGCAACTAAAAAATATTGTTATGCAGCATCAGCAACTTACCAAAAAATTTACATGCCCAATGCATCCTCAGATTGTGCAGGATAATCCGGGCAATTGCTCCATCTGTGGAATGACTTTGGTGCTTATGAAAGCCGATGGGAATAATAGTGCTGATTCTAATCACCAGCATGGCAATAATCCATCTATGGCCCATAAAGGGCATGACCACAACAGTATGATTGCTGATTTCA
The DNA here is from genome assembly GCA_031384415.1 of Bacteroidota bacterium. Classification (GTDB taxonomy): domain Bacteria; phylum Bacteroidota; class Bacteroidia; order Chitinophagales; family Chitinophagaceae; genus Ferruginibacter. The sequence goes on from JANNAM010000191.1 coordinate 11,053, forward strand.
GAAAACGGTTTTATGTTGTGCTGGCCCTTACTGTTCCCATCATGCTGCTGTCAAATATGATTCAGCACTGGCTGGGTGTTCACTGGCAGTTTGCTGGTTCGCAATATGTATTGTTTGGTTTATCAACCATTGTTTTTTTTTATGGCGGCTGGCCTTTTTTAAAAGGGTTGGTTGATGAAGCAAAAGCAAAGAATCCCGGCATGATGTTTTTAATCGGCTTTGCCATATCCGTTGCTTACATCTACAGTGTTGCAATTGTTTTTGGTTTGCAGGGCATGGATTTTTTTTGGGAGCTTTCAACCCTCATCCTTATCATGCTGCTGGGGCATTGGATTGAAATGAAATCTGTTGCAGGAGCATCCAGGGAGTTAGAGTTGCTGGTGCAGTTGATGCCTTCCGATGCTCACATGGTAATGGCCGGTTCGGACGGGCAGGATAAGCTGCATGATGTAAAGACAGATACACTTAAAGAGAAAGATATCATTCTTGTAAAGCCTGGCGAAAAAGTGGCAGCAGATGGAATAATACTGGAAGGCGAAAGTTATTTGAATGAATCTATGCTCACAGGCGAATCGAAACCAGTGCAAAAAATAAAAGGTGATAAAGTTATTGCCGGTGCAATTAATGGCAACGGAGCTATTAAGGTTACGGTCTCTCATGCCGCAAAAGATTCTTACCTGTCGCAGGTTATCAAACTGGTGGATGATGCACAGAAATCAAAATCAAAAACCCAGTTGCTGGCAGATACTGCTGCAAAATGGTTGACCATTATAGCCTTGCTTGCCGGTGTTACCACATTTTTATATTGGTATTTAACAGGTGAATCTCTGGCGTTTGCGATGGAAAGAATGGTAACTGTAATTGTAATTTGTTGCCCTCATGCTTTGGGGCTGGCAGTGCCATTGGTAGTTGCAAAGTCAACAGCTTTATCAGCAAAAAATGGTTTGCTCATTAAGAACCGGACAGCATTTGAAAATGCAAGAAAAATTACTACCATCGTATTTGATAAAACCGGAACTCTTACTGTTGGAAAATTTGAAGTGTCTAAAATTGTATCGCTGCAAAAAGATTTAAATGAAAATGAGATTATTCGCCTTGCATCTGCACTGGAGCAAAAATCGGAGCATCCGATTGCAACAGGCATCCTGCAAAAAGCAAAAGAATTATCTATCAGCATTCCGGCAACAGAAAATTTTAATGCTATAACCGGCAAAGGAGTTGAAGCAACAATTGAAGGCAAAAAGATATTGGTAGTAAGCCCCGGTTATTTAAAAGAAAAAAATATTGCAATGCCTGAAGGCTTTGCTGCCAATGACACGGAGACTATTGTGTTTGTAATTATAGATGATCAGTTAACTGGCTACATTGCTTTGTCTGATGAGATAAGGCCGGAATCTGCAGAGGCAATCAAAACCCTGAAAGAAAAGAAGATAAAATCTATTTTACTTACAGGCGATAACAGTAAAGTTGCAAAAAGTGTAAGTGAAACTTTGGGCATGGATAGTTTTATTGCCGAAGTATTACCGCATCAAAAATTAGAGAAGATAAAAGAGCTGCAGGGCAAAGGTGAATTTGTAGCTATGACCGGCGATGGTGTAAATGATGCACCTGCACTGGCCATTGCAGATGTTGGCATTGCAGTGGGCAGCGGCAGTGATATAGCTGCAGAAACAGCAGGCATTGTTTTGGTAAACAGCAATCCAAAAGATATAGTTAGTCTAATTTTATTCGGCAAAGCCACTTACCGCAAGATGATTCAGAATTTAATTTGGGCAACGGGTTATAACGTTGTGGCCCTGCCATTGGCAGCAGGAGTTTTATACGGCCAGGGAATTTTATTAAGCCCTGCAGCAGGAGCAGTATTAATGACATTGAGCACAGTGATTGTGGCCATCAATGCAAGTATGTTATCTGTAAAAAAATAAAAATAAAAAATGAAAAAAATAATATTAGTGATTTTGGGATCATTCTTGTTTTGCTTTGTTTATGCACAGCAACCAATTACATACACATGCCCAATGCATCCCGAAATTCATGCAACTAAACCTGGCAATTGCCCCAAGTGCGGAATGAAGCTGGTAAAAGAAAAACCGAAAACAGTTGCACAGCCAGTTGTAAAAAAACCGGTGGAAAAAAAGATAATTAAAGACACAACAGCCAATAAGCTCATGAAGACGGAGCTAAAAGATTCGCTGCAGCCTGTTACTTACACCTGCCCAATGCACCCCGAAATACATTCAGCTAAACCGGGCACCTGCCCCAAATGCGGAATGAAACTGGTTAAAGAAAAACCCAGGGCTGTTACAAAACCTGTTGATGAAAAAACGAATGAAATGCAAATGCCTGAAGACAGCAGTAAATCATCGCTGGTGGAAATGAACGAAATGAAAATGCCTGAAACAAAACTGCCGGTTATTAAAACAATACAAAACAATGAGCCGCCCAAAACTGTGCGTTATGATTTGTATATAACCGATACCATCGTAAACTTTAGCGGCAAATCAAAAAAGGCTATTGCAGTAAACGGACAAATTCCAATGCCAACATTAACTTTTACTGAAGGAGACACTGCCGAAATTTATGTTCACAATAATCTGAATGAAGAAACATCGCTGCACTGGCATGGTCTTTTTTTACCCAATCAATATGATGGTGTGCCCAATCTTACTCAGATGCCCATTAAACCACACACAACTCATTTGTATAAATTTCCCATCATTCAGCATGGCACCCACTGGTATCACAGCCATACCGGTCTGCAGGAACAAATTGGAATGTATGGTATGTTTATAATGAACAAGAGAAAAGAATGGGATATTCCAACACTGCCAGTAATGTTAAGTGAATGGACAGATATGAAACCTGAACAGGTTCATCGCAGCCTGCACAATGCTACCGATTGGTTTGCCATAAAAAAAGGCACAACACAGAGTTATGCCGAAACAATAAAGGGCGGCCATTTAAAAACCAAACTCACCAACGAATGGAAACGGATGAATGCAATGGATGTAAGTGATGTGTACTATGAGAAATTTTTAATAAATGGTAAATCAGAAAATTCCTGGAACCCCTCTTTGGTGGGCAGGGGGGCTGGCGATAAAGTAAGGCTCCGTATTGCGAACGGTGGCGCTTCCACTTATTTCTGGCTTACTTATTCGGGAGGTAAGATAACCGTTGTTGCTACCGATGGCAACGATGTAGAACCGGTAGAAGTAGACAGATTAATTATTGCAGTTTCCGAAACTTATGATGTAATTGTAACCGTGCCAGAAAATATGAGTTACGAATTTTTAGTTACACCCGAAGACCGTACAAAATCTGCATCGCTTTGGTTAGGTAGTGGTATGAAAATGCCAGCCATGAAATTACCCAGGCTGAAATATTTTGCCGGAATGAAAATGATGAATGAAATGATGGCAATGAATGGAGATTTATTACCGATGGGTATGGAAATGAGCAATCAAATAATGGATATGAATACGGTCATGTATCCTGAAATAACAGGTGAGGAAAAACCCAATAGCGAAACTAAAAAAGATACCATGCCGGAACATTCTATGCACAATATGCAAATGGCAAACAATAGCAGTATGCAGGGCATGAATATGGAAGCAGAAGCAGCAGATATTGTTACATTAAATTATACCATGCTTAAAGCAACTGAAAAAACAACCTTACCGCAGGCGCCAGTAAAAGAATTAAAATTTGATTTAACAGGAAATATGAACCGCTATGTATGGAGCTTAGATAACAAAGTAGTTTCCGAATCGGATAAAATTTTAATTAAGAAAGGACAAAACATAAAAATCATTCTTTACAATAATAGTATGATGCGTCACCCCATGCATCTTCACGGTCATGATTTCAGGTTGCTCAACGGGCAGGGAGAATATGCGCCATTGAAAAACATCATTGACATTATGCCTATGGAAACAGACACTATTGAGTTTGCTGCCAATGTGTATGGCGACTGGTTTTTTCATTGCCATATTTTATACCACATGATGAGCGGCATGGGCAGGGTGTTTACCTATGAAAATCAGCCGGCCAATCCCGAAATACCCAATCCAAAACTGGCACAACGAAAATTATTTGCCGACGACAGGCGGATGCATTTTATGGCAAACATCGGGTTGCAAAGCAATGGCAGCGACGGCGAAGCGATGTTTGCTGGCACCCGTTATAAATTAAGTACCATGTGGCATTTAGGTTATCACGACATGCATGGTTACGAAAGCGAAACAATGCTGGGGAGGTATTTGGGCAAAATGCAGTGGTGGTATCCATACATTGGGTTTGATTACCATTTTAAAAAAGATGGAGGACCGAATAATTTATTTGGCAGCGAAGAAAAAAACTGGTTCGGCCAATCGAGCAATAAAAACAACCGCAAAACATTTGTTGCCGGCATTGCTTACACATTGCCCATGCTTTTTGTAGCCGATGCAAGAATTGACGGCGATGGTAAAGCCAGGTTTCAGTTAAGCCGTGAAGATGTACCTATTACCAAACGTTTGCGTTTTAATATAATGCTTAACACTGATAAAGAATACACGACCGGCTTCAGGTACATCGTTTCAAAATATCTTGCATTATCCACCCATTACGACAGCGATATGGGTTGGGGTGCAGGAATAACGCTGAGTTATTAAAACGGATAAAAAATTTCAAAAAAAACTCCGGCGCTTTTTTATAACTGGTATTTCTACAACTAAAACCCTTTTTAACTGCCTGCGCCAACTCTTTGCTGCTCTTCTTCTGTAGCCGATGATTTGCGGCGGCTTTGGCCCTGAGGTTTTCCAAAGCGGTAAGTAAAGTTTACACCATATTGCCTGTTATCCCAGCGGTTGCGGATATTGATGTCCACAGTTCCGTATTTTGTTAAGCCATGGTAGCGTTGCCAGTTGAATGGGTCACGGGCATTTAACCGCAGGCTTCCTTTTCCTTTCAGTAAATTATTTTTTGCAAGGCCAAAATTTATTTGCCCCATCGGGTAAGAAAGAGATAACTGCTCTACCGTTTTGTAACGATACCATCCACTAATTTCTCCGCTCCATCCTTTGCCAATGTTAAAGTTGTTGTTGATGTTAAGGGTAAAAGAAGTGTAAGCCAGATCAAGATCAACCACTTTTGGTTGCCCGGTTTCATTACTGATGTAAGTGCCTGTGTAATGATTGCGGTACACATTTACAAACAAATTCGAGTTCCACCATTTGGCAAATTTTACCGGCGAACTGATGGCAATGCCGGCGTTGGTATATTTTGCAATATTGTCCGACGTAAGAAAGCCGATGATTTCGTTGCTTGGCCCTCTCTTGCGTTTTATTATTTGAGAAATTACATCGATGGTGCTTGTATAGTTTAATGTGGTAGATAGCTTACCATTGTAAGTATGTTTTAACTCGTAGTTATTAGAAAACTGCGGCGTAAGATAAGGGTTGCCCTGGCGGTAACTCAGCGAATCGAGGAAGAAAGTAAATGGATTCAGGTCCTGGTAATTGGGGCGTTGCAACCTTCTGCCTGCTGTTACTGTAAGCATATTTTTCTTATCAACCGTATAACTTACAAATGTTGTAGGAAACAGGCTTACATAATTCCGCTTAACAGTTGAATTGTCAGAAATCTGCACTCCTTTAGAATTGGTGTTCTCTGCCCTTAAACCTGTTTGAACATTCCATTTTTTAAACTCCCTGTTTAGGTTAATATAAACCGCATTGATATTTTCTTTATAAATAAAATGATTGTTCCTTGCATCGGGTATCCAGTTGTTGCCTGCCTTGCGTAAATAATCTACCAGGTTATCGGATGTTACATAACTCGATTTGATACCGGCCTCCAGCTTTAAACCGTTTTTGTAGCCATGCACAAAATCAGATTTAAGAGAGTAGATACTTATTTCCGAAGGCAGGTGGCCTTTCAAAAACATAGAGTCGGAAGTCTTGTTAAAATTGCCATCAAAAAAACCGGTGCTCAGCAACTGGTCCGATACATTGTTGTAACGGGAGTAATCCAGATCAAGCGTAAGTTCGGTGCCGGTTGTATCAAATGAATGTTTGTAATTAAAGTTGCCGCCAACATTGTTCCAGCTTAGTTTATTGGCAATCTTTGAATGAAGCCTGGAAAAAATCTGACCGTTTAAATTTGAATATGTAGTATAAGTTGTTGGATTGGGGCGGCCTGCAAAAAGAAAACCGTTTAACACAATGCCATAACTATTTTTTTTGTTGGGGGTAAAATCCAGCCCGGTTTTTAAAGTGTAATTGTTATTGCGAAAACGGAAATAGGTATTTACATTGTTGATGCTGTCAATGGGTTTATCATCACGGTAGTAACGGCTTACAATATCCAGTGCACTCCTTCCTTCACGGTAATTGTAAACAAAGTTGCCAAACAGGTTTACTTTATTTTTTCTGTAATTGTAGTTAACAGATACGGCAGGCTTCCATGTTAATTCTTCTTTACCATTATTTCTGAAAAGAGAATTGGTAGTTCCTGCCGAAATACTTCCGTTTGAGCCCCTTGCTATGTTCTTTTTTGTTTTGATATTGATAAGGCCCGAGTTGCCCGATGCATCATATTTGGAAGAAGGGTTTGTCATTATCTCAATTTGATCCAGAGCAGATGCAGGCATGTTACGCAGTATGTTGGCAAGATCGGCGCCGGAAAGATAAGTTGGTTTCCCATCCATCATCACAATAACTCCCTGTTTTCCTTTCAGGCTTATATTGCCATCATTGTCCACTGACACACCAGGCGATTTCTCTAATACTTCTAATGCGGTTGCTCCTGCATTGGAAGGCGATGCTTCCACATTTACAATAGTGCGGTCCAGCTTTTGCTCAATGAATGGTTTGCTGGCAACAACAGTTACTTCGCCCAACCCTTTTGTCTGGTTTGTTAATTGCACTTTTGCAACATCAACTTTTGAATTAGCTGCTGTTACTTCAACCGGCTCAGTAATTTTTTTTGCAAAGCCAACGGCGGTGATGCTGACAAGGTATTTGCCTTCGGCTAATTTTTCAAAAACAAAACTGCCGGCCTTATCGGTTAGTGCAACTTTCACAAGGCTTTTGTCAACTGCTTTTAATAATTGAATGGTGGCTGCTTCTACTGGTTTGTAATCAGCATTTGTAATTGTTCCGGATACGGAACCTGTTTTGTTTTGAGCCTGCAATGATGCTGTTAATAAAACAGCAATCAGCAGTGGAATGAATTTTTTCATGACTACTTTGTTTTGGTGTACTATACTTTTTTAAAACTTATGGCTAAGCGAATGTGTAATAATAAGCAGGTATAAAAAACTTAAAACATGACAGGGGGTAATAATTATTTATAGCAGGCAGCATGTAAAATACAGCCAGTTAATTTAAAGCATACAATGGTTTTATTAAAGGATAAATGGAACCGCTTGTCGGGGAATTAGAATGTGCTGATTCATCAAATTGTTTGTACATTCCTTTTTATTTGCTTAAACGATTGCAGCAATTATGATTGGAATTTTTGTAAACCCCCAAGCCGGTAAAGGTAAAGCATTGAAGGCGGCAGCTTTGCTGGAAGAAATTCTTATGGAAAAAGAAATCCCTTTTGCTGTTTACACAAGCAGCTGGCCTGTAGATTTAATTCAATTTTCCGAAGCCTGGGTTGTTGGCGGCGATGGCACCATTAATTTCTTCATCAATAAGTATAGAGTAGTAAACATTCCGCTTGCATTGTTTAAAGGAGGCACGGGTAATGATGTTGCCTGGAAACTATATGGCAATATTGGTTTGCATGAACAGGTGGAACTGATTTTAAATGCAGTTGGCAAACCTGTTGATGCTGCAACCTGCAATGAAAAATTATTTATTAACGGAGTGGGAATTGGTTTTGACGGAGAAGTATTGAGATCAATGGGTTTGGTAAGATGGCTGGGCGGACATCTGGGATATTTATTTGTTGTAATTAAAAAAATATTTTCTTTCAGGGAATTCACTTTTAAAATCATTGCCGATGAAGTTCAAGTGAATGATAAGTTTTTATTAGTGATGATTTTTAACTCTTCAAGAACAGGAGGTGGTTTTATGGTTTCGCCACAATCCAAAATTAATGATGGGAAACTGAATATGATTTTATGCAAGCCATTATCTGTTTTTAAAAGGCTGCTGGTTTTGCCAAAGATTGAAAAGGGAAAACACCTGCAACTACCTTCTGTCAGTCATAAAACTATTGAGCAGGTAATAATTGAATGCGAAAAGGAATTGTTTGCTCAATTAGATGGAGAATTGATACAAGGGAAGAAGTTTGAAATAAAAATACTGCTTGGGTATTTTATGTTTAAGTACTGACATAAAAAAATCCTTTCGTTGCTGAAAGGATTTAATAATGCGATTGTATCGGATGATTAATAATCTCTGTTACTTCCACCGCCATAGCCGCCACCGCCACGGTTTCCACCGCCGGCGTAACCACCACCGCCACCTCTGTTTCCGCCGCCGCCGTAGCCGCCACTTTTCTTGTAGCCACCACTGCCGCCGCCACTTCCGAAGCTGCGTTTTTTGAATCCACCACCACCGCCTTCGCCTTCCTGGCGTGGTTGAGATTCGTTGACGATTAATTTACGACCCTGCACTTCTGTTTCGTTCAGGTTAGCAATAGCAGTTTTAGCTGCTTCTGCGTCTTCCATTTCTACGAAACCGAAACCTTTGCTGCGGCCGTTCATTTTGTCTTTCAGGATTTTTGCGCTTGTTACGCTGCCATACTGAGTGAAGAGATTCATTAAATCATCGTCAGTCATTGACCAACTAAGATTTCCTACGTAAATGTTCATTGTAAAAAACTGTTTAAAAAATTAATAAAAAGCATAATGACTTAGTTGTACAATGAACTGAATCGGACTTTTAAATGAAAGCTACTTCAGCCAATAGCGATAAACTAAAACCATTAAGACAGCGTAAAGATAGGGTTTTTGTGAGAAAAGCATCTTTTTTGGAAAATTTTAGAAATATTTAAAATAGTTGCTATGCGGCGGCAATTTTTTTTAAAGAAATTCCACTTTGGAAAGAAATAAGCCCTGTGGCGGCACTGAAAAATCGGCTTTGGTACAGTCTTTTCCCTCAATGATGGCTTTAAACTGTTGCATGGAAATTTTTTCCCTGCCAACCTGCAGCATTGTACCTACGAGCCCACGAACCATGCCCCGGAGGAAACGGTTCCCTTTTACTTTATAAACCAGGCAATCTGTTTCCTGCAGCCATTCACTTTCAAAAATATTACAGTTAAAATTTTTTACCTGTGTGTTGCGCTTGCTGAAGCTGGTAAAATCGGTGTGGTTTAAAATTTCTTTGGCAGCCAGTTTCAGCAGATCTGTTTTTATTTTATAAGGATAAAAATATGCCCGGTCTATAAGAAAAGGATTTTTATTTTGATAGATATAATAATGATAAGTGCGGTTTACAGGATCAAAACGGCTGTGTGCATCATCATTCACTAAAAAAATTCTTTTAATGGCAATATCGTTTGGCAAAATAGAATTGATGCCATAACCACTGGCGGCTCTTCCTAATTTTAATTCGGTGTTCGAATCAAAATGAAAGTAATTGTCTAATGCATGTACACCAGCATCTGTTCGGGAAGAGCAGGTGAGTTCAAAATCCTGCCGGAAAAAAATTTTCATTGCTTTTTCTACCTCGGCCTGAATGGAATTTGCATTGGCTTGTTTTTGAAAACCAGCATACCCGGCACCTTTGTATGATAGTTGAATGAAATAACGCATGCAGTTAATTAATCTTTAGCATCACCCTAAATCTTGAAATATAATATGCATCTGATAGCTGTGACTCAAGGGAGGCGAAATGCTGAAAGTCGGATACATAAGGATATGACGCATCAAAGAATTTATACTTACCATCTTCTTTTAAAAACAATGCCGATAAGGTTTTTACCTGTTCGGTGGTAAAGCATTTTGTTTTAAAAATTTTTCTTGCCACGGCAATCATATCATCGTCATTATTTTCAGCCACCATTTTTTTACGCAGCTTTATGTAATCATTGGGTGATGCAATATTTTTGCAATTGGAATTTATTAAAACGGGTTTTGTTTTTTCTGTAACTAAAGGCGAATCCGTTTTCTTTTCTTCGGGGTATATTTGGTTTGGTGTTTTAGTATTTGGGTCGGGTAATTCAATGTCAATAAATTTTTTATCTTCCTTAATTTCCTCTTTTTTTATTTCAGGTCCAGGCATTTTATCTGCAGGAATAAACAAACGGATAGTGTCGGTAATCTCTGCCGTTCTGTCAACAAACACCATTTCTGTTCCATTCTTGTCTGTATTGGTTATCAGCCTTTCAATTTTTTGTACTGTTTGAACATCAGGTTTTATTTCTTCTTTAATTTCTGGTTTCACTTCTTCTTTTTCAGGTTCTTTTTCTTTTATTGTTCTGTCGTTTACTACGCTTGAGAGCATGTTGGAAAACGCATCATCTGTTGTATCTCTTAAAACCTGTATTGGTTCTATTTTAGCCACCGCCATGGCTATTTCCAAAGTTTGCAGGTTAAATAACCCCCAGCCCTTGTTACCAAAATTTTTTAAAGAGTAGCCAGCATCTTTTTTATTAACTGTGCAGGTAACTTTTTGTTCGGGCCATTCGTTTTTAGGAAAGCCAATAGAAAGCTGGTAGCTGCCATCGGCAAGTTTGGGTATTATTAAATAACCGGCGGCGGCTGAGCTGAAAATTTTATTATCGAGCCTTACGTAAAAGGGTTGTTTGTTTTCGGTTTGTATGTAAATGAAATTGTTTTGCTGGGCAATAAGGTTGTGAGAAAATATGCTAAGAGTTAAAAGGAGAAAAAGAGTTAAAAGAAATTTTCTTACTGCTTTATGTTTCATTATAAACAAACTTTTTTTTATCAAACTTGTTCTGTTGCATGTTGCTGAAAAAGTACAAGAGTGCGACGCAACAATGATGATTGATGTATCTGTAGCCGGGTTCAAAATTACTTATAAATAGTTTGCATTTACCACTTAAATAATATTTGGCAAATAATTCAGGAATTGCCCTGTATTTTTGCCAACTTAAAAATTAGATATGAAAAAATATATGTTTTTGTTTTTACTGGCACTTAGTCCGGTTTTGATGAAGGCGCAGTTTGGTGCCGAACCAAAAGATACAAGCTGGAAAAAAATTTTCAGGGGATCGGCGCCAAGGATTAATGACCTGGTGCATACAAAATTGGATGTGAAGTTTGATTATGACAAAGCCTGGATGTATGGCAAAGAATGGCTTACACTAAAGCCGCATTTTTATGCCACCGACTCTTTAACCCTGGATGCAAAAGGAATGGAGATAAAAGAAATTGCTGTAGTAAATGGCACTTCAAAAAAACCTTTGAAGTTTAAAAATGATGGTTTGCAGTTGCATATTACGCTTGACAAAACATACAAAGGCGGCGAGAATTATACTATCTATATTGATTATATCAGCAAACCCAATGAAATAAAAGTTCAGGGCAGCGCTGCTATCAACGATGCCAAAGGTTTGTATTTTATAAATCCGAAAGGAGAAGATAAAGACAAGCCTACACAGATTTGGACGCAGGGCGAAACAGAGGCCAACAGTGTGTGGATGCCCACGATTGACAAACCAAACCAGAAAACGACAGATGAAATTTACATGACCGTTCCGGCAAAATATGTTACGCTGAGCAATGGTTTACTGATAAGCCAGAAAAAAAATGCCGACGGCACAAGAACAGATTACTGGAAAATGGATTTACCTCATGCGCCTTATTTATTTTTCATGGGCGTGGGCGACTTTAAAATAATTAAGGACAGTTACAAAGGCAAGGAAGTAAGTTATTATGTGGAGCAGGAGCAGGCACCTTATGCAAGAGGTGTATTTGGATTAACGCCTGAGATGATAAAATTTTTTAGCGACAGGCTGGGAGTTGATTATCCATGGGCAAAATATTCGCAGATTGTTGGGCGTGATTATGTGAGCGGCGCTATGGAAAATACAACTGCCACCCTGCACCAGGAAAGTGCTTATCAAAATTCACGTGAACTGCTGGATGGCAATGGATGGGAAGGCACAATAGCTCATGAGCTGTTTCACCAATGGTTTGGCGATTTGGTAACTGCCGAAAGCTGGAGCAATATTACCGTAAATGAAAGTTTTGCCGATTACAGCCAGACATTATGGGATGAATACAAGCATGGCAAAGATGCCGGCGATGCAGAAAATTTTACCGGTATGCAGGGTTATTTGCGTGGCGGAAATGATAAGAAAGATTTAGTACGCTTCAGGTATGCAAATAATGAAGATGTATTTGACGGAGTGAGTTATCAGAAAGGCGGCCGTATTTTAAACATGCTGCGTAATTATGTGGGCGACGATGCTTTCTTTAAAAGCCTGAACTATTATTTAACCACTAATAAATTTAAACCCGGCGAAGCAGGGCAGTTGCGTTTGGCTTTTGAAGAAATTACCGGCAAAGACATGAACTGGTACTGGAACCAATGGTATTATGGCAGCGGCCACCCCATAGTGAAGATTGATTATAACTACGATGATGCAAATGGAAAAGCAATGGTAATTATTGAGCAGACACAAAAGACTGATAAAATTTTTAAACTGCCGCTTGCAATAGATGTTTACAATGGCGCTGCCAAAAAACGTTATAATGTGTGGGTAGAAAATAAAATTGACACATTTACTTTTAATTATTCTCAAAAGCCCGATTTGATAAATGTTGATGGCGACAAAGTGATGCTTTGGGTGAAAACAGATAATAAGGCAACAGATAATTTTATTGCACAATGGAAAAACGCACCATTGTATATGGACAGGAGAGAAGCGCTGGATTATTTTGCCAAAAAGAATTTGAAAGAACTGGCAGAAGGGCTGAAAGATAAATATGCACCTTTAAGAAGAAGCACTATTGAAAAACTGGGTGCATCAAAATTAAAAGATGATAAAGATATTATTGGTGCCATTGAAAAAGTTGCCAGCACCGAAACAGACAGGAAAACAAAAGCTGCTGCTCTTAATTTTCTGGCGGCAACAAAAGATGCCAAATACCTTGGCCTGTTTAAAAAGAATGTAGATGATTCATCCTACAGTGTTTCCGGCGCTGCGTTGAATGGGCTTGCGGCCCTTGAACCAGCCACTGCTTATGAATTGTCAAAAAAGTTTGGCACCGATGCCAGAGGCGATTTGGGTGATGCAGTAAATGGAATATTGATGGAGAATGGCACAGAAGCTGATTTTGATTTAATAGCAGGCAGGTTTGATAAAATGCCCTTTGGGCAGGCCAAATTTGAATCACTTGAATTCTTTTGTAATTTTCTTGGTAAGTCTCAGAATATTGCCAATGTTAAAAAAGGAATTGATATGGTTTTAAAATTCCGTAATGCTATACCTGAAGCTTTCCGGGGATTTACTGAACCGGCATTTAAGGCAGCATTTGATAAACTGTCAAAAGCAAAAGGCAAAGAGATTGAAAATTATATTAGTGCAGGAATGAAGTAATTTTTTAGATGTTTAAAAATTTATCCTGGTTGCTGAGGTGGCCGGGATTTTTTTATTTTAGAACCCTACTCCCTTTCCTGTGCACAATGCCTGCACCTTGGTTCATAAATGTCTTTTTCGCCCAGCAACACCTGGGGACCTTCGGCAATTTTGCGGTAACTGATGTTGGCAATATTGCCGCACTTTACACAAATGGCGTGCAGTTTGGTAATGTAATCGGCTTTTGCCAAAAGATTAGGCATTTGGCCAAAAGGATTGCCAAGGTAATCCATATCGAGGCCGGCTACAATTACACGAATGCCCCTCATGGCAAGCTGCTCACACACATTGCCAATTTCGGCATCAAAAAACTGGGCTTCATCAATGCCCACCACATCTACATCCTGCGCCATAAGTAACACGGCCTGCGAATTGTCAACCGGGGTGCTGGCAATAGCATTTGTATCGTGGCTTACAATTTTTACTTCGTCGTACCGGGTGTCAATAGAAGGTTTAAATATTTCTACTTTCAGGTTGGCAATCTTCACTCTCTTCAGCCGGCGAATCAGTTCTTCTGTTTTTCCGCTGAACATGCTGCCGCTTATTACTTCAATCCAGCCCCGGCGTTCGCCTTTTAAATTAGGTTCTATAAACATTGTGCAAATTTTTTCAAAATGTGTTTGTAACTTAGGCAACGATTTTACTTGCCGCTCCCTGCAGGGCATCAAAAATAACCTTTATCATGGAAAGAGTGGAGACGCTCCTAAAAAAATTACAGCAACAGTTTGCCGCCAATGCTTCGGCTGACCAGCTATTGCTTACAGTGCAGATGCTGCAGGCAGAGCTGGCGCATTTGCAGCATGCCGATGCAGGCAATGGTTTAATATCGGTTGATATTCCGCAGGTGCTTACTCAAATTAATGGCCACGATAAAGAAACTGCACCAGTAAAAACTGCAGATGAAGAAAGAACTGTTGAAGTACTACAGGTAGATGAAGCAGAGCTGGAAGCAGAACTGGAAGAAATAAAACGCAATGCGGAAGCTATGCAAAAGATAAGTACGCATAACAAGCCGCAAATAGTTTTTGAGCCCGAGGAAGAGGATATTCCTACATTGGCACACCAGCAGGGAAATCAAACAGCTGTAAAAAAAGAAATCAATGAAGCCATCAGTTTTGCTACAGAAATGCTGAACGATAAATTATCGCTGAACGATAAATTAAAACAATCAAGATTAGAACTAAGCGAAACGCTTACCGAAGTCCCAATCAGGGATTTAAAAAAAGTAATTGGAGTGAACGACCGATTTTTATACATCACCGAATTATTCCGTGGCGATGAAACCATGTACGAACGCAGCATAAAAACTATCAATAGTTTTTCCATCCTGCCCGAAGCCGAATACTGGATACAAAGAGAGCTGAAAGTAAAACTGGGGTGGAACGATAACAACGAAACTGTAAAGCAGTTTACTCAATTGATTAAAAGGCGGTTTACCTGAATATAATCTGTAATTTTTTTTGTGGCTCCTCCATGAGTAAAAACATAATCTCTTGCAGCTTTTCCACTTTCATTATAAGCCTTTTTATCACTCAATAAAATAGTAATAGCTTCTTTCAATTCATTCGTATCGCTGATACTTTCAGCGGCAAGGCAATCTACCAAATCAACTGCTTCAAAATAATTTTCATAGTTCTCGCCAATAATAATGGGCTTGCCCCAAACTGCAGCTTCTAAAATATTGTGTATGCCAAGCCGGGTGAAGCCGCCGCCAATGTAATTAATATCGCCATAATTGTATAACCTGCTCAGCATTCCCATCTTGTCAATTATAAGTGTATTGTAGTCACCGATATTTTCCATCAGCGAAG
Source organism: Bacteroidota bacterium (assembly GCA_031384415.1). Classification (GTDB taxonomy): domain Bacteria; phylum Bacteroidota; class Bacteroidia; order Chitinophagales; family Chitinophagaceae; genus Ferruginibacter. The sequence continues at coordinate 26,409 of JANNAM010000191.1, forward strand.
GGTTGCTTTCAATTTCCGAATAGCGAACAGATTTTTTAAATACTTTTTTCACTGTATCAAGATGCCCTTTGTCTAATTCATGCGGCACTAGTATTATTTTTTCCCGGTGATTGGTTTCATCAGCATAAGCAGCCAGTATCATTTCATCATCTTCCCATGTACTTCCGGCAACTATAACAGTCTGGTTTTGGCAAAATGCTTTAACAATGGGTGCATCCAATTGCTGTGTTGCAATTTCTATCACCCTGTCAAACCTTGTATCACCGCTGATGGTTATGTTTTGCGTAACACCAATTTGCCCCAGCATTTTTTTTGAATTTTCGTTCTGCACAAAAAAATGGGTGAAGTTGCCCAGCATTTTTGTCCAGAAGCCGCCATAAGATTTAAAAAATACCTGGCCCTTTCTGAAAATGCCTGATACAAGCAATGTTGGAATATCTCTTTTTTTCAGCTCTGATAAATAATAATACCAGTATTCATATTTTACCCAAAGCACCAGAGCAGGGTTTATGGTATCAATAAATTTTTTTGCATTGGCAGGCGAATCCATTGGCAGGTAAAAAATGGCATCAACGCCTTTATAATCTTTTGATACTTCATAACCGCTTGCCGAAAAAAATGTAAGAACAATTTTTAACCCGGGGTATTGTTGTCTTATACTTTCCAGCAACGGCCTGCCTTGTTCAAATTCGCCAAGGCTGGCGCAATGCATCCAGATTATTTTTGCACCCGAAGCCGGTAGCTTTGAATTAATATCGGCAAAAATATTTTTTCTTCCGGCAATCCATAATTTGGCTTTGGGGTTCCATAAAGAAGCCAGTCTTACACCCAGTGAATAGCATCCTATAAATATATTGTAGGCAATCAATCCCAAAGCAGTTATTTTTTACAAATCTACCATCAAAGTTTCAAACTGCCTACCCGTAACGGAGGCTTTCAACTTCAGCCTCATATCGCTATCTTTGCCAGCATTAAAAACACATTTCTCATGAGGCCATTACAAATGGTGGATACCAAAACCCAATACCACAAAATAAAGCCGGAAGTGGATGCTGCAGTTATTGCAGTTTTAGAAAGCTCTATGTTTATAGGCGGCAAAGTGGTAAATGATTTTGCAGATAATCTTGCAAAATACCACGGCAGCAAACATTGCATACCCTGCGCCAATGGCACCGATGCATTGCAAATTGCCATGATGGCGTTGGGGTTGGAACCAGGAGATGAATTAATTGTTCCGTCTTTTACCTACATCGCCACAGTTGAAGTGGCCGCTTTGCTGCGGTTAAATCCTGTTTTTGTTGAGGTAGATGCCAAAACATTTTGCATTGACCCGGTTGCTGTTGAAAAAGCAATTACTCCAAAAACAAAAGCAATTGTTCCTGTTCATTTATACGGCCATGCTGCCAATATGGAAACTATAATGGCCATTGCAGCAAAGCATAATTTATTTGTAATTGAAGACAATGCACAGGCAATTGGAAGTGATTATACATTCTCTGACAACACTGTCAAAAAAACCGGGAGCATTGGCCACGTTGGATGTACTTCTTTTTACCCAAGCAAAAATTTAGGTGCTTATGGCGATGGTGGGGCTATGTTTACCAATGACGATGAACTGGCTGTTAAGTTAAGAATGATTGCATCGCATGGGCAAAACAAACGTTACTATCATGAAGTGGTTGGATGCAACTCCAGGCTGGATGCTGTGCAGGCAGCTATACTGGACATAAAGTTAAAACACCTGGATGAATATATTGCTGCCCGTAGAAAAGCTGCCGATTTTTATGACAGCGCATTTGCAGGCAATGAAAAAATTACTGTTCCATTCAGAGATACCAATAACAAGCATGTTTTTCACCAGTACACTTTAATATTGAATGGAGTTGACAGGGATGGGCTGAATAAATACCTTGCCGATAATGGCGTGCCATCTATGATTTATTATCCTGTGCCGGCGCACCGCCAAAAAATGTTTGATGCATTTGGAGGAAGCAGTTTTAATTTGCCAGTTACCGACTGGCTTACCGAAAGGGTAATTTCTTTGCCAATACATACTGAGTTGGATGAAGAACAGCAAAGTTTTATTGTAAATAAGGTACTTGAATTTGTAAATAAATAATTTTTTAACTAAAAAAGCTAATCCTCCTTTTGGGGATAGGGGTATGAAAATAGCAGTTGTAGGAACAGGATATGTGGGTTTAGTAACAGGAACATGTTTTGCCGAAACTGGCAATGATGTTATCTGTGTTGATATTGATAAAAACAAAGTAGATAAATTATCTGCAGGGCAAATAACCATTTTTGAGCCGGGGCTGGAGAAGCTATTTCTCCGCAACCAGCGGGAAGGCCGTTTGCATTTTACAACTTCGCTGAGCGAAGGCGTAAAAGATGCACAGATAATTTTTCTTGCATTGCCCACGCCACCCGGCGAAGATGGAAGTGCTGATTTAAAATATATTTTGGGTGTTGCCAATGCGTTGGGCAAATTGATTCAGCCGGGAGATTATAAAGTTATCATTGATAAAAGTACAGTGCCTGTTGGTACTGCTGAAAAAGTAAGGGCAACAATTTTAAAAAGTGCTTCGGAAATCTCCCCCACGGGGGGAGATTTAGAGGGGGCCTTTACGATAGTTTCAAATCCCGAGTTTTTAAGAGAAGGTGTAGCAGTAGATGATTTTATGAAACCAGACCGTGTTGTAATTGGTACCGAATCGGAAAAGGCAAAAAAAATACTGCTCGATTTGTATGCGCCTTTTGTTCGCCAGGGCAATCCCATTATTTTTATGGATGAGAAAAGTGCAGAGCTTACAAAGTACGCAGCCAATTCTTTTTTGGCAACTAAAATAACTTTTATGAATGAAATTGCCCAGTTGTGCGAAAGGCTGGGCGCCGATGTGGATATGGTGCGAAAGGGAATTGGAAGCGATGAACGTATTGGCAAACGTTTTTTATTTCCGGGTATTGGTTATGGCGGTAGTTGTTTTCCCAAAGATGTGCAGGCGCTGGCAAAATCATCGGCAGAAGCCAATTATAATTTTAAGATTTTAGATGCAGTGATGGAAGTAAATGAAAAACAAAAATTGCATTTGCTGCCTAAACTAAAAGCATATTTTAATAATGATTTAAAAGGAAAAAAAATTGCATTGTGGGGTTTGGCATTTAAACCTAATACAGATGATATAAGAGAAGCACCAGCTTTGTATATTATTAATGAACTGGTTGCTTTGGGAGCCATTGTTACTGCTTACGACCCCGAAGCTATGAACAATGTAAAAGAACTGATTGGCGGTAAAATTGATTTTGCCGAAAGGCAATATGATGCTTTGGAAGATGCAGATGCATTGGTAATAGCGACTGAGTGGAGCGAATTTCGTACGCCTGATTTTGATAAAATAATTTCGTTGCTTAAAAGTAAAGTAATTTTTGACGGAAGAAATTTGTTTGATTTAAAGCAAATGGAAGAGTTGGGTTTTTATTATGTAAGTGTTGGTAGAAGGATAGTTAATCAGTTTATTGATTTAAAAGTTTAAAAATAAAATGCAACAACGAGTTTTAATAACAGGTGCAGCAGGCTTTTTAGGAAGCCATCTTTGTGACAGGTTCATAAAAGAAGATTTCCATGTTATTGGTATGGACAATTTAATAACCGGCGATTTAAAAAATATTCAGCATCTTTTTCCATTACCCAATTTTGAGTTTTACCGCCACGATGTTTCTAAATTTATTCATGTACCTGGTGAGCTTGATTATATTTTACACTTTGCATCACCTGCCAGCCCTATAGACTATTTAAAAATCCCCATTCAAACATTAAAGGTTGGTTCTTTAGGCACACACAATTGTTTGGGGTTGGCGTTGGCAAAAAATGCAAGAATTTTGGTTGCATCCACCAGTGAAGTGTATGGCGATCCATTGGTGCATCCGCAAAATGAAGAATACTGGGGCAATGTAAACCCGGTGGGGCCAAGGGGTGTGTATGATGAAGCCAAACGTTTTCAGGAAGCGATAACTATGGCATATCATACTTTTCATCAACTTGATACAAGAATTATACGCATATTTAATACTTACGGGCCAAGGATGCGGTTGAATGACGGAAGGGCTTTACCGGCCTGTATTGGACAGGCTTTAAGAGGAGAAGATTTAACTGTGTTTGGCGATGGCAGCCAGACAAGGAGTTTTTGTTATGTAGATGATTTGGTGGAAGGTATCTATCGCCTTCTAATGAGTGATTATGTACAACCCGTAAATATTGGCAACCCCGATGAAATAAGTTTAAAAGATTTTGCAGAAGAAATAATAAAGCTGACAGGAACAAAACAAAAGATTGTTTATAAAGAACTGCCAGCCGATGATCCGAAACAAAGGCAGCCGGATATTACTAAAGCAAAAGAATTATTGGGATGGCAGCCCACCGTAAGCAGAGCCGAAGGTTTAAAAATAACGTATGAGTATTTTAAAAGCCTGCCACAGGATGAGTTGTATAAATTGCCAAAAGAGTTTGAAAGAAGGAAATAGACTTGCTTGGATAAAAGTTGCATAAAGATTTAAAAGTACAAGAGCCGATAGCTATCGGCTGCGACCCCGCCTTCGGACGTGACAAGCAGCCAACGAAGTTTGGATTTTTACAATTGCCGGGAACAAAAAAAAATAAAATGTATCAGGATTTATTAGATAAGAAAAAAAAACTTGCCGTAATTGGCCTCGGTTATGTTGGCTTGCCAATTGCTTTGGAATTTGCAAAAAAAATCAGAGTGATTGGCTTTGATATTAATGCCAAAAGGGTAGAGATGATGCGTAATGGTATTGACCCAAGCCAGGAACTGGAGGCAAGCGCTTTTGATAACTGCGATATTGAATTTACCAATGACCTTAATGTATTGCGCCAGGCAAATTTTTTTATTGTGGCAGTTCCTACCCCGGTTGATGAACACAATGTGCCGGATTTAATTCCTGTAAAAAGAGCAAGCGAAACAATTGGCAAAGTAATTAAGCAGGGAGATTATGTGGTGTATGAAAGTACTGTTTATCCGGGGTGCACTGAGGAAGATTGTTTGCCCATTATTGAAAAATTAAGTGGATTAAAAAATATAACAGACTTTAAACTGGGTTATTCGCCTGAAAGAATAAACCCGGGCGACAAGGAGCATACACTGGCAAAAATAATAAAAGTTGTAAGCGGCTGCGATGCTGAAAGTTTAGAAGTAGTTGCAAAAGTGTATGAGCTGGTTGTTACTGCGGGTGTTCATAAAGCATCTTCTATCAAAGTGGCAGAAGCTGCAAAAATTATTGAGAATACGCAAAGAGATTTAAACATTGCTTTGATGAATGAACTCTCAGTTATTTTCGACAGGATGGGAATTAATACTTATGAAGTGCTGGAAGCAGCGGGTACCAAATGGAATTTTCTTCGGTTTCAGCCAGGACTTGTGGGCGGCCATTGTATTGGTGTTGACCCGTACTATCTTACCTACAAATCAAAGGAGCTTGGCTACGACAGCCAGGTTATTTTAGCAGGCCGTGCCATAAATGATGGTATGGCAGGATATGTGGCAAAAAAAGTTTTGCAACACATAATTCAGCATAATGGTAATGTAAAAGATGCAAAAGTATTGGTGATGGGTGCCACGTTTAAAGAAAATGTAAGCGACATCCGAAACAGTAAAGTGGCAGATGTGGTGAAAGAATTAAAATCTTATTCATTGAATGTGGATGTTACAGACCCACATGCAGAAAGCGATGAATTAAAACATGAATATGGATTTGAACTGGCTGCTTCAGTTGCCAATGATTATGATGCAGTAGTGATTACTGTGCCACACAATGCTTATAAAAAATTAGATGATGCTTATTTTAGTGGTATCAGTAAACCGAAAGCAATGATTGCTGATTTGAAGGGTATTTACCGAAATAAAATAACCAGCAGGATTTATTGGAGTTTATAAAGCAAGCAGAAAATGAATGATACTTTTCATACAAAAGATTTAAGCCAGTCAGCTTTTCTGGTAACAGGTGGCGCAGGTTTTATTGGAAGCCATATAGCAGAATATTTATTGAAGAATGGTGCCGGTAAAGTAAGGGTGCTGGATAATATGGTGAATGGATTTGAAACAAATCTTTCTATACTTCGGCAGTATGACAACTTTGAATTTATTGAAGGTGATATAAGAAATGCAGAAACCTGCCAGCAGGCGTGTGAAGAAATTGATTATGTAAGCCACCAGGCGGCCCTGGGGTCTGTGCCACGTTCAATTAAAGAGCCAGTTTATTTTAACGAAGTAAATGTGGGTGGATTTACCAATATGCTGAAGGCTGCAGTTGATAATAAAGTAAAGCAATTTGTTTACGCATCTTCCTCTTCGGTTTATGGCGACGAAGCAACTTTACCAAAAGTGGAGGACAAAGTGGGCAAATGTTTATCACCTTATGCAGCCACAAAAAAAACAAATGAATTATACGCACAGGTTTTTGCAGATGTGTATGGTTTAAAATTGATGGGCCTTCGTTATTTTAATATATTTGGCCCAAGGCAGGATCCCGATGGACCGTATGCTGCTGTAATTCCTTTGTTTGTAAAAGGCATTATGAACAGGACACCGGTTTTTATTAATGGCAATGGAGAACAAACAAGAGATTTTACTTTTATAGATAATGCAGTGCAGGTGAATATTAAAGGAATGCTGACAGATAATGCAGCCGCTTTTGGTAAAGTTTATAATGTGGCAGTGGGAGAAAATTACTCTGTTAATTATTTATACAATGCCTGCAAAGAATATTTAAAAAGTGATTTTGAACCCACCTACAGGGAACCAAGAGCAGGTGACATCAGGGATTCGCTGGCAGATATTTCGCTTGCGAAAAATTTACTTGAGTATTGGCCAACAAAAAAATTTGAAGACGGGTTAAGAGAGACAATTGAATTCTTTAAAAAGTTATACGGTTAATATAATATAAACTGAAATATGCCTTTTAGTAAAACTGAGTTCCCAGGCTTATTAATTTTTGAACCTGCGGTGTTTGAGGACAGCCGTGGATATTTTTATGAAAGTTATAATGAAAAAGTATTTACTGCCAGCGGTGTTGAAATAAAATTTGTGCAGGATAACCAGGCAAAATCTTCTTATGGGGTAATACGGGGGTTGCATTACCAGCTTAACCCACATGCCCAGTCAAAATTAATCAGGGTTTTAAGCGGCAGCATCCTGGATGTGGTTGTTGATATTAGAAAAGGTTCTCCATCTTTTGGAAAAGTGTTTACAATTGAATTGTCTGCCGAAAATAAAAAGCAACTGCTGGTTTCTAAAGGATTTGCACATGGCTACTCAGTGTTAAGTGAAACTGCCGAAGTGTTTTATAAATGCGACGAGTTTTATAATAAAGAAGAGGAAGGCGGTATTATTTATAACTGCCATGAACTTAATATTGACTGGCAAATACCGGCTGATAAAGCAATTGTGGCTGAAAAGGATTTGAAATATCCTTGTTTAAAAAACTGCATCAACAATTTTAGTTTTGTATCTGAATAAATATCTGACATCATTGCCTGAAAAAAAAAATATTTTAGTTACCGGAGCCAATGGTCAGTTAGGTATGGAGTTCCGGGTATTATCAGAAAAATACGCCGGATTTAATTTTTCATTTGTTTCAAGAGATGAACTGGCAATTGAAAATTTTATTGCTGTTGAAAACTATTTCCAGCTTCAGTCTTTCGATTATTGTATCAACTGTGCAGCTTATACAGCCGTTGACAAAGCAGAAACAGAAAAAGAAAAAGCTTTTTTGATTAATGCAGATGCAGTTGGCAATTTAGCTGCTGTTTGTAAAAAGTATCAAACGCAGCTTGTTCATTTTTCTACAGATTATGTTTTTGACGGAACAGCAACTGTGCCTTACAAAGAAGATGCAGTTACTATGCCGTCTGGTGTTTATGCTGCATCTAAATTAAAAGGCGAAGAACTTGCGATGCAAAATAATGCTGAAACGATCATCATCCGCACATCTTGGGTTTATTCTTCCTTTGGAACCAATTTTGTGAAAACAATGCTTAGGTTGATGAAAGAAAGGAATAGTATTAATGTTGTAGATGATCAGCTTGGATGTCCAACTTACGCAGCAGATTTAGCAGAAACTGTAATGTTTATTATTGATAAATGTGCAATAACCAATAATCAAAATTCTATTTTTAATTATTGCAATGCCGGCATCACTTCATGGTATGAATTTGCCAGCGAAATAAAAAGACTCACTGGAAGCAGCTGTATCATCAGTCCGATACCAACCACATCATATTCCACACCTGCAAAAAGGCCGCAGTATTCTGTTTTGGACACCAATAAAATTCAGGAAATGTTTGGAATTGTAATTCCTGATTGGAAAGTAAGCCTGGAAAAATGTTTATCCCTTCTGCATCAGGCACCAAGATAACCCCGCAATAATTTACAACGGGATGTACTTCTCAGTTTTGTAATGGCTTTATCTTTTATTTGTCTAACTCTTTCTCTGGTAAGGCTAAAGCGTTCGCCAATGTCTTCAAGGCTTAAAGGATGATCTACACCAATGCCAAAGAAAAAACGGATAACATCTTTTTGTCTTTCGGTAAGTGTGCTCAGTGAGCGGTCAATTTCTGTACGAAGTGATATTTTAACTGCAAGCTCATTATCTGTGCTGATGGCATTGGGATTTTCCAGCAGGTCAATCAAAGTGCCATCTTCGCCATCCGATATTGGCTGGTCCATACTTACATGACGAACGGATGCACTTAATGTAGCCCTCACTTCATCTGGTTCAATATCTAATAAAGTAGCTAATTCTTCAGGTGTTGGCTCTCTTTCAAATTCCTGCTCCAGTTGAGAGAAAGCCTTGCTAATGCGATTGGTAAGCCCAACTTTGTTTAAAGGCAGTCGAACAATTCTTGATTGCTCAGCCAAAGCCTGTAAAATACTTTGGCGAATCCACCAAACAGCATACGAAATAAATTTAAAACCCCTTGTTTCATCAAAACGCTGGGCGGCTTTAATCAATCCAAGGTTTCCTTCATTGATTAAATCGGGTAATGTAAGCCCCTGGTTTTGGTACTGTTTGGCTACCGAAACTACAAATCTCAAATTAGCCTTGGTTAATTTCTCGAGGGCTATTTGGTCCCCTTGTTTAATTCTAATAGCTAATTTTACTTCTTCTTCGGGGGTAATTAATTCTACTTTTCCGATCTCCTGCAAATACTTTTCTAAACTCTGGCTCTCCCGGTTGGTAATGGACTTAGTGATTTTAAGCTGACGCATACTCATAAGCCGGTAGATTGACGGTTAAAGATTTGTTTCTATACGGGTTAATAAAATGTTAAAAAAAACCATTTATATAACGTAATTTATGCCTTTTGGTATACGTTGCCAAAAAATCTTTTCTAATTTACTGGAATTCAGAAGTTTAATGCCAGGTTCAGAAAATGCCCAATATTGAATTATTTTTAAAATAGTTGCCTTAAAATTTTGCCACGTTGATTATTTTTTTATAATTGCAGCGTTCAACTATATTTTAATTAAAAAGGATGAGTAAGAAAGTTTTATTTACGTTAGAATACCCAGTGAGATGCTCACCAGGAATATTGTATGATTTTTTATGTACGCCGGCAGGTCTGGGAGAGTGGTTTGCTGATAAGGTAGATGAAAGAGATGGGATTTTTAGTTTTTCGTGGAATGGCACAGTTGACAAGGCTGAAATTCTGGAAAAAGAAGAAGATAAATTTGTCCGTTTTCACTGGATGCATTTACCTAAAGAAGAATATTTTGAATTCAGCATTGAAAAATCGGAAGTAACTAACCAGACAATTTTGATTATAAAAGATTTTGCTGAAAAGAAAGAAATCAAAGATCAAAGTCAGTTATGGGAATACCAGGTAAAAGATTTATTCCATCGCCTGGGTAACTAAGGTTTAAGCAACTGCAGTAAATCATCAAAGCCTTTCAGTAAAAGTTTATGCATCTCATTCCATTGCTGCAAAGGATAGTGCAATGTAATTTTTATAAAATCTTTTTCAGTAATTATTTCTTGTAATGCCTCCGGTGTATTATCTGATGCTGCTATGTAATTATCCGGTTCAAAGTAATGATGCCACTGGTTTTCATTAATGCAGATATAAAACCCGTTTTTTAATAAACCTGGGTTTGCACATATGTTTTGCTGAAATGTTTTTTTATAAGTGCCACTTAGTTGAAGAGTAATACTGAAAAAATTTCCCCACCAAAACATAGTGCGTATGGCAAAAATATTTTCCTTTGCGAAGCACCGGGGATAATCAAGCAGCACATAAGGCAATTGCAAATAGTTTTCGCCCTTATAAATTTTTGCAGATGAAGCAGTAACAATTTCGGGCAGCCAGTTTTTTTCAGGTGCAATAATTTTCTTCATGGCTTCTGATAAGCCGCCCATCAGTTGAAATACTTTATCTGTAATTGTATGTTTAGTTAAAATCCATTCAGTATTGCATACCAGTTGAAGTTCCTGCTCCGAAAGGTATATTTTTGCATTATTATTCATCATACCAAACTTACTAAATAAGATTCAGCAAAAGTGATTAAGAAATTAGACAAACTCATCCTTAAATCTTTTTTAGGGCCGTTTATTGCAACGTTCTTTATTGCTTTTTTTGTGCTGATGATGCAGAGCCTGTGGAAATATGTGGACGACCTGGTGGGCAAGGGGCTTGATTTTGTGACCATTGGTAAGTTTTTGTGGTATGCCAGTGCATCCCTGCTTACGCTGGCAATGCCCATTGCCATTCTTATTTCTTCTATTATGACTTTTGGCAACCTGGGCGAAAGTTTTGAGCTGGTTGCTATTAAATCATCGGGTATATCACTCCTGCGCTTTATGAGGCCATTAATGTTTGTAGCACTTTTATTATGTGGTGTTACTTTTGTCTTTGCCAATTATGTTATTCCCTATGCCAATTTAAAATTTGTAACATTATACAATGATATCTATTATAAAAAACCTGCTTTTGAATTAAGGGAAGGCGTTTTCTTTACACACATTCCCAACTACGCCATTAAAGTGGGTAAGAAAGATGCAGATAACAGGACCATTCACAATGTGCTCATCTATGAACAAACAAATGCCCTGCAGGATAATTGTATAGTGGCTGAAAAGGGAACTATGACAACTTCGGCTGATAAAAAATTTTTAGAATTTAACCTCCAAAACGGATTCAGGTACCAGGAAAGGGGAAATTCTTTTGATACCACAACAGAATATATCCGGCTTGGGTTTAAAGAATTTAAAAAGCTGTTTGATATGTCGTCATTTGCTTTGCAAAACAACAGCGACAGTTCTTACAGAAAAAATTACAAGATGCTCAGCATCCGCCAACTTAATAAATCAATGGATTCGTTGAACAAACTGGATGACAGTTTATACAAGAGACTTACTACTGAAATAAATATTGGTTTGCATTTTACCAATATTGCTGACAGCATCTGGAAAAAAACGCCTGCACCTGCAACAAAACTTAAAAACTTTAGTGCAGCAATACCAGATTCTTTAAATTTTATTGTGCATGATGCAGCCGTAAATATTGCCAACACTATTAAAGGAAGTTATCAAAATACCGGTGCAGAAATTGAGGCCCATAAAAACGATATAAAATTTCATAAGCTTGAATGGCACCGTAAATTTTCTTTGTCACTTGCCTGCCTTGTATTGTTTTTTATTGGCGCTCCGCTGGGTTCCATTATCCGCAAAGGCGGATTGGGTATGCCGCTGGTAGTAGCCATTGTTTTCTTCCTGCAGTTTCATTTACTGAATATGTTTGGCGAAAAATTTGTGAAAGAAGAAATTGCAACACCTTTTACAGGCATGTGGCTGGCAATAATTGTGCTGGTGCCGGTTGGCGCTTTTCTTACTTATAAAGCCATGCATGATTCCCAGCTGTTCAGCAAAGAATTTTATTACCGTTCTTTTAAAAAAATGAAGCCGCTTTTAAGTATATTTAGGAAAGCAAAATAATTTCAATTCCTAAATATATTTTATGTCTCCTCTTGCCAATAATAACCGCCGAAAATTTATTACTGATACTGCCAAAGGAACGGTAGCCTTGGTTGCCGGAAGTACAATGCTGGGCTCAATGTTATCTTCCTGTGCCGGCACAAAAGGGTTTGGTGCCGCCATTTTAAAAACAGGGTTCGATCAAAAGCCGCTTCCTTATAAATATGATGCCCTTGAAAATGTAATTGATGCCATGACAATGGAAATTCATTACAGCAAGCATGCGGCTGCTTATTCAAAAAACCTTAAAGAAGCAGCAGTAGCTGAAGCCGTGGATATGAATAAACCATTGGAAGATGTGCTGGCAAAAATTTCTAAGTACTCAACAAAAATGCGAAATAATGGCGGTGGCCATTATAATCATGAAATGTTCTGGCAATGTATGCGGCCAAAAACTGCTGACAATGCACAGCATCCTGCGGACAAACTCTCTGGTAAATTACTGGAAGCAATAGAAAAAACATTTACTTCTTTTGCAGTTTTTAAAACCCAGTTTGCCGATGCCGGCAAAACAAGATTTGGAAGTGGCTGGGCCTGGTTGTATGCTGATAAAGATAAAAACCTGAAAATCGGGTCAACAGCAAACCAGGATAATCCCTTGATGGATGTTAGCGATATAAAAGGCTTTCCAATTTTAGCGTTGGATGTTTGGGAGCATGCTTATTATTTAAAGTATCAAAACAAACGGGCCGATTATATTGACAACTGGTGGAATGTGGTGAACTGGGATTATGTACAGCAAAGGTTTGAAAAAATATAATACCTGAAGAATTATGAAAAAAATCATACTTCCATTTTTTCTCATTGGTAGTTTTGTAATGGTTTATGTAATGGCTAAAACCGGCACTTCTTTAAAAACACCTGCTACACCTTATGGAATATTGAATTTAGAATTTGCTTATAATACTGCAAAGGCAGGCGATATTCTTAAAACATGGTCGCCAATGCAGGCCAATCCAACTGATAATATTGCAGTGGCGAAATACAATACCATGCTGGATTTTATTTTCCTTGCATTTTATGCCCCGTTTTTATTTTTGCTTTGCCGCAAACTGGCTGCCCCGTTTGGATTGTATATAAAAGGGACCGGCTTTGTTTTAGGAAGTGCCGCTTTGGCAGCAGGGGTATTTGATATTGGCGAAAATTTCGGGATGCTGCATACACTTAGCGGCCAGTTATCGCCCAATATTACTTTGTTAACTGCTATTAGTTCACTTATAAAATGGTTTATGGTGTTGGTTGCAGTACTGTTTATCCTTATTGCCGGAGTGGCTTTTCTATTCAAAAAAATAATTGGTAAAGGGCCATAATGGACTCAGCCTTTGAGCTGGCACATTCTTTTAAATCATATGGCGAATGTACCCGAACAAAGGCTGATAAATTGACAAGCAATCTGACGCAAATTTAATAGCATTGTAAGTTCATTGCCAAATTATAATGGTAATATTTTGTAAAAATATGGGATGATAATTATCATGATAACCACTGACGAAAATCTACTATATTCGTTGGCCCGTACGCTTGGTTAAAAGTTCAAAAAAGGTATGCGGCCGAAGTGAGTGACACAACGATGATGCCATGAAAAACTGAAGCTGGTATCATAAAAATAATATTACTAATAAACAACAAAACTTATAAACCAATAAACTAATCACCATGCAGGATTGGAAAGATTACCAGGAAAAAAACAAAGACCGTTTTTTAGAAGAGCTCCTCGATTTGTTACGCATACCAAGTGTGAGCGCCAAAAGTGAACACAAAGATGACATGCGTAAATGTGCCGAAGCTGTAAAGGCAAGATTGCTTGAAGCTGGTGCCGATAAAGCTGAGATCTTAGAAACCGATGGTCATCCATTAGTTTATGGCGAAAAAATAATTGATCCTTCCAAACCAACAGTGCTGGTTTACGGGCATTACGATGTGCAGCCGCCTGAGCCTTTGGAACTTTGGAAAAGCGGACCCTTTGAGCCAGTAATTATTGACGGTAAAATATTTGCCCGTGGCAGTTGCGATGACAAAGGACAATTTTATATGCATGTGAAAGCATTGGAAACAATGGTGAAAACAAATTCGCTGGCTACTAATATAAAATTTTGTTTTGAAGGAGAAGAAGAAGTTGGTTCGCCCAACCTGGGAAAATTTGTTGCATCGCATAAAGAATTGCTGAAAGCAGATTGTGTGTTAATCAGCGACAGCGCCATGATTAGCCTTGATACGCCAAGTATTGATATTGGCGTTCGTGGCCTTAGTTATATCGAAGTGGAAGTTACCGGGCCCAACCGTGATTTGCACAGCGGTGTGTATGGCGGAGCCGTAGCCAATCCGGTTACCATACTGGCAAAAATGATTGCCACGCTACATGATGAAAACAATCATGTTACCATTCCGGGGTTTTATGATGATGTGGTAGTGTCAACCGACGAAGAAAGAAAGCTGATGGCTTTGGCTCCTTATAATGAGCAGGAATACAAGGATGATTTGGGTGTGAAGGAACTGTGGGGCGAAAAAGGATACAGCACCAATGAAAGAACAGGCATAAGGCCTACAATGGAATTAAACGGCATCTGGGGCGGTTACCAGGGCGAAGGCGCAAAGACTGTGCTGCCTTCAAAAGCAACTGCAAAAATTTCTGCCCGTTTGGTGCCCAATCAAAAAAGCGAAAAGATGACGGCGATGCTGCTGGAATATTTCAGGAAAATAGCGCCGCCTTCGGTAACAGTAAATGCTTTTGAACATCATGGTGGCGAGCCCTACATGACACCCATTGACAGCAAAGCTTACAAAGCCGCTGCCAAAGCAATGGAAATTACTTTTGGTAAAATTCCCATTCCGGTACGTGGCGGTGGAAGCATTCCCATTTGTTCTTTGTTTGAAAAAGAACTGGGAATAAAAATTGTCTTTATGGGTTTTGGTTTAGATAGTGATAACCTGCACAGTCCGAATGAAAAATTTAATCTGGCCAATTTTTATAAAGGCATTGAAACCATTCCTTATTTCCATAAGTGCTTTGCGGAAATGAGTTGATTCCTGTCATTCTTCGCTGCTGTCATTTCGACGAAGGAGAAATCTAAGTAAGTATCCCGGCAATTTTATCGCCGGGATTATTTTTTATTTACCCGGCAGTAGTAATTCTATTAAGCATCGTTGCGTCGCACTCTTGTACGGTGTAATATTACTGGGCTTTTATTGAAGCGTAGAAGGTGCGTTTAATTTAAATACTATGGAAGTTATAAATACAATGAATTCGCTCAAACAGATAGAAATTAAAAAGTATAAATTGAAGTGTGGGACAAAATGTATAGTCCTGGGATCTTTATACCTCTTAATTACGATTTCATTTCTGAAATTGCCCTCAATTCTTTACTTTTGCCGCCCAATGTCGGGGTAGCTCAGCTGGTTAGAGCATCGGATTCATAACCCGAAGGTCGGCAGTTCAAGTCTGCTCCCCGATACAAAAGCTCACTTTATGTGAGCTTTTTAATTTTGTAATAGTTGTTGAATTCTCTCAGCAACCTTCTCTGCATTGGGCAGCATAGCCTGCTCTAAAATAACATTCATAGGTACAGCAGGTAAGTTTAATGCTCCCAGCACTTCCACAGGCGCATCTAAGTATTTAAAACATGCTTTGCTTATGCGTCCTGCCAATGCTTCGGCAAAAGAATTATTTTGCTGTTCTTCGGTAACTATCAAACATTTGCCATGTTTTTTTACTGAGGCAAAAATCAGTGCTTCATCTAAAGGAAATAAAGATCGCAAGTCAATTACTTCTACTTTACCTGCGAAGTTTTTTGCAGCAGCTTTTGCCCAATATACTCCCATGCCATAAGTTATAATGCAACAGCTTTCACCGTTTTCGACTAATTCGTTATTTGCCTGCAAAACAATATTTGCCTTGCCCAACGGAACAATATAATCTGATGAAGGTTCAATTGATTTTGCTTCTTCTGTTCCTGGCACCTTGCTCCAGTATAAACCTTTATGCTCCAGCATTACCACAGGGTTGGGGTCAAGAAAGGCAGCTTTCATCAATCCTTTCATATCAGCAGCATTGGAAGGGTAAACAACTTTTATTCCTTTGATAGAAAGCAATGTTGTTTCCACACAGCCGCTATGATAAGGCCCGCCGCCCCCATAAGCACCAACAGGAACCCTTATTAAAGTTTGCACAGGAAATTTTCCGCAGCTTAAATAACAGCTCTTGCTTATTTCAGTAACTAATTGATTTAATCCCGGATAAATATAATCTCCAAACTGAACTTCCACAATTGGTTTTAATCCAACAGCGCTCATGCCAACTGTGCTGCCAATAATATATGCTTCCTGAATGGCAGTGTTAAAAACCCTGTGATCGCCAAACTGTTCGGCTAAAGTTGCAGCTTC
>JANNAM010000186.1:0-12553 GCA_031384415.1 Bacteroidota bacterium
ATGCAGAAAAGTATCCCAATAAACAATGTGGCGCATTTGGCGAATTTGCACAGCCTGTTGCCGAATTGGTTTCATCAATTGTGTATTGGAAAAAATTAGGTTTTAATGTAAAAGCCCTGATGAAAAACCCTTACCCTTACAGCATACTCACAGACGGGCTGATGATTATTGGCCTGCACCAGACAAAAGATTTTAATTATCCTGCTGTTACTTATTTTGGTCTAAATACAGAAAAGAAAATACAGGAACTTAAAGACAAAGGCTTACAAAATCAGGATGAAAAGCAGGGAAACAACAATGTGGTGCTGAAAACTTTTGAAGGCCAGCATTTCTTTATTTTTTCTTTGGGGATGTAATTTTCTTTGATGAATAATTTACCAATATACATCCCTGTAGTTTTTGGTTTAACTACCATATTGACAGTGTTTCTTTTTTACAAAGCAACTAACAAATCTGCCGCCACATTAATTGTATTACTAGCCTGGCTGGCCTTGCAAACCATTGTGGCTCTCAGTGGGTTTTATACAGTAACCGATACCATCCCGCCAAGATTTGTGCTGCTTGTTTTGCCACCGCTTATTTTAATTATCTGCCTTTTTGCAACTGCAAAAGGAAGAAAATACATTGACAGTTTAAATTTAAAAGCACTTACCATTTTACACATCATAAGAATTCCGGTGGAGATTGTTTTACTCTGGCTATTTATTCATAAAACAATTCCGCAACTCATGACTTTTGAGGGAAGAAACTTTGATATTGTATCAGGATTGACAGCGCCGCTTGTTTATTATACTGCTTTTAAAACAAAAAAAATAAACCGGACACTTTTGCTCCTCTGGAATTTTATTTGCCTGGGGCTATTAATAAATATTGTAGTAAATGCTGTGTTATCAGCGCCGTTTTCATTTCAGCAGTTTGCATTTGACCAGCCAAATATTGCCGTGCTGTATTTTCCTTATGTATGGCTGCCCTGCTGTGTAGTGCCTTTGGTTTTACTGGCTCACCTGGCAGCAATAAGGCAGTTGCTAAATAAATAAATTATCAGAATATACAAAACCAGTTACGAACTTTACAGCATTAATCATTTATTTAAAATAAAAACATGAAAATAAAATTAACAAGCGTAATGGTAAACGACCAGGACAAAGCTTTAAAATTTTATACCGAAGTATTGGGCTTTGTAAAGAAAACAGAAGTACCCCTGGGAGAATACAAATGGCTTACTGTTGTTTCAAAGGAAGAAGATAATGGTGTAGAACTTTTACTGGAACCAATGGCTTTTGAACCCGCCAAAGTTTATCAAAAAGCATTGTTTGATGCAGGCATTCCATTGACTGCTTTTCATGTGGATGATATTGCAAAAGAATATGAAAGATTACAAAACCTTGGTGTGGCTTTTAGTATGAAGCCAACACAAATGGGGCCTGTAAAAGTGGCTGTGCTGGATGATACCTGCGGAAATAAAATTCAGTTACTGCAGCAATAAAACTGATGATTTTATCAAGAAGGCAAAAAAAGTTATTTGCAGTGATAACTGAAAACTAATTTGCCAGCATCGGCAGGAATGGAAGGCTGGTCGCTGCCGGTCATTATTACACTGGTGATATAATTATCAACACTTCTTGTGTATGTTTTAAATAATGAAACAGCAGAATCTCTGACTACATTACCCGGATCGTAATAACGCACTTTTAAATCTTTAACCGCATTGAGGGAGCGTTTTCCAAAATTTAAAAACTGGTTCCATTCGGCATAAGTATCTTCATCCGGAAAAAGATAGATAAAGTTTTTTGGGGCAATGTTACTGTAAAAAGTTATATCAGCAGTTGTAATTAAACTGCCGGTGGTTAAATCGGTTGCTGACATCTGGGTAAGGTTATTGCCTGCATAAGTATAATTAACCACCACCACCGGCGCACCCGGAAAAATGGCCAGTTCATAAGACTTGCTAATTAAATATCCGCCGGCATCATAAGTAAATGTTTCGTCAAACTGCAGCGATGAAGGATTGGTAGGGTCAACAAGGCCATGAAAATATTTTACACGTTTGGTGGTAGGGTCAAGGGTAAAATATTCATCGGCATTGATAAAAACAGAATCGCCGATATAAACAGGCATTGCAGTATAATCAATGGTAGCAGTAAGGCTGTCAAATTTTGTAACGTCGGTTAATTTATCGAGTGTATTTATTATGGCGGCTATTGAACCGGTTCCCACTCCCGAAGCTGAATCTACATATGCAATTTTGGCAATGCGGCAATCGGCACCAATGATATTGGCACTGCCGCCTCCGCCATTTTCAAGGCTGTATTCTTTGTTGCATGAAAAAAGAGAAACAATGCCGACAGCAACTAAAAGGGGAAGTATTTTTTTCATCTTAAATTGTTTGTGTTTTCAAAAGGGCAGGGTTATAAAGTTCTGTAATTTTTCAAAAATAAGTTGATTTTGCTAATTGCATAGCCCACAGTTAACAAAAGAGTATCATTTAATACATATTGCTGCCTGCTTCTTTGCCATCAATATAAACAAAACCAGGGCTGCATTATTGTACAGCATTATAAAAAACCGTCCCGGAATGTTCCGGAACGGCTGAATTGATTTGTTAATTTATTAGTAAACCATGTAATTCCGCAAATTGTCTGTGTCTTCTACACCGGCCACTGCCTGGTAATCCTGCACATATTTTATCAGCCCAATACCCTGGGCATAATAACTCTGGTACAAAACTTCATCGGTAAACCCTGCCCCATTTACATTTTCCATCGCCTTCCAGTCAACCCTTATAACGTTATTGTAAGTAACCCCGTTTACAATAAGTGTTGATCCTGTAGCAGCAATAGTAAAAGAGTATCTCAATACTGTTGATATTCCCCCCGAAGCTCCGGTGAAATCAACGCTGGTCCAGGTGGTTCCCACAGTTGCATTTTCTTTTAAGAAAATTATTTCAGTACGCTGGGGTACATCATAATAAAAAGATGCAAACGTATCTACATTGATATAATGGTAATAATCATTGCCCAATTTGCGGTAAAAAGTAGAATCGCCAACTGTAACTCCTGTTGGCCCTGCACCTAAATTAAAGCGCCTGTAAGTATTGCCAGCTTTAACAGACTGTATGGTGCTTACTTTAAACAAAGAATCGGGTGCTGTGTAATCACTGTTGTATGTCCACCAGCTATTGGCAGTTAACGGAAAATAATCCAGATTGGGTGGTGGCGGTACACAGGTAACAGAAAAAATACAAATGCTGGTTCCGGCAGTTGCATTAAAATTAAATGTTCCGGCTGCAGCAGGTGTTCCTGTTCCGTTCAATGTTACTGGCTGTGGCCCCGTTACAGTAAATATGCCTGTTTTGATGAATGAAATTCCGTTTACTGTATTGGTTGAAATGGTATAGGGGCCAATGGTTGTAACTGTTACCTGCAATGTTACTGTGTTAGTTGCTGTAAGAGTTGTGCCCGCTGTATAAGTTCCGTTTACAACAGCACCTGAGCAGCTTCCTGGTGCACCATTTAATGTAAATACTGCACCGCCGCCTGCCGGCAAAACTGTGATGCTGAAAGTGCAACTGCTTGTTCCGTTGGTTGCAGTAGCATTAAAAATGCCAGCCGCCACCGGAATACCAATACCGGATAAAGTTATTGTTTGTACTCCCGTGGAAGTAAATACACCGCTGCCGGTAAACACCATTCCGTTTATTGATGCCGCACCTAAATTATAAGTACCCACGGCGGTTACATTTACCTGGAGCGTAACAGTATTGGCTGCGGTTAAAGCAGCGCCCTGTGTGTACAATCCATTTACAACAGCACCTGAGCAGGAGCCCGGCGAACCGCCTAAAGTATATGTTGCTGCACCCACCGATGCACCAACCACTGTAATGGTGAAAGTACACTGACTGCTGCCATATTTAATAGTGAAGGTATTATTGCCTGCAGCTATTGGCTTGCCGCTTGCATAAAGGCGGATAACATTTAAGCCACTACCCACTGCCCCGGCTTTGCTGAAAGAATAACCGTTGATAGTATCAGATTTTACATCGAAGGTGCCGGGTATTGAAACAAGCACTTCTACATCTACATAATTGGCATTGGCAACAATAACCGTATCAACCTGGAAAACCCCGTTTACTGTAACCGGAAGACAATCGCCTCCGGAATCTTTTTTAAGAATGCCTATAGATGTGCCATCAAAACTCAGTTCCTTCTGGCATGCCTGAATGCCGATAATGATTAAAGAAACAGCAAAAAGTGCTTTAAATAACTTCATTATTCTGTAATTAATTATGATATAGGTAAAGATACTTTTTTTTACGAAACCTGCGACTCGTCACTTACCAATGCACCGGTTTCTACCGTAGGATGATTTTCAACGCTTTTACGCTGCTTAAAGAAGCGCTTCTGGAAAACTAAAATGGTGATTACTCCGGTGGAGATAGCTGCATCGGCCAGGTTAAATATTGGCCTGAAAAATTCGAACTGCTCGCCACCCCAAACGGGAAGCCATTTTGGAAATGTGCCGTGTATTACCGGGAAGTAAAGCATATCTACCACATTGCCATGCAAAAAAGAGGAATAGCCATGGCTGGAGAACTTTGCCAGGCCGGCATAATAGTCATAATCATTAAAGGCAGTATTGAAGGTCATTCCCTTATCAAATATCATCCCGTAAAAAGCAGAATCAATCAAATTGCCAAGGGCTCCTGCATATATTAAAGCCGCACAAATAATAAACCCTTTGTGATAATGCTGTTTAATAAGCCTGCCCAGATACCAGGTGCCAAAAACCACTGCAAACAATCGGAAAATTGTCAATGCCATTTTACCCCAGTTGCCGCCAAATTTCCAGCCATAAGCCATGCCGGGGTTTTCAACAAAAAATAACTGGAACCCACTGCCTATAACTTTTTGTGATGAGTTTAGTGCAAAATGAGTTTTGATATAAATTTTTAATACCTGATCGGCAATTACAATAAGAGCAATTATCAGTATTACATGTTTCCTTTTCATAAGCCGCAAAGATAAGAGAGTTGGGGGTTTTTGGTTTAGGATGAAAAAAGTTTAGGAGTTTAGCAGGGTTTGGTTTAGGAAGTTTAGAGGTTTAGGGTTTAGCTTTTACTCTTCGTAATATACCCTTTTCACCCGTTGAGATATGCCGGTTAATATTTCATATGCAATTGTGCCGGCCCATTTTGCCAGTTCAGCTACCGGCAATTGTTTACCAAAAACAATTACTTCATCACCTGTGGCTATTTCAATACCTGTAACATCCAGCATTGTCATATCCATACATACATTGCCAATAACAGGAACCAATTTATTGTTCACCCACATTTTGCCAATACCATTGCTTAAATTTCTTGGGTATCCATCTGCATAACCAATTCTTACTGTGGCAATGGTGGAGTCTCTTTCTGCAATTCCCTTGCGGCTGTATCCAACACTTTCGCCGGCCTTTACTTTTTTTATTTGTGAAATGGTGGTTTTTAAAGTACTCACATTTTGCAGTTGCTGTTGCATTGCTGCATTTGCATCCACACCATACAAACCAATGCCAAGGCGAACCATATCAAACTGTAAATTTTTATGCCGGTGAATGGCCGAAGTGTTGGCAATGTGTTTCAGAAAAGAATAACTTGTAATTTTTTCCAATTGTTCGCAGCATTTTAAAAAAGCAGCTGCCTGTTGTTTTGTAAAACTATCATGCACTTCATTATCGCTGGAAGCAAGGTGAGAAAAAACAGATTGTATTTTAAAGTTGTGGGATGCTGTAAGCCTTGCACACAATTCATCCATGTCTGCCGTTTCAAAACCGAGGCGGTGCATGCCTGTGTCTAATTTTATATGAACGGGGTAATGATTAATGCCCGACTGCAGCAAATAATTTTCAAAGGCATTCAGTATATCAAAAGAATACAATTCAGGTTCCAGGTTATATTGTACCAGCATATCAAAAGTAGATGCTTCTGCATTCATCACCATTATGGGCAGTGCGATGCCGGCTTTGCGAAGTTCCACTCCTTCATCGGCATAAGCAACTGCCAGGTAATCTACTTTATGAAACTGCAAAAGATTGGCAATTTCAAAACTGCCGCTGCCATAGCTGAAAGCCTTTACCATTGCCATCAGTTTCACTCCGGGATTTAATTGCTGCTGGTAAGTTTTTAAATTATTAGTGATAGAGTTAAGGTTTATTTCCAGCACTGTTTGATGCGATTGCTGCTCCAGCAAATGGCTTATCTGTTCAAACTCAAAAATTCTGGCTCCTTTTAGTAAAATGGTTTCGTTGTGAAAATGCAGGGAAGTAAACTGTTGCCTGAATTCGGCAGTTGAATTAAAAAACATCGTTTCATTTATGGCCGCAAAACAATCTTTGTATTTTGAAATACCCTGGCCAATGCCGATAAGGCGATTGATATTCTTTTGCTGAAGTATAGAAGCAATATCATTGTATAAATCTTCATTGCTTTTGCCCGATTGTAAAATATCGCTGAGTATAACTGTTCGTTTTGGATGCTGCTGCTGCTGTTGCAAAAAATCGAGTGCAATAGACAGCGAAGTAATATCGGCGCTGTAACTGTCATTTATTACAGAACAGTTGTTGATGCCCTGTTTAAGTTCAAGGCGCATTTCCACAGGCTTCAGTTGCAGCATCCTTTCAGCAATTACTTCATCACTTAAACCAAGCTGCAGTAAAACACACCAGCAGCTAATGGCGTTTTCAATGGCTGCATTGTCGGTAAAAGGAATAGAAATACTTGTTTTGTTTCCTTTATACTCAGCTTTTATAACTGAATTAAAAGCCTGAATTTGTATTATATTAATATTAAGCGAAGCAGCATTTTTTTTACCCCATGTAAAAAGCGAAGCGGTTGATTGTATTTTCTTCATTGCTTCATCCACAGTAATATCATCGCTGCAGTAAACAATGGTTTTGCAGTATGCAAAAAGTTTTACTTTTTCTTCTATCTTCTGTGCAGTATTTACAAACCCTTCGCTGTGTGCCTGGCCAATGTTTGTAAAAATTCCAATGGTTGGCTGAATCACTTTTTGCAGTTTTTCCATTTCGCCGGGCTGAGAAATTCCAGCTTCAAAAATTGCCATTGTATGTTGTTCATTCATTTCCCAAACACTTAGCGGCACACCAATTTGAGAGTTGTAGCTTTTGGGGCTTCGCACAATATCGTTGCCAGCCTGTAACAACTGAAACAACCATTCCTTCACAATCGTTTTTCCATTGCTGCCCGTAATGCCAATAACAGGATAATTAAATTGCTTTCGGTGATAAGCAGCCAGCTGCTGCAATGCATCCTGCACATTTACTACCGCAACAATATTTGCATCAGCAAAATCATTGGGTGAAAAAGTAAAGTTGTTATCTGTGATAAAATTGCGGACTCCTTTATTGTATAAATCCTGCACAAATAAATTGCCATTGCGCCTGGGGCCGGGTATGGCAAAAAATAAAGTGGAAGAAGGGAATACTATTTTCCGGCTGTCAATTAACAAATGTTCGATAGCAACATCTTTATTGCCGGATGATAAAAATTTGCCTGAAATAATTTGTTGTATGTGGGAGATGCTGTACATTTATTTTAACAATATTACCTCAAGTAATTAACCATTCAATTTACTAATTCATATTCTCCGGCACACCTTTTCTTTTATGGTAAGTAGAATAAATAATGGATGAACTGATGCAGGTTACAATTACCAGCAGCGACACCCATACCGGGATATGTATCCAGTAAGCCACCAGCATTTTAACCCCGATAAACAGCAACACAATTGCAATACCCTGCTGCAGGTAATCGAATTTGCTGGCTGCGCCACGCAATAAAAAAAACAAACTGCGTAAGCCCAGCACCGCAAAAATATTAGAGGAATAAATCAGTAACTTTTTTGAAGGATCGGGAATGATGGAAAAAACTGCCGGAATAGAATCCAGTGCAAAAACGATGTCAATCAAGCCAAGCATTAAAACCACCATACTTAATTTGGTGAAATAAGATTTGTTGTGTTTAACAATTATAAACCTGCCATTGGGCTCTTCATCAGTAGTACGCATATATTTCCTCATGAATTTAAATGCCCAGTTCTTCTGCGGATTAAATTCTTCTTCTTCACTTTGTATAAAAAGTTTAATGCCGGTATAAACCAGGAATGCCCCGAAAAAATACATAATCCAGTCGAACCTTGCCACCAGTTCGCTCCCCAGTGCAATAAAAATTATCCTGAATACAATGGCCATTAAAATACCCAGCAGCAAAACCCTTGAATAATTTTTTTCTTTTACTTTAAAAAAAGAAAAGATAATGATGAACACAAAAATATTGTCAATAGATAATGACCACTCCAGCAAATAAGCAGAGATATAAGCCACTGCATCTGCCTTGCCATTTCCCCCGTCATTTTCATAAAGGATGAACCCACAAAAAGCAAAAGAAAGCAGCACCCAAAAAATGGTTTGCTTTAATGCCATCTTTAAACTGATGACAGCATTTTTTTTACTCAGCAATCCCAAATCAAATATCAGTGCAATAATTATTACTGCACTAAAAACAATTAGTATAACAAGGTCTTTGCTCAATTTATTTGTTGTATTTGCGGCGGCGAAGCCATTGATAAATGAATGCAAAAAGAAACAGCAGCAATATGGGTGCCGCAATATTGATAAACTGCCAGGTGGTTTTTTGTGCTGTCACTTTTTTACTGTCAAGCAAACGTAAGGTATAATCCTTGGCTTTTACTTCTGCTAAACCCGAAGGATTAATTAAATAATCAAGACAGTTTTGCAAAAAATCTTTATTGGCAAACTGGTATTCGTATTGAGTGCCTGCAGTGTAGCGGTTCAATCCCATTGGCATCGGGCCATCTTTAGAAACGGCATTTAAAACAATGTCGCCGTCTGCTACTACAATTATTTTATTTTCTTTAAAACTTGTTTGCTGATAAATGCCGCCATATTTTTCAAGGCTGTCATTCATTGCCTGCGACAGCCTGTTGGAGAAAAGCGATTGAAATTTTCCCTCCAGCAAAACCGCTACCGGGATATTTGCTTTTTTAAATTTATCACTCTCCGGTTCATTCACATTTTCTTTACCGCTTATGAGCGCCGGCGTGGCAATGGTTTTACTGTTGGCAGATGAACTCAGCAAAATAGTTTTCTTTATTCCTTCTGCCTCTACAGTATCAATAGAATTTACAAACTGCCCCGATACCAGCCCAAGATTTTTATTAATTACATGATTGGATTTTGTTTCAAACAATGGAAAATAATTCCAGTGCAAATATTCCATCTGGTCTTTGCCATTGGTTACAAAAGGCAAAAAATCACATTGCAAATCCATCACCAGGTCGCCGTTGATTCTTGCGCCGTATTTAAAGAGTAAATCGTTCAGCTCAAGATTTCTGTCGTAAGCAACTACTTCATTATTCAGGCTCTTCAGGCTGTCTAATTCTGCTTCAAGTTTATCAATGAACAACAGGAGTTTTCCGCCCCTCATTACAAACTGGTCAATCTTTAATTTCTCTTCGTCAGTAAACTTTTGAGTGGGCTTCACAATCAGCAGCAGCTTAAAAGTGTCCGGAATAAAAGGCTGGGTATTTAAGTTGAGTATTTTAAGATTATAGTCCTGTAATAAAACATTGTTGGCCAAATCATAAGTTCTTGCGTCGCCGGGCTCGCCATTGCCTGCCGAGTAAGCAACCATTGGTTTATCTGTTTGTGATAATTTATTGATGGCATCCGCAAATTTAAATTCCATCATGGCTTCGGCGCTGTTTATTTCGCTGTACGTAATTGCCTTTGACGAGCCCTGGTAAAGCAATACCGGCGTTGCCTTTTCTTTGTAATGAACCAGTGCAACAGGATACAACAACTGCTGCTGCTCCCCTGCTTTTAACTGCGATTTTAAATTGATGGGATAAAGCCCCAGCGAAGAAAGTGAGTCGCCATATTTTACATTCGTTCCTTCCACTTCATCATCGGGGCTGATGAAATTGTACTGAAAATTGTTGCCTGCCACTTCTTTAAACTCCTGTAAAATTTCTTTGGCACTGCTGGCTAATTTTTTAAACCCACTGGGAAAATCTCCTTTTAAAAAAACATCTACCTGCACCACATCATCCAGCTTTTTCAAAATCTTTTTAGTGGGTTTTGATAAAGTAAACCGTTTTTCATTGGTAAAATCAATCCTTGTATGATACAAAGATGCCGCCCAGTTAATGAGCAGCAGAAAAATGATGGTTACGGGCAACCAAAGTTTACTCTTCCATATTTTATTTAAAACGTTCTTCATTACCCCTATCCCCTAAAGGGGGATTATTATGTTTTATTAAATTATAAATCTGCTCTGTCTCCGCTTCCATCTCCCAGTCCTCCCTCTCCTTCAGGAGAGGGACCGAGGGCGAGATCACTTCTTATGTAAATTCTTTACAGTAATTAATAAAAAAACAAAAATCACACTCACAAAATAAATCACATCCCTGCTGTCCATCACTCCCCGGCTGATGCTGCGGTAATGAAAATCTATGCCCAGCATTTCAATATAATAATCCATTCCGTTTGCAAATACCGGCAGTTTGCTAAGTGCACTAAACCCAAAATATAAAATGAGGCAAACAAAAGCACTCACCAAAAAAGCCACCACTGCATTACTGGTGAGCCCGCTGCAACACAAACCTATGGCCGCAAACACCGCCGCTAAAAAAAATAATCCAATATAACTTCCGGTTATTCCACCGCTGTCAATGCCGCCCTGTGCACTCAATGATTTTATAGTAAAAATGTAAATGAATGTGGGAAGGATAACAAAGAGTAATACAATAAGGATGGAAATATATTTTCCCATCACAATCTGCCATTTGGTTAAGGGCTTTGTTTGCAGAATTTCGAAAGTGCCGCTTTTGAACTCATCGGCCAGCGTTCGCATGGTAATGGCCGGCACAAGAAAAAGCAGTATCCAGGGCGCCAGTTCAAAAAATTTATCCAAAGTGGCATAGCCAAAATCGAAGATATTGCTGTCTTTGAGCACAAATAAAAAAAGCCCGTTTACCAGCAGGAACAGCACAATGGCAATATATCCCGTAAGATTGCTGAAAAACTGCTGCAATTCCTTTTTACAAATGCTCCACATCCTGTTTTAAAATTGCTGCAATTTACAATTTAGCCACTTACCAAACTTTATGGTTGCGGTTTTCACACATATTTATTATATTTACTTCAGAATCTGTAAAACAACTCATTTCATTAAGTCTTACAGGCATGAAGAAAACTCAACTCACCATCCTTCTGTTTTTTACCCTTATCTTTTCTGCCAGGGCAGAATTTGGTATCTGGGCCTCGGCTGTTTACCTGAATGTAAACGGTTCACCTCAATTTTATAATACGCAAAAACAAGTTGGTAATCCCAATGCTATTGGCCCGGTTGATTTTGGTGCCAACCTGGGTTCGTTTGGTGCCAATGGAGGTTTGCTTAAAATTGGGGGCGCCGAAATTAATACATCTAAAACCAGTGGCGGCAATGTTTGCGGCGGGACATTATATTATACAGTTTATCTGCAGGGTTCAAGGCCGGCTGTTCCAGCATTTTCTGCCATCAGCCTTGGCTTTTTCTGCAATTGCAATGGCGGCAGCTTTAGTACCTGCGGTGGCGCAGGCTCATGCAACAATGCCAGCGATCAGAAATTTCAGAACGTTTCTCAATCAGTTGATTTAACTGCATTTGCCAACGGAAATTACACCCTCGAAATTTATTACGCTGCCTCCGGCGAGCCTTCGTCAACCGGCTGCACACAGGTTAGGCTTGATAACAATGCTGGCAACAATTACACCGTTAATTTTACCATCACTTCCATTCTTGCAATCAATTTTTCGGGGCTTTCCGGAAGTACTTTCGACAATGCAGTTAAAGTAAGATGGGGTGTTCAAAACGATCTGGATGTAATAAAATATGAAGTGCAGAAATCCGAAAATGGTTTGATGTTTTATACCATTGGTTCAGTGCAATCCAACAGAACCTCGGGTGCCAACCTTTATTTTTACATTGACTACAACCCCACCATCGGCAGCAATTATTACCGCATTAAAATTTTTAATACCAACAGCACCATCAGTTTGTCAAACGTAACCAGGTTATATTATGGCAAAGTTGGCAACACCCTGTTTATTTATCCCAATCCAGCCGGCTCGGAGCTTACAGTACGTTTTGCTGCAGTATCAAAAGGGAATTACCAAATGAGTGTGTTTGGAAACAATGGCCAAAAAATTACTACTATGCCGGTGCAACACGACGGCAACGACAGAACCATAAAAATAAACCTGCCTGTAACGCTTTCAAGAGGTGTGTACCGCTTATTTTTAATTGACAAAGTGGAGTTTTACAAGCAATCTTTTTTAATAAAGTAAATTTAATCCACATGCTGTTTTTTCTTTGACGGCAAGGCAGCTAATGCTTTATATTTGTCCTCTTTTTAAAACCCTTCCTCAGCATCCTTTGTAACAACCGTTTTATTTTGATTTAAAAATGAAGGATGAAGAAAGTTTACCTGGT
>JANNAM010000030.1:0-12686 GCA_031384415.1 Bacteroidota bacterium
TTCGCCGGAAAGTTTCAGCAGTATTCTTTTGTACTTTGGTAGCATTGCGTTTTAAAATTTTTGCGAAGATATATTTTTTAAAACTGCGAAGCTGCTTTTGGTGAACCTGAAAATAAATTTTAATAAAAAAGAGGTTGTTTTAAAACAACCTCTTATATCAATTAATTTTAAAAAATTAAATTACAATACCAGCACACGAACAGCTTCTGTTACTATCTGCGAATTATCATCCAGTGTAAGCAGGAAATAGAATCTCCTGGTTAATTCTGCATTAGCAGCAAGCGTTTGCGGGTACAAAGCAAGATAAGCCGCTGTAGTAGTATTAAATGTTACAGAAGTTCCTGACGCTGGTACTGGGCCAGCGGTGTAAAACCCTGTTGCCCCAGTACTTTGTATCTGGGTATAAGTTGTACTTGCAGCAACTTTTGTTATTTCCTTTATCGTTCTGCCAGAACTGGCTGGGATTGACAGTGTGATAGTTATAGTAGAACTTGGCGCAGCAGCAGTCGGCAAAGGCGTACTAACAGTAGGCTCCGGCCGCCAGGCAATTGCATTTGATACAGTAACTGATACTGTAGGTTTGAGATCTGTAAGAGGACCAGTTTCCTTTTTGCAACTAAAAAATAAAGTTGCTACCAGAATAAACCCTGCTATTTTTTTTATATTGTTTATCATTTCTGAAAAATTTAATTTTAATAATATAAGATCTTCTTATAAAGCCCACCAAAGTTTTACATCTGTTTTAGGCCTTGGGTTCGGTGCATTAGGATTTCTTGATAACTCATTAGGAGTGTAAGGTAATCTTGTTGGCACCACATTCGGGTTATCGCCCTGTGCATTCAATGGCAATGCCAGTACTGGATATCCTGTTCTTCTGTAATCATCAAAAGCTTCAATACCATTACCAATCCATGCAATGTATTTTTGGGTAATTATCTGCTGAAGTTTTTGAGCATTGGTGCCTGTAAGGTTAACAATAGCAGGATTGGCAGCAAAATAAGCACTGATTTCTGTTGCTGTCATACCAACTTTTTGCATTGATGCAGTAATACCTGCCTGGTAATAAGTATTAGGGTCTCCTGTTGTTCCTAAAACCAATGCAGCTTCGGCTAAAATAAAGTTCACCTGAAAATTGGTAAGCAACCTAATGGGAGCTTCGCCACCAACTGCACCTGTAAGATAAGTATTGTATTTTGACCTCGTAGCCAATGCTGGAACAGCAGCAGTAGAACCATTATTAAAAGCTGTGAAAGTATTAGTAGCATTGGCAGGTTTTGTAAAAAACTTAGACAGCCTTAAGGTATCATTCAAACTTTGCGATAATGCATATAACCTTGAACTCAGCATTTGATCGCCTGTTCTAAGGTTATTATTAAAATCAAAAATAGGATTGCGGTTTCCAACAGATGAACCAAAGGGCACTTCAAAATCCAGTGTATTGGAATTAATGAAAGTATTGGCGGCTAATACAGCATTAATGGTAGATTTTGCCAGCACAGGGTTTCTGTTAGTAAGCATAATTGCAAACTTCAACAAAAGTGTATTCCCTGCCCTTGTCCATTTGGTTAAATCACCACCATAAATCAAATCATCTTTAACACTTGGTTTAAGTATGCTTGGTTTTGCCAAATCGGCAAGGCCGCTTCTTACCAAATCGAAAAGGCTGGTTATGCCCAAAGTGGCATTACCCTGATAAATATCCTCCACTTTATCAAAACGGGGTGTTTCAAATTTTAATCCCTGTGCAGCCTGTGAGTAAGGCACATCGCCCCAAACATCGGCAGCCATGGAAAAAACATAGGCCATTTCTAATTTGGCTACGCCTGAATAAGCAGGGCTGGTGGCAGAGTACTGGTCAATAAGCACCTGCAGGTTATTAAGGCAGCCATTGTAAATTTCAGAATTCCATTGGTTATCAAAAGAACCATCGAGTGCATACACATCGTAAGCTGCTGTTTGGTTGGCTACGCCTGCAATATGCTGCACAATGGCCGAGGTTGCCCTGTTAAGGTCATTGGCATTGGCAAAAGCCATACCGATGGTTGTATTGGTAAACAACACTGTGGGTGGCACAGCAGTTGGGTTATTGGGTGTTGAATTTATATCAAGAAATTTCTTGCATGACATAAACCCAAGAGCCACAACTAATAAAATTATTGATAGTTTTTTCATCGTAAATTTTTTTTATTTATTATAAGGATATTTTTATGTTGGCGCCCATTGTTCTTGCATTGGGGGCACTCTGCAATTCAAGACCCCTGATATTACCGGCACCCTGGGTGTTAACACCCGGGTCAAATATAGCATTGGGTGCTACATAAAACAGGTTTCTTGCAAAAACACCAAACCTGATCCCGTTAATCTTTAGTCTTTTAATTGCATCTACCGGCACATCATATCCCATTGAAAGCTCCTGCAGCCTCAGCACTGTAGCGTCATACACATTAAATTCACTTTGTAGTCCTCCCAGCGTTTGCCAGTATGTTTGTGCAGAAATCTGGATATTGTTGGGTATATAATTACCGCTTCCGGCAGGTGATTCAATCACACCTTCCAGAATTCTTGGCAATTCCCTGTCTTCAGCAGTTTTATAATAAACCCCACGTGATTTATATAAACCAGAAGTAAATGACATTATCTGACCGCCTTTTGTGAAGCTGAATGTAAAGCCCATATTAAAATTCTTGTAGCTTACTGTGTTGGTTAGGCCCATTGAATAATCGGGGTTAGGATTTGCCAGCACCTGTCCTGCAACCAGTGTTTGATACTGTCCTGTTGCCGGGTTGATTATTCTTTGTCCTGCAGCATTTCTTGGAATAACACCTCCCAAAATAACACCATAAGGCTCTCCTACTTTTATTGAAGGAACAGAACCTCCGAAAGCATTTCCGGTGATGGAGAAACTGGTGATACCCGGAGATATTGAAATAACCTTGTTAATTATTTTGGTGTAGTTGGCAGAAATGTCCCACTTAAAATTGGTTTTGCTAATGGGAGTTACTGTAAGCAAAATTTCAGTACCCTTATTGCTTAGTTCCCCGATATTAGTGGTTTTGCTTGCAAAGCCAGTTGATGGCGCCAGTGCCACATTAATTATCTGGTCTTTACTTGTTTCGTCAAAATAAGCTACGTCTAATGTAATCCTGTTTTTAAGAAACCCAAGGTTTAAGCCAACTTCTGTTGAAGTGGTAAACTCAGGAGAAAGTGGTTCAATTGGTGCAATACGGGAACTGGTACCAAAGCCTGCTGTTGTTCCTAATGGAAAAGAGAAAGCAGCTACGTTGTTACCATATCCACCCGTTACATACACATTCTTTAACTGGTAAGGTTCTGCATCCCTGCCCACTTTTGCAATACTGGCCCTAATTTTACCATAGTTTAAAATGTTATTATTAATCTTCAGTGCATCTGTAAATACAAAACCAGTAGCTACTGATGGATAGAAGTAAGTGCTCTTAGTAGTAGGTAAGGTAGAAGATTTATCTGCCCTTCCGGTTAACTCAAGAAAAAGGTAGTTGTTGTAAGCAAAAGAAAACTGCCCGTAAAATCCCATCAGTCTTCTTGAAGTACTTGTTTCAAAAGAACCATTGGTTAAAGTAGTGGCATTATTGATATTGTAGTATCCCGGAATAGTTAAACCATCGCCCTGCAGAAATACTGATTGAAATTTACGCTGGTTGGTATTTTGTCCCAGCGTAGCAGTTACATTCAGGTTTTTATTAAAAAAGCCATTCTTTTTTGCAGTAATAATTAAGTCCCCGTTTATTTCACTTCTGGCAATTGTGTTCTCAATAATCTGGCCTCCCGGGTTTCTTATAGAAGTAACAGCATACACCTGTTTCCTTCTGTCTGTATAAACATCGGCTCCCAAACGGTAGCTTATATTTAACCATTTAGCAATGTCGTATCCAAAAACTACATTTCCCAAAAACCTGTAAAGGTTGCTTTTGGTAGTATTTTCATAAGCACCAAAATAAGGGTTCTCCACGTTGGCAATCAAAAAATTGTTACTGCCATCGGGGTTCTTATAAGTACCATTTGTTTTGTAAGATGTAAGATCGATACTTCTGGCCAAACCAGCCAGCACACCAAGTGCACTTGCACCATTACCGCCTACAATACCATTTTGAAGGGTGTTGGTTAAAGTAGCTGAACCCCCTACGGTAATTTTATCCCTTAATGTGGTGTTTGCGCCAAATTTTATGTTGGCCCTGTTTAAATCATTATTGGGTAAAATACCTTTGTTCTTTGTGTAAGCAACAGAAAAAGTATAGTTCTGTTTGGCATCGCCGCCGTTAATCACCAAACTGTTATCAAGTATAGAACCTGTTTGAAAGAAATCTTTAATGTTGTTTGGATAAGCCTGGTAACTTTGAGTAATGCCACCTACAATAAGGCCATTTGCAACTGTTGGTGTAGTACCAAATTTAGGCCCCCAGGAACTGGTGCTTTGTGGATTGTAAACTCCTCCTAAACCCTGGCCATATAAATTTTGAACTTTTGGCAGGCCTGTGGCAGTTTGCTGAGCGTAAGATGAAGTAACAATGATTTCTGTTCTTCCGCCTTTAGTACCACCTTTTTTTGTTGTTATAATTATAGCTCCGGCTGCAGCCCTTGAACCGTATAATACAGAAGCTGCAGGGCCTTTCAATACGTTTACCGATTCAATATTACTTATGTCCAAATCAATGGCCCTGTTAGCAGGCTGGTTATCAAATAAAGTATTGGAAGTTCTGTCAACATCATTGCTGATGGGGATACCATCCACCACAAACAAAGGCTGGTTACTTCCGTTAAAAGAAGTAATACCCCTGATGTTGATATTAGTAGAAGCACCTGCAGCACCGCTGGCTCCTGTAATATTAACACCGGATATTTTTCCCTGCAAAGCATTGATGATATTTACTTCGCCCTTATCAGCTATTTGCTCGGCCTTTAAACTTTGAGTAGCATAACCCAATGAACGCTTATCTCTTGTTATTCCCAATGCTGTTACAACCACTTCTTTTAATTCAGTGGTTTTGCCCAGTAATGTTACTGTTATGTAAGTCTGGTTGCCAATAATCACTTCAATTGGTTCCTGCTCTGCGGCAGTAAATACCAAAACCCTTGCGGTTGAAGGAACTGAAAGGCGAAATGTTCCGTCTTTATCTGTGGAAGTACCCAAGGTGGAATTTTTAACCGTAACAGAAACTGATGCTGCAGCTGCGCCAGCTCTGTCGGTTACCTTTCCGGTAATTGTCCGGTCCTGTGCTTTTATACCCATCAGCAGCAGAAATAACGGCAAGATTGTTAATGTAATTTTTCTCATTGCTTGTAATTGGTTTTTTAGAAAATCAAAAGTATAAAAATAGTATCTAAAACTATGAATAAAAGAAAGTTTTCTCTATTAAGGACAAATTTTCACCCATATTAGCTGCATAAGCCTTGCTATGCTAAATTTTTATCATCCAACTAAAAAAAGTATCACTGTTTCTTTTTTGGTGCTATCAAAAGGAGTAACACAGGTAACAGAATAAGGTTCGTTAAAGTGGCAGTTAATAACGTAGCTGAAGTTAACCAGCCCAGCGCTTTGGTGCCGCCAAAACCGCTGAAACAAAAAATTACAAACCCTGCAATAAGCACCAGCGATGTGTAAACAATACTAAGCCCGGTTTGCTTAATGGTGGCATTCACCGTTTCGGAAATATTATTTTGATACAAAGGCAGTTCCTGTTTATAATTTACCAGGAAACGTATTGTAATATCAATTGCAATACCCAGTGCTACGCTAAACACCAATACTGTACTTGGCTTTAATGGAACACCCACCCAGCCCATCAAACCTGCAGTTATTACCAGGGGAATAAGATTGGGAATTAATGAACACAGTAAAATACGAACTGATTTAAATAAGTAGAGCATGCAAACTGCAATCAGCAAAAATGCCCAAAACACACTTTCCTTTAAGCCACTAATGATAAATTTGCTGCCCTCCAGGAAAGTGATACTTGTGCCTGTAAGTTGCACCTTGTATTGGGCAGTGTCAAATAACTCGTTGGCCCGGTTTTCAATTCCTTTTAGTAAAATGGGCAGTTGCTGTGTGCCCACATCGGCCATGCTGATGCTGATACGGGTGCATTGCCTTGCTGTATCCATAAAAGAAGCCAGCATTTTGGTAAAATTATTTTTTTTACTGCTGTCATCTTTTGAAGGACGAAGATAATCACCCACAAAAGAAGCTTCAAAACCATTGGGCATTGTATAATGGCTGGAGTCTCCGTCATTGAATGACTGGTTTGCAAATTTTAGTCCCTCGGCCACACTCAGTGGCCTGTTCATTTCTTTTTGCGATGAAATATATTGGGATAAAGAATCGGCTTTTTCAAAAATGGTTAAAGCCCCGCTGCCCGAAATGCCCCTTCGTTTTTTTGTATCAATAACAATTTCCAGCGGCATTACGCCTTTAAAGTTGTTTTCAAAAAATTTAAGGTCGGTATAAATTTTATCTGTCTTGGGTAAATCATCTACAATAAACCCAACCGTTTTTAATTTAAAAATTCCAATTGCTGAAAAAATAAGCAACACAACCGTAGTTGCGTACACAATTTTTTTATGATGCAGCACCCAGCCTTCTATCTTTAATAAGAAAGAAGTAACCCAGCGGTTGTTTAAATATTTCGTTTGCGATTTATTGGGTACTGGTAAATAACTTAACACCGAGGGCAGTAAAATAAATGAGATAACAAAAATGAGCATGATGCTGATGCCTGCTACCACACCAAACTCTTTTAAGATGGCGCTACGGGTTAATGCAAACACAGCAAAACCAATGGCGGCTGTAATGTTGCAAAACAATGTTACCACTCCCATCTTGCTCACCATATCCACCAGGGATTTGTTTTTATCGCCGCTTTGCAAAAAGCCTGTGTGGTATTTATTGATAAAATAAATGCAGTTTGGTATTCCTATCACCACTACCAGCGGCGGCGTTAACGCAGTTAATAAAGTAATTTTGTAACCGCACAACTGCAGCACACCCAAACTCCACACTACTCCTAAAATAACTACCATTAAAGAAAGCAGCGTAGTGCTAACTGAGCGAAAGAATAAAAGCAAAATAAAAGCACTCAGCAAAACAGAACCCAGCAAAAAGAATTTCATTTCTTTTTGAATCCTGTCGCCTACAATAGTTCTTATCAGAGGAAGTCCGCTTAAATGTGTTTCAATTTTTGTGCTGGCCTCAAATTTTTCAGCGGCGGCCGTAATAGCTGCAACAATTTTTGTACGCTTGGGTGAATTAAGAGAATCCTTATTAATTCTTACGCCCATCAAATAACTCTTTGCTTCAGGATTGTACAATAGTGATTTGTAAAACGGCAGGTTATAGAAATTATTTTTTGCAGAATCCAGCGCTTCCTGGGATGTAATATTTTCAGGAAAAATTCTGACAGCAACTAATTTTTCAGTCAGCGAATCTTTTTTCAGATTAATGGACAAAGGAATGCTTACCACATCTTCCACATCATCTACAGCCTTCAGCTGGTTCTGTAGTTCAACATAAGTTTTATAAACATCAAGTTTGAATAGTGTATCTGTTTGAATACCTACAACCAATAAGTTGCCGTCGTCGCCAAACTTTTGTTTAAAAGATAAATAATCTTTGTATTTAGGATTATCCGTAGGAATGGCCCTGGTAAATTCATAACTCAGCTTAACCTTGCTGGCATAATATGCCATTGTACCGGTTGCTGCGGCCAAAAAAACCAGCAGCGGCAAGCGTTGCTTAATTACAAATTTTCCCAGGCGCTGCCACATATTCAAATAAAAATTAAAAATGAAGAATTAAAAATGCTTTGCAAAGAAAGTTATTTTAGGCGGCTTCGCCATAAAACAAAGCCGTATAAGTTTGTTTACTTTTGAATGGATAGAAAAACAGCATGACGCACAAAACAAAAGGAATTGTATTAAGATCGGTAAAGTATGGAGAAACCAGCCTGGTAGTTACCATCTTTACCGAATTGTTTGGTGTGCAAACTTATATGGTAAATGGTGTACGCACCAGCAAACAATCTGCCGCCAAAGCAAATCATTTTCAGCCGTCGGTTATTCTGGATATGATTGTATATCACAATGAACAAAAAAGTATGCAGCGGATTAAAGAATTCAAATTTGCTTTGCTGTATCGGCATATTTTGAGCGATGTAATAAAAAACAGTATCGCTTTGTACATGATGGAACTGCTGTACAAATGTTTAAAACAGCCTGAATGCAACGCCGATTTATTTAATTTTTGCGAAGATGCTTTAAAACAGTTAGATGAAAGAGATAAATCGGTAGCTGCCAATTTCACTTTATTCTTTGCCCTTCACCTTACTCATTTTTTTGGTTTCAGAATGAATGATGATTACAATGAAGAAAATATTTTTCTTGATTTGCAGGAAGGAAATTTTATCAATCATCAGCCGGCGCATCCGCATTTTATAGCCGGCGAAAACGCACTGCTTACATCGCAGCTTTTAAAAGTAATGCAGCCATACGAATTGGCAGATTTAAAATTAAACCATATTACAAGGAGACAATTATTATTGCAATACCAAGATTACTATGCACTGCACATCCAGGATTTTGGGCAAATGAAAACATTGATGGTTTTAAGTGAAGTGTTGTAACCTTTTAATGCCTGTTAAAAAATATTTCGGCTCTTGAGTTACGAATTACATCCATTGGGTTTTTGCCTGCATTAATAGGTCTTCCATTTCCATAACCTTCTACTAAATCTATACGGGAGCTTGCAATGGAACGGGATAAAAGGTAGTTCTTCACAATTGCTGCTCTTTCTTTAGCCAGCCTGTTGCATACAGTATTTATTCCTTCTGCTCCATAAGCATGCCCTTCAATAGAAATAGTAACCGAAGGATGTTGCTTCAATTCGGTAATTACACTATCAAGTAATTTATAACTGGCATTAATTAAAAAAGTTTGCTGTGGTTCAAATGGCACTACAGCTAAATCTTTATTGGGACAGCCTGATTTAGATGCATAGCCAAATTCATCCGGGCAATTGTCAGCAGCATCAGCCACGCCATCGCCATCCCGGTCAGGTATCACTCTTAATGCCTCCGGAACCGGGTAATTCAATAAAATATCTACCCTGCAGTTACGCACCCTGCCCATCATATCTGTTTCTCTTTGATGCGGCTTCATTTTACCGAATGACTGAACAATAAGTATTTGAGAACTGTTTACACCACGGCCCAGTACATAATCTTTTACAAACCTGGCCCTGTTACGGGCAATTACTGCACAAAGGCTGTCGTCTCCTTCATCCTCGTATGCATAGCCTTTGATGGTAAGTGTAACAGAATCGTTCTTTAATAATATGGCCACCACGCTGTCTATAATTTCGTAAGTATAGCGCTGGTACAAAGCAGATTGTTTATAATCAAAAGGAATAAGAACAAGCGAACTGTCTCGGGCGGGTTTATTGGGAGATGAGAAAGCAGTAAAGCAGCTTAATAATAAAACCAGCAGCATTAGGGACTTGGCTGTGTTCATATTATTGGAATTTATTGGTTTTAATAAATATTGATTTCTATCTGTTCAATTACGCAAAAAACCTGCCGACTTTAACAAATCGTAAAAAAACCTGAGCCGATTGCAATGTGTAACCAAATAGTAACGAATAAAAACTGGTTGTATTGCCCAAAAATTATTTGCAAAAAAATTAAAGGAGTATTTTATACTAACCGGGTAACATTAGCGGAAAGTAAGAGCAGGCCTGGCTTCTTCCCTTTTTCAAAACTGCCAAGCATATTATCCATGCCCAGTGCCCTGGCGCCATTAATGGTAGCCCATTGTAAAATTGTTGCAAGCAGCAAATCAGGGAAATTTTTTTGCAGGGTTTTAATTTCTTCCCAAATGCTAAGCTGGTGATTGGAAGCAAGGCTGTCGGTTCCCAAAACAATATTGCAGTGATGCCTCATGAATTTAATTACATCTGGCATTGTGTTGCTGATATAAAGATTGGCATTGGGGCAAAGACAGTAAAAGGTTTGTGATTTATGGTTTGTGGTTTGTAATTGTGCAAACTCAATATCTGCATCTGAAGTACAGACATTGTGAACAGCTATTATTTTTTGGTTCCTGTTGAAATAAGGCAACCATGTTTGCAAACTGCTTATCCCAGATGCTTCGAAAAAAGAAATATCAATGCTCATTTCTTTATAGAGTCTTAAAAAATCGTCGCTGCGGTTAAGGAACAAATCATTTTCACCATTTATTTCCTGGTTATGAATAGTTATAGTTTGATTAGCTGTTTCATTGTTGAGCATTTGAAACAAGTCCGGCGATACACTGTAAGGTGCATGAGGGGACAATACCGAGTTAGTAGTTGGTAAAAGAGAAATGTAGTCTGCAAGAATTGTTGTTGATTTTTCAAATCTTTTTGCCGCAACAAATGGAGGAAAACCACTTACCTCTATAAAATTATGATAGTGTAATCTTTGTTTAGTTTTTTGGGGAATGGTGAGTGTATTGTTGCAAATGTCGCCAACTGCTACAATGCCATTTTGCAGCATTTCATCTTCGGCCATTTTAATCGAATCTAAAATTTTCTCCTCTTCAAAATGCCTGCCGGCAACTACTTTTAAAATAAAATCAACCAGCCCGGTATGCTCAGGAATAAATCCTTTCAGGTGCGACAATTCCAAATGACAATGTGCATTGATAAACCCGGGCGAAAGAATCCCTCTAAACACTTCAACATCATCTCCTGCTTCATTTTTATCAATAATATCAACCACAACGCCTGTTTCGTCAGTAATCAAAACATGATTACCCTGCAACATTTCGTAGCCAGTGAAAATGTAATCTGCCGCCCATTTTTTATACTTCATTTAATTACCTTTGCGCCACAAATGTATTTAATGCAATACTTCTCTCGCTGTATTTTTTATTAGCTGCGCTAACAAATGCTGCCGGTCTTTTTGCCGCTTAAAGAAATAATGTACAAGAGTGCGACGCCACTGAAGTTGATTTACAAATAAATGCTGATTACCAAAAAATAAAAATCATGTTAGATAAATTAGATGCTATAAAAGGAAGGTTTGATAACCTGGGCGTGGCGCTTACCAACCCCGAGATTGTGAGCGACAACAAAAAATTTACGGCAACAAGTAAAGAATACCGCAGCCTTGAAAAAATTGTGAATGCCCGGAACGAATATGTAAAAACACTGGAAGACATTGAGTTTAATAAGGAAGTATTAAACAGCGACGATGAAGAAATGAGAAACCTGGCCAAACTTGAACTGCCGGCTTTGGAAGAAAAGAAAACCCAATTGGAAGTACTGTTGCGTAACATGCTGATACCGAAAGACCCTTATGATGAAAAGAATGCCATTTTGGAAATAAGGGCAGGCACCGGCGGCGATGAAGCCAGTTTATTTGCAGGCAACTTACTAAGAATGTATTTGAAATACTGTGAAAAGAAAGGCTGGAAAACTGCCATCCTGAGCGAAAGCGAAGGTACTGTAGGCGGGTACAAAGAAGTACAGGTAGAAGTCGTTGGCGATGATGTGTATGGCATATTAAAATTTGAAAGCGGTGTTCACCGGGTACAAAGAGTGCCCGACACCGAAGCCAGCGGCCGGGTACATACAAGTGCCGCTACAGTTGCCGTAATGCCCGAAGCCGAAGAAATAGATTTTGAGCTGAAAGAAAGCGATGTAAAAATGGAAACTGCCCGAAGTGGCGGAGCAGGCGGGCAAAATGTAAACAAAGTGGAAACAAAAGTTTTTTTAACTCATAAACCAACAGGGCTTGTGGTGGTTTGCCAAACAGAACGCAGCCAGCTTGGCAACAGGGAAAAGGCGATGGATATGATGAGAACTAAATTGTATGATGAAGAAGTGAGAAAGGCAGAAGAAGCAATTGCTCACAAAAGAAAAAGCCTGGTGAGTACCGGAGACAGAAGCGCTAAAATACGCACCTACAATTATCCCCAGGGCCGGGTAACAGACCACCGCATTGGAATGACCGTATATAATTTAGACTCGGTATTAAACGGCGAGTTACAGGAATTTTTAGATGCCCTGCAGTTTGCCGAAAATGCCGAAAAACTGGCAACACAAAATTGATTGTAGAGTTGGTGACTATTGCCGGGTTTAATATATCTTCAGTTCGCATTTTAATTTTAACCAATAAATAATAATCATGTTAGACAATCTTTTTGACTTAGTAAAGGGCCTTTCAGGCGAGGCTGTTGTAAACAATCCCAATATACCCAATGAACACAATGATGCCGTGGTGGCCGAAGCTACCAACACTGTTGCCGGTGGATTACAAAATATGGTGGCAGGTGGCGGACTTGAAAATATAATATCGCTTTTTGGCGGTGCAGGACAGCATCAGAGTAGTGGAAAAGGTTTACTGAGCAACCCCATTGTAAATATGATGATTGGGCATTTTGCCAAAAAATTGATAACTAAATATGGACTGGATGGAAACAAAGCAAGTGCAGTTTCCAACAACCTTATTCCAAATGTAGTTAGTGGATTGATTGACAAAACAAACGACCCAAACAACAGCAGCTTTACACTGGATACCCTGTTGCATTCGCTTACCGGCGGGCAAAGCGCCGAAGTAGTTCAGGAGCAACAACAAAGTGGTAACAGTGGTTTCAACTTTCAGGATTTAATAAGCAAA
>JANNAM010000194.1:0-35062 GCA_031384415.1 Bacteroidota bacterium
CGGTGCGCCGGTACCCGTAGTGTAATTAGCATATAAATTAACTGCAGAGCCTGGCCCGGGGCCAACAGATGTGCAGGTAGAGGTATTGTTTAATGTGCCTACTGTTACATTAAATATGTCTTCATCGGCGGTGGAAGTGGCACCCGAGTTGCAGTAGCAGTTTGAAGGAAGATTCATTGTAACCTGTAATGCGGTTGAGTTGGCAGCATTTGCTCCGCAACTTACAATACACCTGTAATAAGTAGCTACAGTTTGAGAAGTTGTATAAGTTGAGCCGGTTGAAGCGCCACCAGCATTGGTCCAGGTAGTTCCGTTTGGAGATGTCTGCCATTGATAAGTTAATCCGCTTACTGCAGGATTATTTTGCAAAGACAAAGTAAAGTTTACACTTGCACAAGCAGGATTTGCTGTTGACAAAGTGTTACCTGGGGATGGAGTGCCAGAGCATGGTGCAGGTGGAGTCCATTTAAATGTAGTTCCTGCAACAGGAACAGTAACAGTGTTCAGCATTGTACACCTAGAAGTGTTTAAAGTTCCGGCTGATGTTGCATTCCAGTCTGTAGTGGTGGTTCTGTTATTAAAATCTGTTGCTGCACTTCCGCCAAGGCCTACGTCGGCTGTATTGGAAGTTGCATTGAAAATAATACCACTACCAAAAACTACATCAACTATATTGGTTGTTTCATTAAGCCTTATCTGGAAAGTAAGGTTATCACCTGTACCGCCCGTTCCAAATTTTTTGTAGTTAGTCCATTGAATAACACAAACCCTGTTGGGGGCAGTGCCAGTTGTTTCAATCCTTAGTTCAGCACCTGCCTGGGCCTGTATATCCCTGCCAATGCCGGCAATCCTGCTTCTTAGTAATGCAGGTGTATTGACTGCTGTTGAAGATAAAGGTGTATAAGTGCTGGTTGATGTCATACTCACAGACGGAGTAAGAGATGATTGTCCAAGTGAAACCCATCCATTATTTTGAATACCTATCCTGTCAAATATATTACCGTTATAGGTAAAATTAAAACCAATAGGAAAGCCTACGCCTGTTGCAGCGCCACCGGCAGTTGCCGTTGCCGGGTCGGTAAAATACTGGTCATCGGATGTTGTAGTACCCAATAGGGTACCGCCAGATATTGCGGTGTAAGTTCCTACACTTTGGGAATATCCATAGGTACTCACTAATTGTGCCTTCATTAATGAAGAAACACAAAGCATAAGAAAAAGTGCAAAGAAAACTCCTAATTTTTTTTGAGTGTTGAATTTGTTCATCAGTATAAGTTTGGTAGTTAATGATTTGACCTGCGATGTTTTTTGAGAGGGAGCTGGGCAAATTTAACGTTTTTTTTACCATTTCTTTTATTTTGAAAATAACAAAGCTGCTTTTTTACGCAAACGATACCCAAATAATAAAAAAGCGGATAGAAACCTGGCTGAAATGAAGTATGTTAAGTTCATTTTGATTGATAACCATACAAAGAAAATTTTATAAAAAATACCAGGGGTATTTTTTATAAAATTTGCAGCAATAATTCGTTGAAGTTATTTAAAGAAGCCATTTTTAAATCGGCAGCAGCCCAGCGGTTGTTGTTTAACTGGCCGTTAGCAGGTACCACCACACATTTCATCCGGGCAGCTTTGGCAGCAACAAGGCCATTAAAAGAATCTTCGAAACAAATACATTGGGTGGGTAAAATATTTAACTGCTCTGCACAATTGAGATAAACCTGGGGATGCGGTTTACCATACGGAAGATTATCGGCTGAGGAAATTGCCCGTAAATAATTTCTTATTCCCAAAAAATCAACAACCACATTTATTAATTCATCGGGCGAAGATGTGGCTAAGCCTATCTTAAAATTCCTTTTAATAAAAAAGTTGAAGATGTGTTCTACACCGGGTAATGGTTTGCCTTTTGTTTTCACTTTATTAATCACCAGTTCTACAATATCTTTTTGAGTAACGGCTGCATATTTTTCATCAATTGCAAAATGTGTAAACCAGTGTTCAACAAATTCTTTCGTTCTCAGGCCAGTGCTTGTGCCATATTGTTCCGGAGTAAGCTTCATGCCAAAGCGTTGAAAAACTTCATCGGCTGCTTCATTCCATAAAGGTTCAGAATCAATAAGGAGGCCATCCATGTCGAAGATAACAGTGTTAAGCTGCATGATTCCGGATTAATCTTTTATAAACAATGCTTTTAATTCTTCAGCATCTTCGGCTTTCATTTTTCCACCCAGTACCAAACGAATTTGCCTGCGGCGCAATGCCCCGTCAAACAATCTTTTTTCCTCTTCTGTTTCTGCAGTAAGATGGTTAACTTTTCTGGGTTTACCATTTGGGTCAAGGGCAACAAAAGTGTAATATGCCTCATTGCTTTTATAGCGGTATTGTTGGATGGCATCTTCGCCCCAAACATTCAAATGCACTTCCATACTGCTGTTGAAAGCACGGGTAACTTTTGCTTCTATATGAACAACATTGCCAAGCTTTACGGGGCTTTCAAAAGAAATATTATCAACAGATGCAGTTACAACAGGAGCGGCACAATGTTTCATGGCTGCCAGTGCGGCTGCAATGTCCATCCAGTACATCAGTCT
The DNA here is from genome assembly GCA_031384415.1 of Bacteroidota bacterium. Classification (GTDB taxonomy): domain Bacteria; phylum Bacteroidota; class Bacteroidia; order Chitinophagales; family Chitinophagaceae; genus Ferruginibacter. Next base: position 2,595 of record JANNAM010000194.1, read on the forward strand.
GCCACCCATTAAATTTCCGAAAGTGTTGGTGTCATTTGGTAAAACAAGTTCTGTCATCACCACCAGTGAATCACCTGCTTTTTTTGTCACAGTAGCCATACAATAATTTGTGCAAAGATAATTACCCATCTTACAGTTGCCTGATTTATTTGGTGGTTCGTTTTCCTTGTTCGAATTTCGGGTAACGAATTGCATAAATTATGAGTGAACAGACAATTATATCTTTTGAAGATACCCAAAGTGCCTTTGCTGCCAAAACTGATAAGGAATTAAAAAAAGCACATTTTCTTTTTACATCAATGGGCAAGCCCTGGCTGGTAAACCTGGGACTGAAAGTTACGCCGGTAGCTATTAAATGGCATTTACCTTTTACAAGAACAGTTATTAAGAGTACTATTTTTCAGCAGTTTGTTGGTGGCGAAACCTTGCAGGAAACTGCAAAAGTTGCCGATAAACTGGAGCAATATAATGTGCAGGTAATTTTAGATTATGGTGTAGAAGGTGGCAATGACGGCGAAGCAGGTTATGAAAATGCTACCAATGAATTTATCAATGTAATTAATTATGCAGCCACGCAGGCCAATATTCCTTTTATGAGTATAAAAGTAACCGGTATTACAAGATTTGGCCTGCTGGAAAAATTAGATGAACAAATGCGATTGGCAGAAGGATCGCTGATGAAGCGTTACTTAAGCGTTGTTGAAAGTTTGCCGCATGATGAAAAAGAAGAATGGCACCGTGTGAGAATGAGGATGATGAAAATTTGTGAAACTGCTGCCCAAAAAAACATTGGTGTTTTGGTAGATGCAGAAGAAACATGGATACAGGATCCGGTGGATGCACTTACCATTTTAATGATGGATGTTTTTAATAAAACAAAAGCTGTTGTTTTTAATACACTGCAGTTGTACCGGTCAGACAGGCTTGAATTTTTAAAAGATTCTTATAAAGCGGCAGCAGAACGTAATTTTATTTTGGGTGCAAAGCTTGTTCGTGGCGCTTACATGGAAAAAGAAAGAAACAGGGCGGCAGAAATGAATTATCCTTCACCCATTCAGCCCGATAAAGAAAATTGCGATAAAGATTATAATGCTGCAGTTGAATTTTGCATTGATCATTTAGATAAAATTTACGTCATAGTAGCTTCACACAATGAATACAGTAATTTACTCACTACACAATTATTAGAAAGAAAAGGCTTACCCCACAATCATCCTCATGTTCATTTTTCGCAGTTGTATGGCATGAGCGATAATATTACTTTTAATCTTGCAAAAGCCAATTGCCCTGTAAGCAAGTACTTACCATTTGGCCCTATTAAAGATGTGATACCTTATTTAATGCGGAGGGCACAGGAAAACAGTTCGGTAGCAGGGCAAACAGGAAGGGAACTGGGATTGATTAAAAAAGAAATGCAAAGAAGAAAATTGTAACGCTGACTTATGCAACATAATATATAAATGTTTTGTCTTTTCATTTATGTTGCCAACGGTGAAAAATAATCCAGTAATTTTTCCTGCAATCTTTACCTGTTATTTACCATATAGGTTATATTTGCGCCGAAAACTGCTGCTAATGAGGCTTTGCCTGATTTTTACTTTTAGTATTTTTACTATAGTCGCCCTTTGCCAAACACCAGCAAAGCGAATTGCTGCAGTAAAAATTTCACACTCCATTAAAATTGATGGTAATCTTGAAGAAAGCGAATGGAAGCTTGCCCCTGAGGCAACAGATTTTATTACCAACAGCCCTGTTTACGGCAAACCTTCTTCCCGAAAAACAATCGTAAAAATACTGTACGATAATGCTGCTGTGTATGTAGGTGCGTATTTATACGATAGTGTAAAAAATATCCGAAAACAGTTTACAGCCCGTGATGTAATTGACCGGCAGGATATAGATTTTTTCCTGATTGGGTTTGATACTTATCACGACAGGCAAAATGCCTTTGTTTTCAGGATAACTGCTGCAGGTGTTCAGGGCGATGCAAGAGAATCGCAAAATGGAAGCACCAATGGTGGTGTAGTGCTTGATGGTTCGTGGGATGCAGTTTGGGAAAGTAAAGTAAGTATTAAAAAAGATGGTTGGGTGGCTGAAGTAAGAATCCCCTTTAGTGCAATAAGGTTTCCTAAAAGAGATGTGCAGGACTGGGGATTAAATTTTGGCCGGATGATACGCAGCAAAAATGAATTAAGCATCTGGAACCCCGAAGACCCGGCTATTAGTGGCGATGTTAATCAATGGGGCGATTTTACAGGGTTAAAAAATATTACTCCTCCATTGCGGTTATCAATATTACCTTACCTGTCTGGCGGGTTTAGAACATCGCCAACCAACAATGGTAATGTAACAGAAACTATAAAAAACGGCGGCATGGATGTTAAGTACGGCATCAACGAAAGCTTTACGTTGGATATGACGCTGGTACCCGATTTTGCACAGGTGCAAAGCGATAATGTTTATTTAAACCTTACACCTTTTGAAGTAAAGTTTGATGATTACCGGCCTTTTTTTACAGAGGGAACAGAACTGTTTAATAAAGCAGGTTTATTTTACTCAAGAAGAATTGGTGCAAGGCCCGGCGGTGCAGATGCCATATTAAATTTTGCTGGAAACAATGCCAACTATACTTTAGAAAAAAATCCTGGCATCACCCGTTTGTACAATGCTACAAAATTCAGCGGCCGAACCGATGATAACCTGGGCATTGGTTTTTTTAATGCAGTATCGGTTCCAATGTATGCAAAACTCAGGAACAATTCAACGGGTTTTGATTCTACTGTTTTAACAGAACCATTAACCAATTACAATATCCTGGTTTTTGATAAAACATTAAAACACCGTTCGTCTATAAGTTTTACCAACAGCAATGTGATACGCAAAAGCAACAGCCGCAATGCAAATGTTAGCAGTGCTGATGTTTCTTTATTTGATAAGCGCAATAAATATAATTTTTTATTCAGCGGCAAATTCAGCAGCATCTGGGGCAATGCAGCCAGATCGAATGGTTATGCAACATCTACAAGTTTTAATAAAGTAAGCGGCTTATACCGCTACAGTTTTGGCACAGGTATTTTAAGCGATACCTACAATCCGAATGACCTTGGTTTTTTATTAATCAATAATACTTACAACATTAATGGTTCCTTTGGTTATTATAAATTAAAACCTACAAAAAAATTTTTGCAGCATACTTATGTGCTAAGGCTTAACAATAATTATTTGTACAAACCATTTTCGTGGGCCGATTTTCAAATAAATGCCAATGCATATTTTCTGTTCAGAAATTTTTATGAGCTCACACTTGCTTTTCAATCGAAACCAATTTGGTACAACGATTATTATGAGCCACGAACAATGGGTAAAGTTTTGAAACGTACACCTTACTATTATCTTTCTGTTTCCGGCGGAACAGACAGCAGGAAAAAATGGTACTTCAGGTATTTGCTGGGCGGTGCCGAATCTCCTTTACCAAAAGATCCTTACTGGAATTCTTCTTTTTCTCTTCGCTACAGGTTTAACGACCGGTTTCAGTTAACAACCAGCATGGACAATGTGCAGGACAGGGGCAACTGGGGATATTCTTTCCGCAATGCAATGGGCGAACCCATCATTGCCCGCCGCAATTTAAAAACAAGCACTTATATTCTTGCGGCCCAGTATGGTTTTACGCAACGTATGACATGGACAATGCGGTTGCGGCATAACTGGACAAATGTTGCCAACACCAATTTTTACACATTAAAAAATGATGGCTACTGGGATGAAATTGCTTTTGTAAATGGCCGCAACAGGAACACCAACTTCTTTAATGTGGATATGTTTTATACCTGGGATTTTTTATTGGGAAGCCGCCTTACACTTGCCTGGAAAAATGCACTGGGTACAAATGTTTCACTTGACCCTTATACCAATAAAAGCTACCTGAAAAATTTTGGCAGTATGTTTAATAACCCACACAGCAACGAGGTTACTTTGAAAATAGTTTATTATTTGGATTACCTGAAATTACGAAACAGGAAATAATTCTACTGCTCTTTTACCAGGCTTTGCTAATTGCCCCATTCAGTATTTTTATAAAATACAAATGTTTGTTTTCAAAATAATCGGGAAAAATATTTTCTTTCTTTAACATTACAGGGCGGAAATTATAATCACAAAAAACTTTAAAAGATTTATCATTCAGGCGGCTCATCAGGTCATTAGGAAATTTAGCAAGCAGTTTGGTAAAAAGATATACTGCTTCAAATCCTTTGTAAGCCATATCGGACGGAGTGGTTTTGTATTTTTTCTTATAATGGTTACTCAGCATCTTGCTTAAATTATCCCATTTGTTGTTGTAGTAAGGCGAAGTGTAATAAACCGGGAACCCTTCCAGGTCGTCTTTGCTTAAAAATGTTTTAAAACCATCCCAGTTGGGCATACCAATTAAAGTGATGGGATATGTTTGATGCAAATCATAACAGGCATAAGCAATACTGGAAGCAAATTTTTCATCAAGGCTAGCACCAATGATTACTGTTTGACGGTTACTGTCTAATTTGGCTTTAAGTTTATCCGAACTCATGCTGCTGTCATAATTCATTATCTGAATATTAAGCAGTGGTTTTCCATCCTGCTCATTCATTGCCTTAAAATAAGCGGCAATTTTATCTTCCTGTGTTCCTTTTTGCCTGCAAAGAAAAATTTTATCAGTTCCATGATTTTGCAGTATATAACTGTAGATGGCTTCGCAATGAGATTTTAAAGTGGAGTTTACAATTACCGTAAATGGATTGGCAGTAATGCCACCGTCGTTGGGATAGGTTGCAGATATAAAAGGAATATTTTTGGCCAATGCAAAATCTGCCAATTGTTTAAAGTCAGCATCTTTTACCGAACCGATTATTAAATCAAGGCTGTCTAATTCTTTGTTTTGTATTAAAAAAGGAATTGGTTTACTGTAAGATTTTGAATCGTAAATAGATGCCTGCATATTTTCGTCCCATAAATACATTGAATCAAGCGCTGCTTCAGCACCTTGCACAAATTCAAGCGCTGATGAAATGAATTTGGGAATGCCCTGCTTGTAGCGAAAATTATTTTCGGTAAAAACAGAGTCTAAATAGAGTGGTGCAAAAATTCCAATCTTATAATTAGGAACAGGTTTAACAGAGTCAGTTTGTGCAACAGTTTTATTATTACAAAGAGCAACTGCAATAAAAATTAAAAGAAGTAATTTTTTTTTCATAAAGCTTTTAAACTTATTTATTCCCATTCAATTGTTGCAGGTGGTTTGCTGCTTATATCATACACCACCCGGTTGATGCCACGAACGTTGTTAATTATTTCATTGGATATGTTGGCTAAAAATTCATAAGGCAAATGAGCCCAGTCTGCCGTCATACCATCTACAGAAGTTACTGCCCTTAACGCAACAGTAAATTCATAGGTACGTTCATCACCCATTACACCTACACTTTTTACAGGAAGCAAAATAGCGCCTGCCTGCCATATTGTTGAATACAAATTGTCTTTTTTTAAACCATTGATGTAAACTGCATCTGCTTCCTGCAACAACCGTACCTTTTCTTCAGTAATATCTCCCAAAATCCTGATGGCCAAACCCGGGCCCGGAAAGGGATGGCGGAATACCATGTCATGAGGTATGCCCAGTTCAAGCCCTACTTTTCTTACTTCATCTTTAAATAGATAACGCAGTGGTTCCACCAGTTCAAGTTTCATTGTATCGGGCAGACCACCCACATTGTGGTGCGATTTGATGGTAACCGACGGGCCATGCACCGAAACAGATTCAATCACATCAGGATAAATAGTTCCCTGTCCCAGTAATTCAATGCCTTCTATTTTGTGGGCTTCCTGGTCAAACACTTGTATAAATAAACGGCCAATGGTTTTTCTTTTTTCTTCAGGATTGGTTTTGCCGGCAAGTTCTTTGTAAAAAAGTTTCTTTTCATCCACGCCTTTTACATTTAACCCTAACTGCCCGTAAGTTTCCAGTACCTGTTCAAATTCGCCTTTGCGTAAAACACCATTGTCAACAAAAATTCCATATAGATTATCGCCAATTGCTTTGTGAATGAGTGTAGCAGCAACAGTGGAATCTACACCGCCGCTTAATGCCATAATAACTTTGCGGTTGCCTATTTGTTTTTTTAATGCTTCAACTGTATCGGTTACAAAATGTGCCGGTGTCCAGTCCTGGCTGCAGCCGCAAATATTTACCAAAAAATTTTTAATAATGGTTTTGCCTTCGGCAGAATGATATACTTCGGGATGAAACTGTAAACCGTAAACAGGAGAACCGGTGTGCTGAGTTTTGTCTTCTATCTTTTTAAAAGCTGCCACCGGAATACTTTCAGTAACGCCAAGCAACTCAAATCCGTCGGGCAATTCTTTAATGGTATCGCTGTGGCTCATCCAAACCTGCGAAGAAGGGGAAATATTTTGCAGTAATGCATCCTGCACATTTTCTTTGATGGTTAATATTGCCCGGCCATATTCCCGCTTTTCACTTTTATCTACACGGCCGCCAAAAAGTTTGGCAGTAAGCTGGGCACCATAGCAAACACCTAACACAGGCACTTTTTCTGCCATGGCTTTTACATCAACCCAGGGCGCATTTTCTTCATTAACCGAAAAGGGAGAGCCGCCCAAAATAATGCCTTTTAAACCAGCTTCAAACTGCACAGGTTTGTTGAAAGGGGTTATTTCGCAATATACATTTGCTTCTCTTACCGCACGGGCAATAAGCTGGGTGTATTGTGAGCCAAAATCGAGGATGAGAATTTTTTCTGTCATTGGCTGCGAAGATAATATTTAGTTGGAAGTTGAAGGTTGTAACTTGCATATTGCAGTTTTATCTTTGTGCAAAACTTAAAAGCCATGAAACAATTTCTTTTTATTATTTGCAGCAGCTTGCTGCTTTATTCCTGCCGGAGTGTTACGGGCAGTGGAAACGTTGTTACCGAAAAAAGGCAGGTTGGCAGCTTTACCGAAATTTCGGCAAGTGGTGGTGTTGATGTAGAAATAAAAAATGGTACAACATTATTGGTTGAAGTGGAAGCCGACGATAATCTTATTGAATACATTGTTACAAAAGTTGAAAACGGTGTTTTAAAAATACGGACGAGGGATGTTAATGTAATAAACGGGCATTTAAAAATTTATGTAACAGCTCCAGTAATTAATAAAATAAAAGCTTCGGGCGGGGCCGATGTAAAAGTAAAAGATGTTATTACCAGTAAAGGTGAACTTACTTTCAATGCTTCGGGCGGTGGTTCAATAAGTGTTAATGCAGAAGCCCCGGAAGTAAACGCCGATGCCAGCAGCGGCAGTACAATAGAATTAAGCGGAAATACAAAAAATTATACAGCCAGTGTTTCAAGCGGTGCTAGTATTAAAAGCAGTAATTTATTAAGTGAAGATACCGATGTGTCGGCCAGCAGTGGCAGCAGCGCTCATGTGCATGCAAGCATACATCTTAAAGCCAGCGCCAGCAGCGGTTCAAATATTTATTATCATGGTTCACCCAGCATCAACCAAAGTATAAGCAGTGGGGGAAGTTTGGAGAAGGAGGATTAATTAATAGTTCATAGCCAATTGTTATTTATCAATAAACACTGTTTGGGCAACCTACCTTTCCACCATTGTTTCCCATCCGGCCCGAACTGTTCAACCGGTAACTAATCCTTAATCCTGTAAAATAATACCAGTCTTTGTACTTTGAACCACCTCTTATTGCACCGGCAGAAGGATAAGGTAATGCAGGATTTATTTCATCTCCCCTGTAGGCAAGATCTACAGCTTTTTGGCCTTTTGCCGCCAGTAAAGTGGCTTGGTCAACATAAGTAGTACTTACATCATCAAGGTAATCGGTAAATAATTTTCGTATGCCAATTTCTCCGGCAACTTGCAGGTTATCTGAAAGCGAAAGTTTTATTCCACCGCCAAATGGAATGGCCAGTTGGTTAAGGTTATAAGGTTTTCTGTCGGGATATTGCGAAAGTCCCTGCCCTTCGGTACTCAGGGGTTGTAAAAGAACTTTATTGCCCGAGAGGTCGTTGGTAAAAGGATTGAAATGATACCCGGCCACTCCGCCAAAAATATAAGGGGTTGCACTTCTTTCGCTTAAATCAAACAGGTTGAACTCCATTGCCAGATGAAATTCAGCAATATTTGATTTAAAATTAAGGTTGCGTATCAGGATGGACTTAGCTTGTGTATTTGCTTTGTCATTGCCTTCTACCTGGCCATAAGTAAATCCTGCACGGGCAACAAACCTGCTGCTTACATCGTAAGAAAGCCCAATGCCAACGGCAGGATGAGCCATATTAAGTGTATAACGTTTTGCCTGTAAATCGCCCTGATAACTGGCTATGCCTGCAAAAAAATCGGCGTGTAGATTTTGGGCTGAAGCAATAAAAGGGGCTATTGCCAGCAACATAAGGGACAAGTATTTCATGTAAATGTTTTTTATTAATATTGGATATTGCGCTATTAACGCAAAAATTGTTCCATTTAGTGTAAGATTCTTTGAAAATCCTCTGTGCTGCCCGGGTATAAATACAATATAGTTCCGGATAAATATTGCGGTTCATTCGAAACAAGTGAATGTTTGCTTTTAATTAAAGAAATTATTGCACAGTAAAATTGAAAGGAACTGTTACAACAGATTCGTGGTCGGCTTTGCTGAATTGAATATTTGGTAAATACCCACGGATAGCATTGGCATACCTTGAGTCGCTGCTGGTGGAGCCTTTATCAAAACCAACAAAAGTTCCCCGCCCATCAGGATTAACTTTTATAATAGCATTAATGGTTGCTTTCGGCAGGTCGCCCATGAAAATATAATTGTTTACGATGGTGCGGTCGCCTTTGGATACTCTTAAGCCACCTATCCGTCCGCCAGGATTTTTACCATAGCTGTCCGGCTTGCCGGTTGGGTTGCCTGCATCGCCTTTGCTATTTGGATTATTGCCCTGCATACGGTAATTATTGTCTTCACTGGCATTATTGCCATTACCATTGCCCGGACCATTGTAAGTAATCTTTGGTTTTTGTGGTTTGGGTACAGCTACTGTTGCCGTGGTTGGCGTTGTATTTTTTACCGGCTGCGTTGTTGGCTGCTTTGGTAATTCAACAGCCTTAGGAGTTGGCTTTGCAGGTTTTGTTATTGCTGCTGCATCTTCATCAGCATTGTCATCGGTAATATCTTTAGCAGGGTTATCCTGCGATGTGGTTGCTTTTTGTTGCTGAGGAACGGATGCTTCCTGTGAGGGAGACATTTCGCCTTTAATAAGCGGTTGTGTTTCGCCAAAGCCTTCGGCATCGTTGCCTAAATTAATTTCTATTAAATCCTGTGCAATAGGTTCGGGAATTTTGGGCAGCGGCCATGTAATGAAAAATATGATTAATAAGATGGCAGCACATATAATGGCTGTGTATAAAGCTGCTTTGCGGTTTTTTTCTTCTTCAAATGCTGCGGACATAGTGGCGTTGTAATACATAGCAAAGTTATTTGTTTACATGTAACGATGCACTATTGGGCCAGATTAAATAAATAGTGTTAAGATTTTAACAAAATGGTTTTTCTAAAAAATAGTTACCCAATCTTTTTAAAAATCCAGTATGGCATCCATTTCAATGCTTTTGCAATGAGCCACCAGCGTTTGCTTATGTAAACCCTTCGTTTTTTGGAGGAGATGGCAGTATAAATTTGTTTAACTGCTTTGTTAATTGGTACCACCCAAAACTGCCTATTACCCTTTGCCATTTTTGTTTTTATAAAACCTGGCTGAATATCGGTAATAGTAATTTTTATTTTTGACTTTTTACTTTTCATCTGCAAGCCTTCCATGTAATTACTCATGTATGCTTTGCTTGCACTGTAGGCAGGCGCCCAGCTATTGCCTCGTATGGATGCAATGGAAGAAGTGGCAGCAATTTGTCCGTGGCCTTGTTTTTCAAAATAGTTGTAAGTAAAATTTACAATTTCTGCAAAGCCGTTTACATTGGTGAGGGTTGTTTGTCTGTCAATTTCCCAGTTGAGTGTTTTACTTGTGTCGCCATAACCACTGTTGTAAATTAAAATATCGAGGCCACCAAGTTTGTTTATTAGTAATTTGGTGTGAGCAATGTTTTCGTTACCAGTAACATCAAAACATTCTGTAAAAATATTTTTTGAAAATTCATTTTTTAATTCATTCAACAGTTCCTGCCTTCTTCCGGTAATACCAACTAAAAAATTATTTCTAGCATATAGTTTTGCCAGTTCTCTTCCAATGCCCGATGTAGCGCCGATGATAATTACCTTCTTCACAGGCTGTAATTTCTTTCACCAAACAATAAACTGCCGATACGAACCATATTGCTTCCTTCTTGCACGGCTATTTTGTAATCGGCGCTCATACCCATGGAGAGAGTTTGTAATTGGTGGTTTGTAGTTTGTGGTTGGGCATATTTATCAAAGAGGCTTTTAAGGTAAATAAACTCGGCTCTTACAAGATTCATATTGGTTGAGAAGGAAGCCATGCCCATTAAACCGGTGATGCGGATGTTTTTTAATGCAGAAAGATCGCCGGTTAAAACAGTATCCAGTTCATGGCTATCCAATCCAAATTTGGTTTCTTCTTTGGCAATGTGTATTTGCAAAAGACAATCAATGGTACGGTTGTTTTTTAAAGCCTGTTTATTTATTTCTTTAAGCAAACTCAAACTATCAACACCGTGAATTAAATGAACAAAGGGTGCAATGTATTTTACTTTATTGCTTTGCAGGTGGCCTATATAATGCCAGCGGATATCTTTGGGCAGCAATGCTTCTTTTTCAGTTAATTCCTGCACATAGTTTTCGCCAAAGTCACGCTGGCCTAAATCATATAACGCCTGAATGTCTGCTGCAGGTTTTGTTTTGGAAACGGCTACAAGGGTGGCTTTGCCTTTCAATTCTTCTGCAATCTGCTGATATTTTTCTTTATTGACACTCATGATGTTTGTTGTATTACAAAAATACCCACAAAACGGTATAGCGGCGGGTATCTAAAGAACTATTTTGCAGGAAATAATTTTTATGCGTTCAATTTTTTTAGTGCTGTTAACTTTTGTTGTTGTTCCTGCAACTCATGCTCAAACTGAGTACAATGGCAAACTGATTCTTTTATTTTCTGATACTGTAAAAGGGATGTTCAGGATGGATCTTCATGGCCCTAATAATTCAATGGTAGAAGTAACGAGTGTTGAACTGGTGCCCAACAAGAATAAGTATGCCAAACAAAAATTTATTTCGCAGACAATAAAGGAAAAGTATAACCCTGGTATCATAACAGCGGTATTCATTGAGGGCACACGCTATAGATTGCGTGACCTTAAAAATGATTACGGCGATAACATGATACAGAGAAACTGCTGTGTAAAAAGGGTTGCAGGAACAGATACTTTAGGTTTGTTTGAATTTGTAAATAAGGCGGGTGTTTCTTCTTTTTATTTCCAGGGACCAAAAGACGGGGTGGATATTTATAACATTGACCATCCTTATGTTTCAGGTGACTTAAGTTCCTACAGCTTATTGCGTTTATATTCCTGTGAATTTATCAGGGAAAAAATAAAAGCAAAAGCCCCCGGGTATTTTTATACCGAAACCGGAAGTATCACATCAGAGAGGGTAGAAGTATGGAAGAATATCATTAAAGGATATTACGAGCATTGCAACAAATAGGCTTATTTTAAAATACTCCTGCTTATGACAATCCTTTGCACTTCACTTGTTCCTTCATATATCTGTGTAATTTTCGCATCCCTCATCATGCGTTCTACATGGTATTCTTTTACAAAGCCATAACCACCGTGTATTTGTACTGCTTCGGTAGCTGTCCACATGGCGGTTTCGCTGCTGAATACTTTTGCCATACTGCTGCTAAGTGTATAATCCATTTTATTATCTTTTTCCCAGGCAGCTTTTAGGCAAAGCAATCTTGATGCTTCAATTTTTGTAGCCATATCTGCCAGTTTAAACTGAATAATTTGGTGATTCATTATTTCTGTACCAAATGCTTTACGTTGTTTACTGTATGCCAATGATCTTTCATAAGCGCCACCAGCAATGCCCAATGCCTGCGAAGCGATGCCAATTCTGCCACCTGCCAACGTTTTCATGGCAAACTTAAAACCAAAACCATCTTCACCAATGCGGTTTTCTTTTGGCACTTTTACATCATTGAATAAAATGCTATGTGTATCACTTCCTCTTATTCCTAATTTATTTTCTTTAGCGCCAACAGTAACGCCGGGCCAGTTTTTTTCTACAATAAAAGCATTGATGCCACGGCTGCCTTTGCTTACATCAGTTTGAGCAATAACTAAATAAACCGAAGCTGAATTACCATTGGTTATCCAGTTCTTTGTTCCGTTCAATAAATAATAATCGTCTTTGTCTTCTGCAGTTGTTTGTTGCGATGTTGCATCGCTGCCTGCTTCGGGTTCACTTAATAAAAAAGCACCAATATATAATTCGCCGTCTTTTTTCCCCTGTGCCAGCGGTGTTAAATATTTTTGTTTTTGTTCTTCGTTGCAATATTCCTGCAGGCCATAACAAACCAGGCTGTTGTTTACACTCATACACACACTCACACTTGCATCCACTTTACTTATTTCTTCCATTGCCAAAACATAGCTGATGGTATCCATACCGCTGCCGCCATATTCAGGCTTTACCATCATACCCATAAAACCCAGGTCGGCTAACTTTTCAATCTGTTCTTTTGGAAATTTTTGTAATTCATCCCGTTCAATTACGCCGGGCAGGCATTCGTTTACCGCAAAATCACGGGCAGCCTGTTTAATCATAAGCTGTTCTTCGCTGAACTGAAAATCCATAAGCAATGTTTTAAAATATGCAGCAAAAATAAGGTTTGAATACGGGGATTGGGTAGATTGTTGAGGTTATTTTTGTTACCAGCATTTAATCATTTTTCAACATCGTTGTGTCACTCACTTCTACAGCATACCTTTATTGAACCAAGCCCACCGCATGCAAAGAACCCTTCATAATCTCAAAGTTCAAAAATTCATTGCTGTAATTGCTGTTATTTTATTGACAGTAAAAATTATTGCATGGTATATCACAGGCTCGGTTGCCATTTTAACCGATGCACTGGAAAGCATTGTAAATGTAATTGCAGCTTTTATTGGTTTATACAGTTTATACATTAGCGCCAAGCCTAAAGATTCCGATCATCCTTATGGGCATGGCAAGGCTGAGTTTCTTTCTGCAGCTATTGAAGGAACATTAATTACAGTTGCCGGCTTCATCATCATCTACGAAGCCATTAATAACCTTGTTCATCCGCACAAGATTCAGCAATTAGATTATGGAATGATACTGATTGCTGCCACAGCTATTATTAATTATGTGGCTGGTTCGTTGTGCATAAAAACAGGAAAGAAAAACAATTCACTGGCTTTGATAGCAAGTGGCAAACATTTGCAGTCCGATACATGGAGCACCATCGGCATCATCATTGGCCTGGCGTTGATTTATTTTACCAATTTATTCTGGATAGACAGCGCTGTGGCTGTCTTGTTTGCATTCATCATCATCTTTACGGGCTATAAAATAGTCCGCAGTTCTGTTGCAGGCATTATGGATGAAGCAGATACAGTGCTGCTGAAAAAAATGGTGGAGATGCTGAATAAAAATCGCCGGGAGAACTGGATTGATCTGCATAACCTTCGCATAATAAAATATGGCGGCACTTTGCACCTTGACTGCCACTTAACTGTGCCCTGGTATTTAAATGTGCATGAAGCTCACAGGGAAATTGATGCCTTATCTGCACTGGTGAAAAATGAATATGGGGAAGCGATGGAATTATTTGTGCATACAGATGGTTGCCTTGATTTTAGTTGCAGCATCTGCATAAAACAAGACTGTAATGTTCGCCAGCATCCTTTTGAAAAGAAAATTGAATGGACGATGGAGAATATTTCACGTAATGTGAAACATCATCTTTAATGCTCAAATAATTTTGCCACACCAAATGCTGCAGCAGCAGCTAAAGCACCAATTAATGTAACTTTTAAGGCGCCCCATACAGGATTGACGCCTGTAATTTTACTTTTGAAAAAGCCAAATACAAACAAGCAAATCAATGTGGCAACTACAGAAATTTTTAACGCCTCAGTAGAATCACTGATAAAAAAATATGGGCTTAATGGAATAATCCCGCCAGCAACATAAGAAAGCCCGATATTCAATGCGCTTTTGGTGGCTCTTCTTGGGTCGGGTTTTTCCAGTCCAAGTTCATATTTCATCATAAAATCTACCCAGCGGTCTTTGTCCTGTGCAATTTCCTGTGTTGCCTGCTCCTGCAAAGCAGGACTTAGGCCAATATTGGCAAAAAATTCCTTTGTCTCTTCAATTTCACGGTGGCGCAAATTTTCTACTTCATCATATTCTCTTTTTACTTCGCTTTTATAATGGTCCTGTTCTGTTTTACCGGCAAGGTAACCGCCAAGGCCCATTGCAATACTGCCAGCTGCAATTTCGGCAATGCCTGCAATTACAATGATGCTGCTGCTGCTTACAGCACCACTAAGCCCTGCCGCCAATGCAAACGGAACAGTAAGTCCATCGCTCATTCCTATCACAATGTCTCTTAGCAGGTCAGAACTTTTTAAATGTTGTTCGTTGTGGGTGTGATGAAGATGTGTATCCATAGATCAAATGTAGTTAGCGAAAAATAAATCAGGTAAATAATATTCAGCAAGTAAAATGATCGCCTGCAGGTTTTTGATGATTGTTGTTTTTTGCGGCCACCATTCCAAAACCAATGGCATTATCCCAATGCGATAAAATGGGTTCATCAAAACCACATTTGTAAAACCATGCTGCCACTTCAACTGGGTTGTGATAATGCCTGTAACGTGGAGTGAATGCATCGTACACATTTATCCTTATTTCTTCTTTACTTCGTTTTGTGTTTTTCCCATTTCTAATTCTTGATAAAAGAAAAAAGAAACTGGTTAATATGTTTACACAAATTTTTTGAAGCCATGCCGGAAAGCGGCTGATGAAAAATCGTTTTGCATCCAGCCACCACAATAAAAACTTTCTCCACCAGCCATCAGGTTTTTTATAAACCCAAACATAAAATTTCCCATCTTGTTTTACGAGACCGGCTAATGATTGAAAAGAATGAAAAGTATTTTTTGTGTGATGAATTGTGCCGTTGGCGATGATAATGTCAAAACTGTTTTCTTTAAATGGAGGCTCATCAAAATCGGCCTGCACAAACTGAAGATTGGAAGTGCTGATGTTTGCCGGCAGATAAGGATGTAAATCAACACCAGCAACATTTGCGCCTGCATCGGCAATGGCTTTAGATAATTGACCGTTGCCACATCCGGCATCTAAAACAACCTTGCCTTTTAATTCAGTGGCGGTTGTTCTCGTTTCAATATAAAACTGTTCTAGGCGCTGCTGTGCTGTCCAGTCCCATGTTTTTTGCTGATTTGTTTTGGCATGTTCTTTCCACTCATCGGCAAAACTCCATTTGATTTTTTTATTTAAGAGCTCATTTGCAATCCAGATTCCATTGGCTGCTGTTACAGTTCCGGGTTTAAGAATTTGTTCAAGCCAGTTTGTTGTCATTGTAAAGACTGTTTCTTGTGTTACTGGCTTTTAATATTGTTATCTTTTAAAACCTTATAAAAGAGTTCTTCTTTTCCGGTCTCTTTCAATTTTTTAAAAAAATAATTAATGTTATTCTCCGCATCAACCCGGTAAGGAGAACTGAGTTGAGTATAAATATTGTATGCCTTGCACATATTGTCCAATGCTTTTTCAATGTCATCCTTCATTGCATACATTCTTGCCGAGCCATAATAAGCTTCGGGGGCATCTGGATAAACAGTTAAAATGTTTTTATAAGCATCAAGGGCTTTTTCATAATCTTTTTTGAATTCATATACTACAGGAATATTTTGCAATGGCAATTTACCTTTTGGATCCAGTTGCAGCGATTTCAGATAAGCCGCCAGTGCACCGTCAAGGTCGCCCAGCTTTCTTTTGCTTACGCCAATATTATCCCATGCAAAAGCAAATTTATCATCCTGCTTCACTGCTTTTTCAAACCATGGCAAAGCATCTTTATAATTATCAACGTTAATAAAATCTACACCTTTATAATAATATTCAAGCGCTTTTTCATCTTTAGATTTTGAAAATTCAGATTCTTTGTTATCAGAAGCAACAGCATTTTTTAATGAAGCACAACTGTCTTTCAGCCATCTTTCCATTTCAAAATAATAACGTTTGTATTCATTTGAATTTTTATCTGTTGCAAGTTCTATTTTATTGCTGCCACCCAGCATAGAAGCATTAATTTTAAGTAACAACTGGTAGGTTGTTACATGCTTATCTATGCAGGAGAAAATATCCTGTGATATTTCTGCAGCGCTTTTTTTATTGAGCGTAATTGAATCAATGCACTTGCATGCTTCGGCAGCAGAGGAAGCAAGGAACCTTGCTGTGTCAATCTTTAGCTGACTAATAATTTCTTTTGCTTCTTTGTCCGAAACTTTTTTGCCGTCTTTTTCTGCCTCTGTCTGGCTGAAGCCAGCAAAAGAAACAAGGAGTAAAAAGAAAATTGTACATGAAAATGTTTTCATTGTAAAAAATTTATGCAACGGTATTTTTGCTCTTAAAAATAGGAATTATAATTTTAAAAGGCTTTGTTTTATTATGCCCACACAATCCAGCACTTGCTCTTTATTAATTACCAATGGCGGTGCAAAACGTATCTTATCGCCATGAGTTGGTTTTGCCAGTAGGCCTGCTTCTTTTAGTTGCAAACAAAGTTCCCAGGCTGCTTCGGGGTTAGAATGTTTTATTACAATTGCATTCAGCAGCCCTTTGCCTCTTACCATTGAAACAAAAGGAGAATTTATTTTTTGCAATTCTTCTCTCAGCAGTTGGCCCATTGCAGCGGCGTTTTCTGAAAGCTTATCTTCTTTTAAAACCTGCAGCGATGCAATGGCAACAGCACAAGCCAATGGGTTGCCTCCATAAGTGCTTCCATGCTCACCGGGTTTTATGGTCATCATAATTTCATCATTTGCCAGCACTGCACTTACCGGGATTGTTCCGCCGCTTAATGCTTTTCCCAATATCAAAATATCGGGCTTTACATTTTCATGGTCGCATGCAAGCATTTTTCCTGTTCTTGCCAGCCCGGTTTGAATTTCATCGGCCATCATCAACACATTGTATTCATCGCACAGTTGCCTGATGCCTTTATAATAGCCATCATCAGGAACTACTACGCCGGCTTCGCCCTGGATGGGTTCAAATAAAAATCCGCAAACGTTTTTATCCTGCAGTGCTTTTTCCAATGCAGCCAAATCATTGAAAGCAATTGTTTCGTAACCGGAAATAAAAGGCCCAAAGTCTTTTGTAGCAGTTGCATCTGTGCTGAAGGAAATTACACCTGTTGTACGGCCATGAAAATTATTGATGCATACAATAATTGTTGCTTTGTTTTCTTCAACGCCTTTTATTTTATAACCCCAGTGTCTTGCTAATTTAATAGCAGTTTCCACTGCTTCCACACCGGTGTTCATGGGCAGCACTTTATCATAACCAAAATATTCAGTGATATACTTTTCATATTCACCTAAAATATTACTGTGAAAAGCCCTTGATGTTAAAGTAAGTTTTTGTGCCTGCTCTGTTAAAGCAGCAATTATTTTTGGATGACAGTGTCCCTGGTTTACAGCAGAGTAACCACTCAGGAAATCGTAATAACGTTTTCCATCTACATCCCACACAAAAACGCCCTCGCCTTTGTTCAATACAACAGGCAATGGATGATAATTATGTGCACCGTATTTTTCTTCCAGTTCTAAATAATGACGGCTATTGGCTGATATATTGATTGTTGATGTCATGATGTAAAAATTCTAAATGGTAAAAAATAAATTCTAAAAAAGAAATGCAGTAGTTCCTCCCGGTTGGGGAGGTTACGAAAGATTTATCCTCGATGATTGAGTAAATCGAGGTTGCTGTGTAAGAAAGATGATATGTTGTACAGCGATTTGATAATTGTAATTTTGCTGCAAGATAAAACTATTTTATGAGCTATGCAATTCCGGCACAAACAAGGATCGGCCATGTGCATTTAAAAGTGTCTAACATTGACAGAGCGCTTACTTTTTATAAAGATTTGCTTGGCTTTGAAATAACGCAGCATTATGGTGACAGCGCTGTGTTTCTTTCTGCAGGCGGTTATCATCACCATATTGGTTTGAATACCTGGCACAGTAAAAATGCAGGGCCTGCACCCATCAATTCGGCGGGTTTGTATCACACTGCTATTCTTTACCCGACAAAAAAAGATTTAGCAACAATTTTAAAAAAATTACTCGATGCAAAATATCCATTAACCGGTGCATCGGATCATGGTGTTTCGCTGGCGCTTTATATGAATGACCCTGACAGAAATGGAGTAGAATTGTATTGGGACCGGCCAAAAGAAGAATGGCCCAGGGATGCCGACGGAAATTTGGTAATGATTACTGATGCACTTGATTTGGAAGATTTACTTGCCGAAATCAACCGCTGACAATTTTCGTAAAATAATTTTTGCCTGCAAATTCAATTGCCGGAATTTCTTTTTCAAAAATTCCAAATACACTGCTGCCACTGCCACTCATGGCTGCATACAATGCGCCTTTGCTGTATAATGTTTCCTTAATGTTTTTTATTTCTGGATATTTTTCGAAAACCGGGTTTTCAAAATCATTTTGTAATTCATCTTTCCATGTTGCAATGGGTTGCTCTATAATTTCTTTAATTGATTTATTGGGGAGGGCAGGGGTAAGTTGTGCAAATGCCCAGCCGGTATTTATATGAATGCCAGGATTAATGATGATAAACTTATAGGCCGACAACTTAGTATCAACTTGTTCTAAAATTTCTCCACGCCCCGTAGCAAGAGAAGTTTTATTCATAATAAAGAAAGGACAATCGCTGCCAAGATGAGTAGCATAGTTTAGAAGTTTTGGGGTCGAGAGGTTTAGGTTGAATTTTGTATTAAGCAAATTTAAAGTAAATGCTGCATCGGCGGAACCACCGCCCAGCCCTGCACCCAGCGGAATGGTTTTATGCAGGTGCATTTTTATTGCAGGCAATTCGGGAAAATCTTTTTTTAGTAAATAATAAGCTTTGATGCAGAGATTATCATCCGATGGGCCGTCAACAATAATTCCAGAACTGCTGTATTCAATTGCTTCTACCGACCCTGTTCGAATAATTTCTAACGCATCTTTTATTTGTAAGGGATAAAAAAATGTTTCCAAATCATGAAAGCCATCTTCTCTTTTGCGGAGGATATTGAGGCCGAGGTTTATTTTACAATTGGGGAAAACAATCATTGATTAATTAAAAATGAAGAATTAAAAATGGTAGCGAAAAAGAAGACTGAAATGAATTGAAAACATTTTTAATTTTTAATTCATCATTTTTCATTTGTTACTTTCCCTTTCGGCTTTTTATTTCGTCCCTTATTGCTATGGCTTTTATATAATCTTCCTGTTCCAGCACATCATTCAGCAGTGTGTTCAAATCTTCGAGGCTCATTGATTTTATGTCTTCGCTGCCGCTGCCGCTTTCGGAAGTAACTGCGGGCGCCGATTTTTTCTTCTTATTGTCTTCTTCCATCAAAATGCCGGCCTGGTCAAGTATGTTATCGTAAGTATAAATGGGGCAGCCAAAACGTACCGCAAGCGCCAGAGCATCCGAAGTGCGGCTGTCAATTTCCACTGTATCATTTTCTGTGCTGCAAACCAATTTGGAGTAAAAAATACCTTCCTGCAAATCGTTGATAATTACTTCATGCAGTTCTACATTAAAAGCCATCATAAAATTTTTCATCAGGTCATGCGTAAGGGGGCGGCTGGGGTTCATTCTTTCAAGCGCTACAGCAATTGCCTGTGCTTCAAAGCCACCAATAACGATGGGCAGGCGGCGCAAACCATTTATTTCACCCAATACTACGGCGTAAGAGTGTGTTTGTGTAATACTATGCGATAATGCTACTATTTCCAGTTCAATCTTTTTCATGTTCTATGCAACAAAATAACTGATGCTGTTGATTAATCACAAATGTAAAAAATAAAGCCTTTCAAAATGCTTGAAAGGCTTTGTAATTTAATTATCCTTTGTTTTATGCAGATTTCAATTTTCTCACCGCTTCAATAATCTTTGGCATTACTTCAAAAGCATCGCCAACAATGCCGTAATCTGCTGCTTTAAAGAATGGTGCTTCGGGGTCTTTATTAATGACAACAATTACTTTACTCCTGTTTACGCCAGCCAAATGCTGGATGGAGCCGCTGATGCCGATGGCAAAATATAAATTGGGTGCAATAGCCAAACCTGTTTGCCCCACATGCTCATGATGTGGCCGCCAGCCAATATCGGCAACAGGGCGGCTGCAGGCCGTGGCAGCACCAATTAGTTTTGCAAGGTCGGTAACCAGCCCCCAGTTTTCAGGGCCTTTCAGTCCACGGCCACCACTTATTACCAGTTCAGCTTCGCTTAATGGAACTTCACCCACAATTTTGTTGGTGGCTGTTACAACAACTTTTGCTGCATCAACTTTTGCTGTAAATTCCACAACTTCTGCAACGGCTTCGGTTGTGATAATGCTGAATGAGTTAGGATTAAGAGAGATAATTTTTATCACGGTATTAATGCTGATGTTTGCAAAAGCCTTACCGCTGAAAACACTTTTCTTTACAACAAAGCCATTGCTGGTATCAGGCAATGCAATGGCACCGCTAACCAAACCAGCCTTTAGTCTTGCACTAAGGCGTGGAGCAATTGCTTTACCGCTAAAATTACCGCTGAATACAACAACTGTTGCACCGGTTGCGGCAACTGCATCGGCAATTACTTTAGTAAATACCTGTGCATCCAGATGGTTGAGCGAATCATTTTTTACGGTATGAATTTTTTTCAAACCATATTTTCCAAGAGCAGCTAAATCATCACTTACTGACCCCAATACAATTCCTTCTGCTGATACACCTAACTGCTCAGCTATTTTAGCACCATAAGAAGCTACTTCAAAAGATGCTTTCTTTACATGGCCTTCTGCCTGGTCCAAAAAAACTAATACTGACATATTTTTAATTTTTGCCGCTGATTCATTTATCAAAGGCTGTTATGAATTTAATACGTTGAATAAAGAACTAAAAGTACAAGAGTGCGACGCAACAATGTTTAATTAATAATCAAACGCCTGGTACCCAAAAAAAACTACACAATCTTCCATCAATCTTCTCCTTTTCTTCCCCCTTCGGGGTTCTCTGAAAGAGAACGAACGAAGTTCAGGAGGGGGCTAAAACACTTTCGCCTCTTCATGCAGCAACCGCACCAATTCCTCGGGTGTATCAGGCGAAACTAATTTCACTCCTGCCTTAGCAGGTGGCAAATCAAAAGATACAATTGATGTCAATGAATCCACTGCAACAGGTTCTAAAACCTTCAAAGGTTTTGTTCTTGCACCCATGATACCTTTCATATTTGGTATGCGTTGCTCCGCCATTCCCTTCTGGCAACTAACTGCCAGCGGGAAAGGAACTTTATCCGTTTCTTCGCCGCCTTCAATTTCACGGTTGATGATGGCAGCGCCATCAGCAATGTCAAATTTTGTTGCCAGCGAAACATAAGGAATATCGAGCAACTCAGCAACCATACCGCCGATGGAAGAGCCGTTGTAATCAATGGTTTCTTTACCCGTAAAAATCAAATCGTAACTGCCCTGCTTTGCCACTTCGGCAATTTGCGAAGCGATGTAAAAACTATCATGGCTGTCGGCATTAATCCTGATGGCTTCATCGCCGCCCAGCGCCAGCGCCTTGCGAATGATTGGCTCCACAGAAACATCGCCAACAGTTACCAAATGGATTGAAGTTGCAGCATCCGCTTCTTTCAGTTCGAGGGCACGAACCAATGCATACCATTCGTCGTAAGGGTTGATGATCCACTGCACGCCGTCGGTGGTAAATTTCGTATTGTTATCGCTGAAGGCTATTTTTGCCGTTGTGTCCGGCGTTTTACTGATGCAAACAAGAATTTTCATAATGCAAATATAAAATGTTCAAATTAGTTGTTTATGCAACTAAGGCAAAGATAAGAGAAGCAACTTAAAAAATTAAAAATAAAAAGTGAGCAGGATAGAAAAATTGCTGGAATTTATGCGGACGTCTGACAAGGACAGTTTTCTGCAGCATGCGCTGGCGCTGGAATACATTAAGATTGAAAAGGATGAAGAAGCCCGTAAACTTTTTAACGAAATTTTGCTGAGGGAACCAACTTATATCGGATCCTATTATCACCTGGGAAAATTATTGGAAAGGGCAGGGGAGTTTGAAAAAGCCATTAAAGTATATGAACGGGGGATGTGGGAAGCAAAGAGGGCTGGCGATAATCATTCGTATAATGAACTGATGGGAGCGAAGGAGGATTTGGAAGAGTAATTTGTTGTTTGAGGTTTATTGTTTGTGGTTACAGGCAGTAGTTTTTCATAGCATCATTCTTGTGTCACTCACTTGTACCGCATACCAATATTGAACTTTTACCGAAGCGTATTTTGAAATGCAGAAATGAATTTATCAGAGCGATTTATTAATTACATCAAACATCAAAATCTTTTCTCGCCAAAAGATAAACTGCTGCTGGCAGTAAGTGGCGGTGTAGATTCTGTTGTGCTGTGTGAACTCTGTAAACAGGCAGGCTTTGATTTTGAAATTGCTCATTGCAATTTTCAGTTAAGAGGCGATGACAGTAACCGGGATGAATTATTTGTAAAAGCATTGGTCGAAAAATATAATGTGTCATTTCATCAAAAAGCATTTGACACAACTGCAATTGCCAAAAAAGAAAAAAAATCTATTGAAGAAACTGCAAGAGATTTAAGATATGAATGGTTTAGTGAACTGCTAAATATTCCCAACTCCGAACTTCCAACTCCCAACTTTCTTTTAACTGCCCATCATGCCAATGATAATATTGAAACTGTGCTTATGAATTTCTTCAGGGGCACAGGTATTAAAGGCCTGCATGGAATTTTACCAAAGCAAAATAAAATTATCCGCCCTTTACTCTTTGCTTATAAATCCGAACTGGAAGCTTTTGCAAAAGAAAATAAACTGGATTTTGTTACTGACTATACCAATGAACAAAATGATTTTACCCGTAACTATTTCCGGAACGAACTCATTCCGGCTGTACAGAAAGTTTTTCCACAGGTAAATGAAAACATTTTAAAAAATATTTCAAGACTTGGTGAAGCAGAAAAATTGTACCGCCAGGCAATAGGCCTTCATAAGAAAAAATTAATGGAGCAAAGGGGAAATGAAATTCATATTCCTGTTTTGAAACTGGCAAAGGCAGCGCCTTTATCGGCAATAGTTTATGAAATAATAAAGGATTTTGGTTTTACGGCCCATCAAACTGAAGAAGTAATTGCTTTGCTTGAATGTGAATCGGGCAAATATATCCAGTCTGCAACTCACCGGATAATCAGGAACCGTAACTGGCTTATTATTTCACCCAATCAAACTACCGAAGCTTTAAACATATTAATTGAAGGTGAGGGAACTTATTCTTTTTCGGAAGGCAACCTGGATGTAAAAAAAATAACCAATAATCAATTCTCAATTCTCCATTCTCAACTAATAGCCCAGTTAGATGCTGCCGAAATTCATTTTCCTCTTTTGCTGCGTAAATGGAAGCAGGGAGATTATTTTTATCCGCTGGGGATGAATAAAAAAAAGAAACTGAGCCGTTTTTTTATTGACCAGAAACTATCACTTACCCAAAAAGAAAAAGTCTGGATACTTGAAAGCAACAAAAAAACCATCTGGGTTGTTGGGCTACGGATTGATGACCGGTTTAAAATTACTTCTAAGACAAAAGATGTATTGCAGATAAGTTTTAAAACGAAGGATGCATGAGTTTATCCAGGAAACTCTTAAATAGTTCGGGTTTTAGAATTGCCGTAAACAAAAAACCATACACACTTCCCCATAAATGTGCATTGTGCCCTATGTTATCGCCGCCCCGTTTGCTCATATATGCACAATACCATAGGTAAAGCACAGCAAACAATATATTTGGAATAGCAAGGATATTAATTCCAAAAAGTGCAACTCCTTTCACCCAGGGATCGAAAATGAGTGTTGAAAATAATACAGCCGAAACAGCACCCGACGCACCCAATGCTGCATATCCATAATTCTTTCTGTGTTTAAAAAAATCGAAGATGGAAGAAGCTATCAATGCGGTAACATATAGTATTGCATATTGGGCTTTGTTGAATAAAAGCAGTTCAGCTACTCTTCCAAAAGAGTATAATGTGTACATGTTGAAAAACAAATGGATAAAATCGGCATGTATGAGTCCATGACTTAAAAACCGGTAATACTGCGATGATGAACCCATGCCATAGGGATAAAACATACATTTATTACGAAGCTCATGGTTGTTAAATGCAATCAATGAAACAGCAACTGTAATTGCAATGATTGAAAACGTAACTGGAAAAAGAGATATTTCGTCCATAAAAAAATTTCAATAATAATTTAGCTGTGATGATATTTTTCATTCCTGATAATAGTGCAGGCCCTGTAAACCTGCTCTGCTAAGATAAGCCTTACCAGCTGGTGCGGAAAAACCAGTTGCGATAAACTCCATTTATAATTGGCTCTTTTAAAAACTTCTTCGCTAACTCCGTAAGCACCGCCAATTAAAAAAATAAGGTTCTTCACACTTTCATTTGCCCTTGTTTGTACAAAGCCTGCAAGGCTTTCACTGCTGAATTGTTTGCCTTTTTCATCTAATAAAACCAGGTAATCTTCTTTGCCCAAAAAATTTAAAATGGTTTCGCCTTCTTTCTTTTTCAAATCCATTTCACTCAGCATCGAAGTATTTTTCGGCATGGGAATAATGTTCCATTCAACAGGATAATAATGAGAGATGCGGTTGGTAAATATTTCCACACCCTCTTTTACATAGGGTTCGTGTGCTTTGCCGATTGACCAGAATTGCAATTTCATATACTAAAAATAAGAAAGGCTTTTAATAACAGAAAGTTCACTCAGCCAATGAATTAAATTAATTCGATTTTCTTTCATAAATAAACTGTATTTTGAAATGCCGGTTTTGTTACAATGTAAATTCAAAAAGATGAAAAAAATAATTATATCCATCTTTATTTTTAGTTCCGTCATAGCCAGCCATTGCCAGACAGTATACAGTCCTGCAAATGATATCGCAATGATGGACAGGTTTGCAGCGGAAGCAATGCGCCTGCAGTACTATAAAGATCAGGCAAAAGAGCAGAATAGCCGCTTTTCCATTCTCAATAAAACAGGTTTACGGAATGCGGATGACCTTAAAACCACTTACCAGTATTATAACCAGGGTATAGAAAAATGCAGGGTACAGGAATTTGACAGTGCTGTAATTTATCTTGATAAAGCCATAAAGCTTAGCCCGGAATTCATCAGCGCTTATTATATCCGGGGGCTTTCAAAGCAATATTCAAGAGATTTTAAGGGTGCTGTATCAGATTATAATAAAGTTATAAAGCGTAGTGCTGATTTTGTGGATGCTTATTATAACAGGGGGCTTACAAAATGCTATCTGCAAAATTATGAAGCTGCAATTGCGGATATGAATAAAGTGATAAATCTTAATCCGGATTTTGCGGATGCTTATAATATCCGCGGAGTGGCAAAACGTTATGCAGCAGACAATACTGGTGCCTTGGCAGATTATACTAAGGCTTTAGCATTAAATTCTAAAAACACTGATGCTTACTATAACCGGGGAAATATAAAATACTTTTTAAAAAATGATACGGGTGCCATCAATGATTATTCTGCGGCAATAGCATTTAACACCGGGTTTATAAATGCTTATTTTAACAGGGGGATTATAAAAGCTGCCCTGAGGGATTTTGAAGGAGCTATTTCAGATAATAGTAAAGTGATCGATATCGATCCAAAAAATGCGGAAGCTTTTAATAACCGGGGCATTGCTAAAAATGAGCTGAATGATTACAAGGGATCAATAGCAGATTACACCCTTGCAATAGAACTTGATCAGGGATTTGCAGATGCTTATTTTAACAGGGGTGCAGTAAAAAGTAAACTTGAAGATTACCCCGGTGCAATCAGGGATTATACAAAAACAATAGAAATGAGTCCTGGAAATGCAGATGCCTGGCTCAACAGGGGAGCAGTAAATATTGTTATGGGGCAAAAAAGTAAGGGATGTTCAGACCTAAATAAGGCGGTAGAATTGGGTCTGTTAAAAGCCAGGGAACTAATAAAAAAATACTGCCATTAATTTGCCGAGGTTTGCTTAAAACGAAAGGGTTTCAATTTCTTGAAACCCTTTCTTATGTGACCGCGTTAGGATTCAAACCTAAAACCTTCTGATCCGTAGTCAGATGCTCTATTCAGTTGAGCTACGCAGCCAAATTTTAATTTCGGACTGCAAATATAGGAACTTAGATTTTACAAGCCAAGTTACAATCCTGCTAAAAAGCTGGAATGAATGAAATCCACCACGTTTACAAGGTTTTTGCTCTCTTCATAAACTTTCAGTTGCCTGTCCGCACCAGTGCCCTGCTCCATCATTTTATGCACATTGGCCACTGCATGACGGCTGCCCAAATGCGGCACTACATCATCAATAAAGTCTAGTAATTCGTAAATCAAAATCCGGGTATTAACTTCCGATTCTTTTCCAAAATCTATCAGGCTCCCATCAATTCCATAACGACCGGCACGCCATTTATTTTCATTGAGCAATGCTCGGGAATACATCATAAAGTTCAGGTTTTGAGTACGCAGCTTGTAAAGTTTAGCGCATATTGCCTGGAACAATGCGGCAATAGAAATTGTTTCCTGCACTGTCATAGGTATATCGCAAATCCTGAATTCAACTGTGTTAAAGAATGGATGTACCCTTAAATCCCACCATATTTTTTTTGCATTGTCAATGCAATTGGTTTTCACCAGCAGCTTCACATAATTATCGTGTGCTTCTATGCTTTCAAAATAATCTGGTATTCCGGTACGGGGAAATTTATCAAATACTTTTGTACGGAAACTTTTATAGCCAGTCAATCTTCCTTCCCAAAATGGCGAATTGGTGCTGAGAGCATAAATATGTGGTAAAAAATAGCGGGCCGAATTGGCAATATGAATTGCCATTTCCCTGTTCTCCATACCAACATGCACATGCAGCCCAAAAATAAGATTGCTCCTGGCGGCTTCCTGCAGTTCATTTACTATTTCACTGTATCGGATATGATCCGTTATCAACTGGCTTTCCCAATGGCTGAAAGGATGTGTGCCCGATGCACCTACCCAAAGTCCAAGCCCATCTGCAATGCCGCTGATGGCCTTGCGTAAGGTGCTTACGTCCATGAAGGCTTCATCCACATCATTACAAATGTCGGTGCCTACTTCCACCACAGCCTGGTGCATCTCGGCTTTTACTTTGTCTTTTAAAATCTTCTGACCTTCATGCACAATTTTTTGTTCATGGCTTTTCAGTTCCCTGGTAGTTGGGTCTATCACCATGTATTCTTCTTCAACACCAAGGGTAAAATGCTTGTAGGATAAATTTGCCATGCTAAATGAATAATGTTTTACAATTTAAAAATGTCGTTCGTGGGGATGCTTAAACCTTTTAATACAACTGAAGAAATATTTTCGTTGGCTTCGTAAATAAGCGGCTTTCCATATTCTTCATTTTCATTAAGAAGATAAACATGAATTTGTTTATACTCTGGATAAACAATCCAATATTCCAGCACACCGTTTTCTTCATACAAATCAAATTTGTATTTTGTTTCGGTGCTGGTGTTGCCGGGGCTTAAAATTTCTACAACCAGTTCGGGTGCTCCGTCAACGCTCCTGTTATCTTTCAGTTTTTCTTCATCGCAAACCACAATTATATCCGGCTGCACAACTGTTGTTATCTCATCATCCCTTAATTTTTTCTTTCTGAAAGGCTTCCCTTTCAACCTTACATCAACAGGTGCATGATAACACCTGCAAGGTTTGCCATCAAGAAAATTTGAAATTTTGGTTACGATATTTACTGAAATCTTCTGATGATTAAATGATGGAGCCGGGCTCATCTTAAAAATCCTGCCTCTTATCAGTTCTATTCTTTCCTTAAAATTCCAGGTTAAATAATCGGCATAAGTAAAACCCAAAGGGCTTTCAGGTTCTTCAACTTTTAGTTCACTTAAATCTTCCTTTTGTATGGTTAAATAATTTTTCAATATTTGTTAATACAGTTTTTCTTTATTACTGCTTCGCTTGATATATTCGCCCCAGGTTAAATTGTCGGCATTGTCTTTATGCTCCAGTGCTTTTTCAATAGCATAATTTGCAGCCGTTTCCACCACCCACTCAAAATTTTCCTGGCCTACGCTTGTTACTTCTGCATCGGGAGCCGGGTTGCAAAAATCAATGGCATAAGGTACGCCGTCACGTAAAGCCAGCTCAACCGTATTAAAGTCATAACCAAGGTAGCGGCAAATTCTGAGTACAATATCTTCCATCAGTTTGTAACGCTCAGGGCTTGGTTTAAAATCGGCCACATAACGCAGGTGATGGGGATTGCGTGGTTCATAAGGCATGATGCGTACATATTTTCCGCCAATACAATAACAGCGGTAATACTCGTCAAATTTTATTTCTTCCTGCAGCATCATTACCAATTGTTCGGTTTCGGCATGTTTTTCAAAAAACTCTTCAATGCTGTTTAGCTGATAAACACTTTTCCATCCGCCGCCGGCAAATGGTTTCATGTAAGCCGGAAAACCTATGTATTTAAAAATACCTTCCCAATCCAACGGATAAGCAAGGTTAGAAAAAGATTCATTGCTGGTATCGGCAGGCAAATCTTTTGAAGGAAGTATGACAGTTTTAGGAACCGGCACCCCAATTTATGTTGCAAGACAGTTATAAAAAAACTATTCATCTGCACTCCACCAAAAAGGATTGTTAATAACTGTAGTGCCGCAAAGAGCCGCATTTTTTAAGTAAGCCCTGTAAAAAGGAACATCCTGGCTGATACGGTCAAAAATAACTGCATAGCCACTTGGTTCGCCCTGCATCACTTTATCAATTTGTACCGGTTCGGCAATAATGCTTTCAATATTTTTGCTGTTTACTCTTGCAACAAAAGCTTCGGGAAAGCTTCTTTCTTTTCCGAATAAGACTCCGATTTTCTT
This sequence comes from Bacteroidota bacterium, assembly GCA_031384415.1. GTDB lineage: Bacteria > Bacteroidota > Bacteroidia > Chitinophagales > Chitinophagaceae > Ferruginibacter. The sequence continues at coordinate 31,925 of JANNAM010000194.1, forward strand.
CATAACATTTATTTTGGTTTACAATTCAGCGTTAATCAAATATATTTTTTCATTGCCAATAAAACAAATATTGTTTGAGCAGGGCAGATGATAGCTGCCCTGCATTAAATTTCCATCATCTTTCCTTACTTTTGGCAATATGGCAAGTGAGAAAACCGTAAGCGTCATTACTGAGAATCATATCATCAAATCGGAGTTTTTAGTAAGGGATGTAAAAGTAGATTGTTATTTACCCACCAATGTAACCGAGCCTTCCGAAATGGGGCTGCTCCTTATTAACGACGGGCAGGATCTGGTGACTATGCATTTTGATGAAATACTTGAAAATCTTTACGATTCAGACTCCATTACCCCTTTATTATGTGTTGGCCTTCATTGCTCTGCCGACAGAAAGAATGAATACGGCACTGCAAAAATTTTAGACTACAAAGGCAGGGGAGCCAAATCTGCATTATACAGCCAGTTTGTTTTTGAAGAATTACTGCCTTTCATTCGTAAAACATATTCAGTAAATTCTTTTAAAGAAAAATCTTTTGCTGGTTTTTCGCTGGGTGGTTTATCGGCTTTGGATATTGTTTGGAACAATCCGCTTGAGTTTAGCAAAGTGGGTGTGTTCAGCGGTTCTTTCTGGTGGCGTGACAAGGCTCAGGACGATGAAGACTTTGATGAAAACAAACACCGCATCATGCACCGCCAAATACGTCAGGGCAATTTTGCACCATGGCTAAATTTCTTTTTTGAAGTAGGCACATTGGATGAAACCGCCGACAGAAATAACAATGGTATCATAGATTCTATTGATGATACTGCCACATTGATTGATGAACTTTCAGAAAAAGGTTATCCTTCTTCTGCAATAAAATTTCTTGAATTAAAAGAAGGCCGGCATGATGTGCCCACCTGGGCAAATGCATTTCCCGATTTTTTAAAATGGGGATGGGGAAATAATCCGGAAACGGGCGAATAATTATTTTACAATTGTATAGGGCGAAGTTATTAATGCATTATTCAGTTTTACCTGGGTAACTCTGTGGTAATTGGAACAGCATTCGGTTTTGCCAGCAAAGGTTTGATAGGTAAACTGAAGGGAGTCTGTTTTTACATTGTTGAGATATAAATAATACTGGCTGCTTAAACCTGATGTTATTAAAACAATTCCGGTAGCTGCTGAAGTGGAATCTCCTGAAAATGTTTTGGCTTCATCTGTTAGTGTTCCTGAAAGAACAGATTTAAACTGAATTTTATCGGAAGTGTAAATTTTATTGGGGCCACAGGTTAGGTTTTGATCGCCGCTGTTTACTATTTTAAAAATGAGTTCCGGAAAAACAGTATCACAATTGCCGCTGCACTCATTTTTTTCGTTGCAGGACAATAAAAGCAACATTACAGTGGCAGTAAAAAATATTTTAAGCATCCTGTTTTGCATTTGGGGTTGGTAAAATAGATTGTAAAAATAAACTTAAAATAATTACCAGTATTGCACCAATGGCATTTAGCCACAGAAAAGAAATTACATCCTGCCTGTAAATAAATATTACCAGCAACTCTGAAATAATTGCTGCAATAAAAACTGCATTGCCTTTTATATATTTTATCCAGAAGGCTACTAAAAACACGCCGAGGATAACTCCATAAAACAAAGAGCCGATGATATTAACAGCTTCAATTAAACTGTTGCCGATATTATAAGCAAACATGGCAATGATGATTGAAAAAATTCCCCAGCCCAGTGTGTACCATTGTGCTATTTTATAATCTTTCAGTTCAGTTTCTTTTTTTACAAAAAACTTTTTATGAAAGTCAACAACTGTGCAGGCGGCTAAGGCATTTAAAGCAGCAGCAATGCTGCCCCATGCTGCCAAAAAGATGATGGCGATGATTAAGCCAATCAACCCAACCGGCAAATTATCTTTTACAAAACGCAGGAAAATATAATTGGTGTCATTGGGTTTGTTATCGGGTAATGCCCTTTCCATTAATCCTTTAAAATTTTTTCTTACGGCATTTGCTTCATTCATGTTGCCGGATGTAAGGGCAGTTTGGTATTGTGTTTCCAGCAAAACGATGGAGTCTTTTTTTACAGTTTGCTTTGCCTGTGCAAGGCTAACATCATCAAAATAAATAGGTGCTTTTTTAAACTGGTAAAAAGAAAAAATTAATACACCCAGTAATAAAATAAAAAACTGCATCGGCACTTTTACCAGTCCATTCATTAACAACCCCCTCCTGCTTTCTTTAATATTTTTTGCTGTAAGGTATCGCCCCACCTGGCTATGATCGGTACCAAAATAACTGAGTGCAAGAAAAAAACCGCCGATCAAACCACTCCATATATTGTATTTATCCTTCCAGTTAAATCCCTGGTCAGTAAATCCGGTTGTAATGATGTTCATTTTACCTTTTTCACCAGCCAGGTGTAATGCACCGTTAAATCCAACCGCATCCGGTAATAATTTAACAGCCAGGTATCCTACAATAAATAAAGAAAAAAATACAATGATCATTTGTAATTTCTGAGTATGTGCCACCGCTTTTGCACCACCGCTCATGGTGTAAATGATCAGTAAGCCTCCCATCACCAGGTTGGTATAATATATATTCCAGCCCATCAAAGAACTTAATACCAATGACGGGGCATAAATGCTAACCCCCGTACTGAGCCCCCGGGAGAGTAAAAATAAAAAGGAAGTGAATGTTCTCGTCTTCAGATCAAAACGGTGTTCCAGGAACTCATACGCGGTATAAACCTTTAGCCTGCTGAATACAGGAACAAAAAATATACTGATAACGATCATGGCTAATGGCAATCCGAAATAATATTGCACAAAACGCATACCATCGCTGTACGACTGTCCCGGGCCTGTTAAAAACGTAATGGCGCTTGCCTGTGTCCCCATGATACTCAACAACACCAGGTACCAGGGAAGGCTGCGGTTGCTGAGAAAATAACCATCCAGGTTCTTACTGGTCTTACTTTTATAGATACCATAAACGATGATACTCCCCAGCGTTACAATCAATATGACCCAGTCAATTTTACTCATTGATATTGCTTAGTGATAAAGTAAAATAAAATGATCTGTAATATTAAAAACACCCCTACAGCCAGGTACCATTTATTCCAGTATGAATTTTCGT
>JANNAM010000039.1:0-2839 GCA_031384415.1 Bacteroidota bacterium
TTTGCTGTTCGGCTTTTTTAAGTTTGCCTGCGGCTTTTACATACTCATCTACTTTTTTAACTGATTTTTTATGCAGTTTGATTATTTTTTCTTTATGTGCCATATTTTTTTATTGAATGAATAAACATTTTAAGAGGGTAAAATTAATTAAGCTATAAAACTTCTATGTAAGTTAGTCTTTATTGCCAACTATCGAGTTGCCTGTTTGTCCTAATACCGGCGATGAGAAAGCTGAAGATTTTTAACAGGTTGTAAATACTTCGATAAATTAAGAAGTCTGACGTTCCCTTACGCTTATTTATTACACACCATTGCTAAATCAGGGCAAATTCTGCAACAAATAATATTGCGGATAAAAAAAATGCAATACTCTTTAGAAGTATTGCATTAATTCAAATTTGGTAAGAGGGTTTCAGAGAGTAATTTTTTATTATGGACCGCAGTTTATTGCAGGAGGTGGGCTAACATAAACGGCACTTGTACCGGAAGTCATACTGAATTTTACAGATTTGGTAAACCATCCACCAACAAATATTGCATTACTTAAAGAGTGGGTTTGACCTGTTATAGGGTCGCCGGTTGTTAACCAGTAGCCGGTAAAAAATCCACCGCCTTTAAAATCGGCTCCACCGTTAATAAGATTGCCTAAACCATCGCTGTCTCTTGGGCCTTGTGGATAAGGCGTTGCAGGGTTGCTGCCACCACCACTGCTGCTGATGTCGCCGGCAACATTGATGAAGTTAGAAGCTTTCAAATCGCCCTGTGGCACAATGCCGCCACCACTTTGAAATTTGGTAATGCCCTGGTATCCGTTTGATGGGTCAGCATCAGCATCCCAACGTAAAACGTACAGGTCATCTGCATCACCGGTGATATAAATTTTTGAAGAAACCTGCATACCTGAAGTAATATTAATTACTATTATATCGGCAGTTCCGTTCTGTGTGTTCAGGCCATTTAATGATGTGGCAGATACTGCTTCGTAACCTGCTGTAACACCCATATTATTAATTGTGCCAAATGAATTATCAAGGTCATCTATCAACCCGTTGATACGTACCGTTTCGCCTGATAATCCAAGGCTTTGAGTTGAATTTTGATTTAGAATGTTTTGCCATGCACCTGCAGAAGCTGCATTAGTGTACAATGTGCCGGCATATGGAACACCGCCTGATGTTCTTTCATTGGCAATCAGGCCATTTACGGCAACATCGCCAATAAGTCCTTTTGTAGCTCCCTGCCAGTTGGCATCGCCGCTGCCATTGGTAAATACCATAACATAATTGGTAAGGTCGCCAAGGCAAATACCACCACCGGGGGGTAATGAAACCTTGTTGATTCCGATTGTTCTGCCCGGCTTTGAAGATGATAAATTGATTGAATTGTCTTTTTTGCAGGCCGTAAAAGTCATTAGTAACGACACCGAAAGGCTAGAAAGTAAATACTTTTTCATAATTGGGGTTTGAGGTTTTTAATAAATATTTAAATAGGTACTAAATGAAAAATAATAAACTGAGGGAGAAAAATGTGGAAGTGTGTGTTCGGTGTATTAGGTTGTACTTTATGGGTACTTATTCGCTAGGGACCGTAAAATACGGTTTATTTTGAAACTACAAAATTTTTTTAAGTTTTTTTTTGAGATGAGGTATTTGAGTGGTGAGAATTCAGTTTCAATACTATATTAATAAAGCATAGTTATTGTTAAGTAGAAGGTATCAGGTTTCTTGACAAAATAAATTTTAGAGAAGGCATTAACTATGTTTTGCCTTTGTTGAAAATCAGATGGCGGTGGCTTACCTAAGGATGGAAGATGGATGCGGCGGTAAAAGAACAGGTAAAGCAATAAGTCATTAACTGGCGGAGTGTTATTAATTTATTCAAGACCACCTATATAAAGTGAATGACAAAATCTTTACTTCAGCACATCCAATTTAAAATTGCTTTTTACTGTAACCACTGCCCCGTTATTCAATGTTAAGGTGCGGCATACGGCATTGCTGCTGACCTCCGGTGTACTGCTGGAACTGTTGATAATTACATCTGTGTTAGCATCCGGCACATTGCCGCATTGCCAGTTGCTGGGGTCTTCCCATGCCTTGCTGCTGCGTCCTTTCCAGTAGCTGGTGAATTTTAATGTAAGTGTATTACTATAAGTAGTACTATTTACAAAGCAACGGTACTGGTACCCATACCAGGAGGACGGGATATTGATTAATTGCAGTATCTGCGTTGTTGCATTAGCATAAAAAGTTCCGTTGCTGACATTTACAAAACCACTGCCGTTGTTTACCTGCCATTGGTAGGTGCTGCCGGTTATATTACTGGTGAGTACATTGTAATTGTCGGGGCAAATATTAACAGGCGCTGCATTCAAAGTAAATAAGGTGAACTCTCTTTGTGATCCGTTGTAGAGTATTTCATATTTCCATGTTCCTGTTGAAGCAGGGTTTGGTAATGTCCATGAATAGTACCACCAACTGGCGCTGTACCATGTGGTAAAATTTTGTGTCCAGGTTTGCCATATAGTGCCATCCGGTTTGTAAATAGTATGTACAGATGACTGTCCATTTTGCTGGTCACGGTAATAACTGCTTGTATACAAAGCATCGCCATCTTTAAAATTTATCTTTTCATTTGTCAGCTCCTGGTTAGGGCAACTGCCGCCAGCCTGTGGTGCCGCACCATGCGTTATTACTTTGCTTAAAGTGGGAACAAAGTAAGATTGCTGGCTGGCCCACCAGCTTACTCCGGGGTTCATGCTGTTGCAGGGCCCGTTCCATGGGTCAATCAATTGTGTGTAGGATGAATTGGTATACACTTCAAAGTGCAGATGCGGCCC
>JANNAM010000043.1:0-2380 GCA_031384415.1 Bacteroidota bacterium
ACAAAAAGAATAATGGCTGTTGAAGAAAATAAAAGCCGCTAAAGCCTGCAAAAATTAGAAACTATTTGTAACTTTAAACAACAACAACACACTACCCAATCACATACACCGCCTAACTAAGAAGTATCAAGAAGCTAACAATCGCATTAATCAGATACATCGCCTAAGTTCAATTCAGCCCAATTTTACCTTACGGTAAAAAAAACTTTAAAAAATTATTATCATTTTTTGGGAGTTCTCACTTTTTATGTGTCATACAATAAATACACCTGCTCATGTCGTCAAGCAAAGAGGAATTACTAAGCATAATAAACAAATACAATCGGGGTACTGCTACCATGGAGGAAATTGTATTCCTGGAAAAGTATTATAAGTACTTCGATAAAAAACAAAAGATTTCTGAGTCCTTCTCAGCCAATGAAAAATCAGAGCTTTCTACTAAAATGTTTTTACGCATTCAACAGGGCATCAAAACACCACCAGTTATTTCTTTTTTTAAACGTACCTGGGTTCGCCGGATAGCTGCAGCTGCAGCTATCATCATCGGCATTGCCGGTGGCACCTATTTTTTATTCAACTCAGGCAACAAAGAAGAGATAGCTAAGACTGAACCACAAGAAACAAGATTTAAGAACGATGTAGCCGCACCCATGAAAGCAAAAGCTATGATCACCCTTGCTGATGGAAGCACCGTCGCATTGGACAGTGTCACCTACGGTACACTTGCTACTCAGGGTAATGTAAATGTGATGATGACTGTAGACGGCAGGATCGTTTACAGAGAACAGGGGCAGGGCAATGCTGCAATGCAATACAACACACTCAGCAATCCAAGAGGCAGTAAAGTTATTGATATGACACTTGCAGATGGAAGCCGGGTATGGCTTAATGCCGGCTCTTCGGTTACTTACCCGGTTGCATTTATTGGTAAAGAAAGAAATGTTACCATAACCGGTGAAGCATATTTCGAAATAACTCACAATGCAGCAATGCCATTCAAAGTAAGTCAAGGAGAAATGGCCGTAACGGTTTTAGGCACTCACTTTAATGTAAATGCCTACGATGATGAACAAAATATTAAAGTCACATTGCTGGAGGGGAGCGTGAATGTTTCATACCCCTCTCCCCTTGGAGAGGGTCAGGGGGTGAGGTTGTCACCTGGCCAACAAGCAGTATTAAAGAACAACGGCCAACTCACAACGAACAACTCCGCGGACCTAAATGAAGTGATGGCTTGGAAGAACGGAAGATTTTATTTTGACGGCACCGATATCAAAACAATGATGCGGCAATTATCCAGATGGTATAATGTAGATGTGGAGTTTAAAGCAGATATCAAATCATCCTTCGTCGCAAAAATATCCAGAGATGAACCGGTAACAGAACTCTTAAAAATATTAGAACTAACTAACCTGGTACATTTTAAAATTGAAGGAAATAAAATAACTGTAATGAAATAACACGCTTTGCTCCCGGTCCTGAGCGAAGTCGAAGGATAAATAAAAAAAAGCCAGAAATGCTTGAACATTCCCGGCCAATTTGGGATCAATAAATAAAACTGTTGAGGAATCTTCATTTAATCACCAAACATTGCAAAGCTATGCAATTAACTGCTATTTGTCGCTCCGCTAGCTGGGAAAGCGCACTAACCCGTAAAATATTTAGGGTTATGAAATTAACAGCAATCTTATTACTTGCCGCTGCCTTACAGGTAAGCGCTAAAGGTTTTGGCCAGTCAATCACTTTAAATCTGAAGAATGCTAGCCTTGAAAAAGCAATTACAGAAATTGAAAAGCAAAGCGGCTTCAGTTTCGTTTACGGAAAGGAACAATTGGCACAGGCAAAAGTCATTGACCTTACCGTAAACAATTTAAAACTGGAGAAGGTACTTGAACTTATTTTTAAAGACCAACCACTTAGTTTTACAATTTCAGGTAAGTACATTGCTTTAAAACAAAAAGCCACTCCAACTGCCCCTGCCATCCTGAGCGAAGGCAAAGGATCACCACCAATTGATATTCATGGAAAAGTGATTAATAATAAAGGCCAACCCGTTGAAGGCGCTACGGTAACTGTTAAGGGAACCAATAAACGAGTATCTACTAATGCTAATGGTGAGTTTACTTTAACCGGTATCGATGCTAATGCAACTTTAGTAGTTAGTTCGGTTAACATCGAAACCTACGAAATTAAAGTTGCCGGCAAATCTGACCTTACAATTAATGTAAAAGCAAAAGTTACTACCGGCGAAGAGGTAAAAGTGGAGGTTAATACTGGCTACCAAACTATGCCAAAAGAAAGGGCCACAGGCTCTTTTACACAGGTAGATAATAAAACGATTAACCAACAGGTGGGTTCCAATATTCTCAGCAGGCTGGAA
>JANNAM010000088.1:0-23322 GCA_031384415.1 Bacteroidota bacterium
TAAAACGCCTGCCCTTGTTTCTTTTTCACTACGCCAGCTATTTTCATTTTCCAAAACAACATCACTCACATTTAAACCCGTCTTCATGCACCAGTGCAGCAATTCATCTGCAGTGTTAATGGGAAATGGTAAAGTGACTTCGTCATTATCGCTGTTTACTTCACCCTCTTTTACCACAAAGCCACCGCCAATGGAGTAATAGGTTTCTGCAAATGTTTCACCATCATGCAGGCTTACCAAAAACGTTAAGGCATTGGGATGAAAGGGTAATGATTCGCTGAATAAAAATTCAATGTCTTCCTGGGGTTCAAAATCAATTTCATGTTTGCCGGCAAGCAATAATTTTTTCATTGCTTTGATGTCGGCAATTTTTGCATCAATGGCATTTACATCAAAAGTTACGGGGTCATCACCACTTAAACCCAATTGTATTGCTACATCGGTGCCATGCCCAACGCCGGTTTTTGCCAGCGAACCGTACAGTAAAATTTCGAGGCTTTTTACATTGTCAAGTATATTTTTTTGCTGAAGCGATTGTGTAAACCTTTGTGCGGCACGCCATGGCCCAAGTGTGTGGCTGCTGCTGGGGCCCACACCAATCTTAAACATATCAAAAACAGAAATGGCTTCGTGGCTCAATTGAAATTTTTTTATTGACTAAAGTTACTGACAAAGACCTGAACAAAACATAGAAGCATAAAAAAGGCTTTGATAAAAATCAAAGCCACATAACGTGCAGAAAAAATATTTTTAGTAAGCATCCATTACCTGCACATCAAAAAGCAGGTAAGAATTAGGTGGCACTGTAGTGCCAGAACCTGCGCTGCCATAACCAAGTGATGGTGGAATATACATTCTTATAGTACCGCCTTTTTTTACAAAAGGCATTGCTTTTTGCCAGCCGGTAATTAAATTACCAAGAATAAAAGCTGTACCAAATAAATTCTGGTCAAAGATAGTTCCGTTAAAAAGTTTGCCTGTGTATTTTACCGTAACGGTAGAACACAATCCGATGGTGATGCCTGAGCCGGGTGTAGTAACTTCATAAAAAACACCGCTGGCATGTTGTGTGGCTGTCCATCCATTGGTAGTAAGATAGCTTTGTATGTATGCAGTTTCGGCAGCGCTAGCAACAGTTGTAGATTCATAAAAATTACAGCCCGTAACAGTAGTGCCTGTAGATTTGGAGCAGGATGCAAAAGCAAAAGCCCCGGCAAGCACAACCAATAATTTCTTCATAATGCAGTTTTATTTTTTCAAAGATATGTGTTAGGCAGTTTTCGCTGCACTAATGGCCTTATTTTCTTTATACTTTAACTCTTTATAGAGCTGCTCATTCATTTCCCATTTAAAATGCCTTCTGAAATAAGAGTAAAAAAGCACCAGCAGCACTACCGCCACAAATGCCATTACATAATCGCCGGCAGATGCCTGGATAAACTTTGCAGACCATTCGGGCAAAACAATTTTACCCGAAGTGTCAGTTGCTTTATCGTACCAGCCTGGTAAAAAAAGTTTTACTGCAATAATAAAAAGCAATATCGGCAGGCCAAACAGCAAAGCCATTGGCAGCCCACTTAATAGTTTATGCGTAAAACTGCTTTCCTTTTCTCTCACCTGTTCCCAATAACGTAAAAACTGTTTTTCTTTTTCTGTAAGCATGATGCAAATTTAATGCAATTGAATTAACGGCTTTGCCATGTTACGAATAACTTGTAGGTTTGTCACCTTATCCTTAATTGCAAAAATGAAAATTGAACAACTGCTGGTACAGCATCTTTACGACAAGAAAGAAGTGACATTGCAGGGCATTGGCACATTAACTTTATCGCCTGATATTGTTTTTCCGGCCGATACCGATAAGGATTTTGTCATTCCACCCAATGCCATCTCATTTAGCTACAATACAAAAGCAACAGAGGATGATGCGTTGATTAATTTTATTGTGCAGCAAACAAGAAAAATAAGACCGCTGGCTTCCGCCGATCTTGATTCTTACCTGGTTTTGGGCAAACAGTTTTTAAATATTGGTAAACCATTTCGCATTGAAGGCATTGGCACATTGCAGATAAACCAACAGGGACATTATGAGTTTTTGCCCGGCAATTTTGTAATGGCAAGAATTGAAGCTGCCCCATTGCAAATGAGAGAAAAAGCACCTGACGCAGATATTTCTTTTGCTACCGAAGGCAAAGCACCACGAAATAAAAAGGTTTTCTGGATTATTGCTGCCATTGTGCTGCTGGGGCTTGCAGGCTGGGGCGGATGGTATTTGCTTAACATGAAAAAAGAAAACACAACATCTGAGCAAACAGAACCGGCTAAACCTGTTTTGCCAAATGACAGTGTGGCTTCTAAAAACCCAGATTCAGTTTCTAAAAAACCAATTGCCCCAACAACCGGCGAGTACAATTTTAAAATAGTATTTGAAGAAACACAAAATAAAGCTGCCGCCGAAAAAAGGATGAATGACCTTATTAAGCGGGGGCATAAAGTTATTATGTACACTTCCGATTCGGTTACTTTTAAATTGGCCGAACCTTATACTTTGCCGCTGAGTGATACAACGCATATTAAAGATTCGCTCGGTAAATGGTATTACTCCGGCAAGGCCCGTGTAGAGTTATAAATTTTTGCAGTGGTTTAAAACGCCCTTTGTTGCTATGAGTTACAGCTACCACCCCGATGATATAAGAAAAGCAGAATATCCCAGGCCAACAATTTTTGCCGTTATATTCTGTGTACTGGCTTTACTCGAAATTATTGGCATTGCAACTAACTCCATCGTTTTGCAGATTAGTGCAAAGCCCCTGCTGATGCCAACGCTTGTCATTTATCTTTTTTTCAGTTTTGTAAAAACACCCGGTAAAAAATTAATTTATGCAGCATTGGTTTTTGCCACACTGGGCGATGTTTTTTTACTCTTCGAATTTATGCAGCCGGTTTTTTTTATGATTGGGCTTGGATGTTTTTTACTTACCCATATTTTTTATATCATCTTTTTTTTCAGCATTAAATCTCCGCATCCATCTTTTTACAGGAAAGAGCCCTGGTGGCTCTTACTTATCTATGCTTACAGTTTTGGATTATTGATTTTAATTTATCCCGGCCTGGGCAAACTGGAAATTCCGGTGGTAGTGTACGCAATTGTTCTTACAGCAATGATGATGGCAGGCATTCATGTGTTAACCAAAGTAAACAGGCCTGCCAATAAATTGTATGTTTGGGGTGCTGCCTTATTTGTGCTGTCCGATTCATTGCTGGCCATTAATAAATTTTACCACAAATTCCCGTTGGCCGGCGTTGCCATTATGATTACTTATTGCGCTGCACAGTTTTTAATTGTGCAGGCTTTTATTCTTCATAAACCTGCTGTTAAAAAACCTGAGTGGTTTGAATAGGTTAATTTTTTTGAAAACAAAAGTGGCTTTACTAAAAGAATCAAATACTATCCACTTAAGGCATCTCTTTCTTTTTTTGCAGTACGCAGCATTAAACCAAAATCCCAGTGCTTTGCCATTGCATTTACGGTCATTGCAATCCGTTTTGCTTTGGTGGCTTCGGTTTTTGCAGTTCCTATCCAGGTAACAAAATAACGCTTGTGTCCATCGGGAAGCGTATTGAAAAATTCATACGCCGCAGGTTCATCTTTTAAGCAGTCAATAAAATCGGAAGGTGGTTTAAATTTTTCTTTGTCTAATTCTAATTGCAAAGTAATGGTTGCTCCAAGCCTTTTGCCGGTTCCTTTTCTTATGGCGGCATTCATGGCCATAATAAAAGCACCGCCGCCCATTGGTATTAATGCAACTCCTTTAATTGCAAACTCATCCAGTTTCCCTTTTACCCTGAATGCTTTTTTTACACCGGGGTTTAGTAATGCTGCGATTTTTTCGGGTACTTCAATATAAGTCCAGCCGGTTTTTTCGCCCTGCTTTGCAAATCTTTTTATAGTGGTTGTAAATTTTATCATTGTGTTTTATGAAGAAAGAGCAATCAACAGAGTCCTGTCATTTCGAACGAAGTGAGAAATCTGTTACTTCGTTTTAATTGCTGCTGTCAGATTTCTCCCGCTGGTCAAAATGACAGGAATGAGTTTACTGCAATTTGATTAACTACTAACAAACCTTGCAAACTCCTGTCATTTCGGACGAAGTGAGAAATCTGTTACTTTGATTCTGTCAGATTTCTCCCGCTGGTCGAAATGACAAAAGAAGACAAAACCAAAAATAAAGATGTTTGGTAAATTCTTAACTTTTTCATTCCTAATTTTATTACATGAAAAAATGTTTGACAGCAATATCAATTGGCTTTATCAGCATCGCAGGTTTTTCTCAAACAACCAACAAAGAATACCTGGCGGTAGATGAATACGTAAAAAAACTCGGCAGCTATGATACGCTTAACATGGGCAGCATCAGCCTGGCAGTTACAAAAAACTTTGCATCAAAAGAATTAAAAGCAAGGGCAATTTACGACTGGGTATGCAATAACATTGCTTACGATATAAAGGCCGGCAAAAACAATGATGCCAGCAAAAGTGCCACTGCCGATGTGCTTAAATACCGCAAAGCCATTGGCTCTGGTTATGCAAACCTTTTTCAGGATATGTGCAGCAGTGCCAACATCCGCTGCCTTACTGTGGATGGTTTTGCAAAAAGAACCACAGAAGAAATTGAGGAAAAAAAATCAGAAATAAATCACACATGGGCCGTAGTTCAGTTGGGCCAAAGCCCCGAAACCTGGTTTTATGTGGACCCCTGCTTTGGCGCTGGCTTCCCCGATAAAAAAGGAAATACTTTTATCAAATCTTTTGACGACGGTTATTTTTTTTCTGCTAAAAAAATATTCAATAACCAGCATTACCCCGATAACGAAGCCTGGAAACTGGGCGATGCCCCCAAAACTAAAAAGGCTTTTTACGAACTTCCGCTGATAAAAACAGGAGCATACAATTTCAGTGTTTCGGGTTTTGTGCCTGCCACCGGGATTGTAAAAATAAAACCCGGCAAATCGCTGGCATTTAATCTTACTGCTGCCAATACCTCTGCCATTATTAAAGTAGCGCTGATGATTGAAAACAATAAAAAGCAAACCGAAAAAGTAATGAACTACAACATTGCCGCCGGCCACATTATTTTTGAATATAAGTTCAATGATGACGGCGAATTCCCGGTTTCGATAATGATAAATGATAAAGAAGTGCTGCAATACCTTGTGATGGTGGAATAAACCCGGGCAGCATAACACTCTCCTGAAGTGTCCTGCATGATATGGGGTAAAATGGGGGTCAAATAACCTTTTTTTGCCTTACCTTCACAAAAACTAAATAAGGATATTTCAGGATGAATCATTTCTACAAAACTTCTTTACTGTTTAAGCTTTTCCTTACCAAGCTTGTATTCCTGTTATCCCTTATTCTTTCTGTAAATTCAACTGTAAAAGCACAATGTCCGTTTAATATTGATTTTGAAGAGGGCGCTTTTAATGGCTGGCAATGCTGGACTGGTTCTGTAAATGCTAACACGGGCATAAATTTAAACCCCGTTCCAGGTCCTGTTGCAAATCGACACGAAATGCTTTCCGCCAATCCCGGCAATGGTTTTGATCCTTATGGAGATTTCCCAAAAAATTGTCCTAATGGAAGCGGCCACTCTATTAAATTAGGAAATAATTCCGGTGGTGCCCAAGCCGAAGGCGTTTCCTACGATTTTACTATACCTGCAAATGCAAATGAATTCAGCCTTATTTATTATTATGCTGTAGTTTTTCAGGATCCTGGCCATCAGCCTAATCAACAACCAAGACTTGAAATTGAAATCACCAATCTTACAGATAATACAATCATTGGTTGTTCTTCTTTTTCATTCATTGCAAGCAGCGGTTTACCAGGATTCTTTCAATCAGCACATCCCAACGGAAATACTCCGGTATGGTGCAAAGACTGGTCGGCAACTTCTATTAATTTAGATGGCAACCAGGGTAAAACAATCCGCCTATTTTTTAAAACTGCCGACTGCACTTTTCAGGCGCATTTTGGTTACGCCTACATTGATGTAAACACAGAATGCAGCAGTTCTTTTGTGGGCGCCACTTTTTGTCCCGATGATACTGCAATTACTGTACAGGCGCCTTTTGGCTACCAGGCTTATACATGGTACAATAGCAATTATACACAGTTGCTGGGCACAGGCCAGTCATTGTATCTTAACCCGCCACCACTTGCAGGCTCGGTGGTAAACGTGCAGTTAACTCCTTATAATGGTTATGGCTGCCTCGATACTTTAACAGCAGTGCTTTGGGATACTTTAACTGTTACCGCATTTGCCGGCACCGATAAATTATCCTGCGATTTAACGCCCGTTCAACTTGGTGGGCCGCCCAAACAAGGGCTGGTATATAGCTGGAGTCCGGCGGCGGGTTTAAGCAATCCGAATATTTCAAATCCAATAGCTACGCCAACAGTTTCCACTTCTTATGTGCTTACCGTAACAAACAGTGGTGGCGGTTGCTTAACAAAAGATACCGTTCAGGTAAATGCCGGGGTAATAGATATTTCCATTCAGCTTATTGGCAGCAATTCTTTTTGCACAGGAAGCGGCCAAAGCGCTGTGCTACAGGTGAACCCTGCAGACGGTATTCAATGGTTTAAAGATAATGTGGCCATACCCGGCGCAACTCTAACACAGTTAACTATTACCCAAACCGGCGATTACCACGCAGTAATTTCTACCAACACCGGATGCAGTGCACCCACTCAAATACTGCATATAGATATTTATCCAAAACCAACAGCAGGTTTTACCATTAACAACATAAGCCAGTGTTTTGCAACCCAGCAATTTGTTTTCACCAATACCAGTTCGGTTTCATCGGGCACTTTACAATATGCCTGGAGTTTTGGCGACGGCACTGTTGATAATAATAAAGATGTAACGCACACTTACACACAGCCCGGAACTTACACCGTTAAACTAATTGTAACAGCTGCAGGCCAGTGTACCGACAGCATTTCATATACTGTAACATTGCTGCCAACGCCCACTGCCGATTTTGCGTCGGATACGTTGGTTTGTGTAAACTTACTTGTTCCCATTACCAATAAAACAATCAACAACACAACATCTACCATAAATTATTTGTGGAATTTTGGTAACGGTCAAACTTCTACCCAGCGTAACCCCGGTTACAGTTATTTAAGCTCGGGAACTTATACCATTAAATTATCGGTAAGCAGTTCATTGTGCCCTGCAACAATCAGCAGTAAACAGGTGAATGTTGTTATTGATGCTCCAGTGCCCGGCATTAATTATCCTGCAAAAGATGCAGTGCTTAATTTTCCGGAGCCGCTGCAGGCAAGACAAATTGGCACAAGCATTTTATGGGTGCCATCAACAAACCTTGATAACAACAGAAGCTTTACTCCTTTCTTTAAAGGGCTTACACAGCAACTCTACAGGATTGAAATTAAAAATGCAGCAGGCTGCCTTACCATAGATACCCAATTGGTAAAAACACATAAAAAGATTGAGATTTATGTGCCCACCATATTTACACCGGGCACAGATGGAAAGAATGATTTACTAAGACCATTGCTGATGGGTTTTGTAAAAGTAAATTACTTCAGGATTTACAACCGCTGGGGAAACCTTTTATTTGAAATGAAAAGTGACAGGCCGGGATGGGACGGAAAAGTAAACAATGTGCCTGTAGATTTACTGCAAACTGTTGTGTGGATGATTGAAGCCGTGGATGTGGATGGCGTAACCCACAGAAAGCAGGGTACTACTATAATGATGCGGTAAAAAATTAATCAGTATTTTTCCGCTCAATGCAAAATTCCAATTTACAATTTGATGTAATTATTTGCGGCGCAGGCCCGGCCGGCGCAACCTGTGCATTGGCATTGGGCCAGTCGGGTTTAAAAGTTGCGCTGATTGAAAAGGCAGTTTTCCCACGTGATAAAATTTGCGGCGATGCTGTTGCTGCTTATGTTCCGCTGGTATTAAACACTATACATCCAAAGTATGCCGAAGCGTTGCAAAAATATACCAGCAAAGAAATGGTGAATTCATTTCGCATTGTTGCACCCAACCACAAACCGCTTGATTTTACTTTTAAAAAACATGGATTTATAAGTGCAAGGCTGCAATTTGATAATTTTCTTTTTGAGCTGGCCGCAGCGCTTCCCAACGTAAAAATTTTTCAGGATACTGCAGTTAAAAATGTAACAATCAATGAGGAAAATGTTTTGGTAACAGCAGGCAATGATTTGCACCTGGAAGCAAAATTAATTATAGGCTGCGATGGGGCACATAGTGTGGTAAACAAACAACTCACCGGCAATAAAGTTAACCTTAAACATTACGCCGCCGGGGTAAGGGCTTATTATAAAAACGTAACGGGCATTCCTGCCGAAACTTTTGAACTGCATTATTTAAATAAAATTTTACCCGGTTATTTATGGATATTTCCTTTGCCTGATAACACTGCTAATGTTGGTTTGGGAATACTTTCCAAACATGTGGCTGATAAAAAACTAAACCTGCGCCAGGAAATGCTGGCAATTATAAAAGACAACCCTTATTTGCAGGAACGCTTTGCAAATGCAGAAATGATTGGCCGCATCGAAGGCTTTGGTTTGCCACTGGGTTCCCGAAAAGTTGCTGTTTCTGGCCATCGCTTCATGCTTTGTGGCGATGCGGCATCACTCATTGATCCCTTAACAGGCGAAGGAATTGGCCAGGCAATGGTTTCGGGAAGATATGCAGGCTGGCATGCCATTAAATGTTTTGAGCAAAATAATTTTAGCGAAGCTTTTATGAAAGGTTACCGCAAAACGCTTTATAAAAAATTATGGAGAACACACTTCAAAAATTACATCATTCAAAAACTCATCACCAACCGCCCATGGCTTATCAATGCCAGTGTAAACCTTGCACACATGAATAAATTTTTCAGGAACATTATGCAAAAAGCATTTGGCGACTGATTGAATCTTTACCTGCACCATTCATATATTTCCCCATAGTAATTGCATTGCTTCCAGTAATTTTGATGCATGCGTAAATCGCTTTCCATCATTTTAAATTCATTGCGGTTAACATTACAGGAGCTAAGGGTAAATAAACTCCGTACAGCATTAAGCCTTACTGGCGTGGCATTTGGCATCTTCTGCATCATTGGTGTGCTTACAGCCGTAAACAGCCTCGAACGCAATATCCAAAACCAGGTAAAAAGCCTGGGCAGCAATACCATTTACATTGATAAATGGGATTACAGCGGAGGCCCCGATAAACCATTTTGGAAAATGATGGCAAGGCCTGTGATGCAATACGAAGAAGCAGCTTTGGTAAAAGAACGCAGCCAGTTGCTGGATGATATTGCTTATGTAATGCAAACCAGCGGCAATATTTCTTACAAAGAAGATATTATTCAAAACGCCGCAGTGTATGGCGTGGTAGAGGCACAAATGACCATTCAGCCTTTGAGTTTTGGTGCAGGCAGATTTTTTTCATCAAGCGAATTAGGTGTGGGCAGCCATGTTTGTATCATTGGTTTCACCAATGCCGAACAGCTATTTGGTACTGCCGAAAGAGGGCTGGGTAAAGAAATAGGCATTCGTGGTAAAAAAGCAACCATTGTTGGTATCATAAAAAAAGAAGGTAAAAATTTTATTGGCTGGGATTACGACAACTGCATAATGATGCCCTACAAATTCTGCAAACAAATTTTTGAAGAAAAATATAGCCACCCCATTTTAATAGCAAAAGGAAGAGAAGGGATTTTACCGGCTGCTTTGATGGATGAACTGGAAGGTATCATGCGCCAGGTAAGAAGGCTTTCGCCAACAGAGGATGATAATTTTTCGCTGAACAGTGTGGAAGCATTCAGTAAATCAATCACCGGTTTTTTTTCAACACTTAATATTGTTGGTGCCATCATTGGCGTAATCAGTTTAATCATTGGTTTGTTTGGTATAGCCAATATTATGTTTGTAACAGTTAAAGAACGAACCCCCATGATTGGCCTTAAAAAAGCAATAGGTGCCAAAAGCCGCAGTATTTTATTTGAATTTTTAATGGAAGCTGTTATCATTTGCCTCATGGGTGGCGCATTTGGCCTGTTGCTTGTTTATATTGCTGCAAAAATTTTAACAGTCACGGTAAACTTTCCATTTTTTATTTCGTTGCCAATGCTTTTTCTGTCAATAATAATTTGTGTAGTAGTTGGCATCTTATCCGGTATCATTCCTGCAAGAAGAGCGGCAAAGATGGACCCGGTGGTGGCGATACGTTCAAAATAAAGTTGAAAGGTTGATATGTTAACCGGTTAAAAAGTGCCGCCTTCATATTAACTTGCCAACTTATCAACTTATTACCTTGTCAATTACAATTCTTGCAATAGAATCTTCCTGCGATGAAACCTCCGCATCTGTTTGTGTGGATGGAAAAATTTTATCCAACATCATTGCCAATCAAATTGTGCATGAAAAATATGGCGGTGTGGTGCCCGAATTGGCCAGCAGGGCACATTTACAAAATATAGTTCCGGTTGTGGATACAGCATTGCAGGCTGCCAATATAAAACTGGAGTCAATTGATGCCATCGCTTTTACGCAGGCTCCGGGTTTAATTGGTTCCTTACTTGTAGGAACCCAGTTTGCAAAATCGTTATCGCTTGCTTTGGATAAACCCCTGATTGCTGTGCACCACATGCAGGCGCATGTACTGGCCAATTTAATTGGAGATGAAAAACCTGCTTTCCCGTTTTTATGTTTAACAGTTAGTGGCGGCCACACACAAATTGTATTGTGTGAATCACCCTCATCATTAAAAGTAATTGGCGAAACAATTGATGACGCAGCAGGCGAAGCTTTTGATAAAAGCGCCAAATTATTGGGCCTTCCCTACCCCGGCGGCCCATTGATAGATAAATATGCTGCCAAAGGAAATGCAAAACGTTTCGCCTTTCCTGAGCCGCAGATACCGGGTTTGAATTTTAGCTTCAGCGGATTAAAAACTTCTATTCTTTACTTTTTAAAAAATGCCGGCAAAAGCAATATTTATAAAGAAGCTTTTACTGCCACTGAGGAAGAGAAACAACAATTTATTTCCCAAAATCTCGAAGATATTTGTGCATCCATACAGGACAGAATTGTTAGCATCTTATTAAACAAATTAAAAAAAGCGGCTAAAGAAACCGGCATCACAAATATTTGCCTGGCTGGCGGCGTAAGTGCCAACAGCGGTTTAAGAAAATCGTTTAAAGAACTGGGAACACAACAGCACTGGAAAACTTTTATCCCCGCTTTTGAATACTGCACCGACAATGCAGCCATGATTGCCATCACGGCTTATTATAAATTTCTGGAGCAGGATTTTGCTGATTTATCGGTAAGTCCCACTGCAAGAGCAGCATGGTAAAACAACATAGTTTTCGTAACTTACAGTATGGATAAACCCAACATCAGTCACTATCTTTTTTGGGATACAGATGTCAACACCGTTGACTGGCAGCTTCATGCCAATGCTTTAATAACAAGGGTGTTGGAAAGAGGTACACTGGAAGATTTCAGGGAAATAAGAAGGTATTACGGTGATGAGAAGATTATTGAAGCGTCAGTAAACGCAAGGAGCCTTTCAAAAAAAACGCTCAGTTTTGTCTCTTCTATTTTTCAAGTTCCAATAACTAAATTCCGATGTTACAAAAAAACGCAGTTCCCCGAGCTGCAATGGATGTATTAAATTTTCTGTCAGCTAAAGATTTTCTGAAAGATTACAGGCTGGTTGGCGGCACCTCACTTGCTCTGCTGTGGGGGCACAGACATTCGGTTGATATTGACCTGTTCAGCGATAAAAACTATCCGCTTATTGAATTAGAACAGCAATTAAGTTTGATTGAAGGAGCCTCTCTTACTGGTAAAAATCCAATCGGCCTTGCATATGTAATTAAGGGAGTAAAATGCGATTTCCTAAATTATCCTTATAAATTTTTTCATCCTGAAATAACTGAAGATGGAATCCGGATGGCACATGTTGAAGACATTATTGCATTAAAATTAGGTGCTATTGCAAACCGGGGAGCAAGAAAAGATTTTATTGACCTTTATTATATTTTGGAAAAATACCAGCTTAAAGATTTACTCCATTTTTATACAAGAATGTATAATGTTGCCGAGCATTTTTCATTGCTTAAGAGCATGATATATTTTGAAGATGCAGAAATGGAAACAACACCAACACTTTTGATAGAACCTAACTTAGCCTGGGATAAGATTAAAAAAACAATCATTCAAAAAGTTTCAAAAGCTTTATAGTTTTAATCAATGCCCAACTCCTGGTTTCAATTCAAACAATTTACAATTCAGCAGGAGAAATCTGCAATGAAAGTAACAACAGATGCCTGTTTGTTTGGAGCAGTAGTTGCGATCCAAATTAAAAATTCAAAATTAAAAATTAAATCTGTTTTAGACATTGGAACTGGCACAGGGTTATTAAGTTTAATGCTGGCGCAGGAAGTTGATGCCCACATTGATGCCGTAGAAATTGATGAAGCCGCTTTTATGCAGGCAAAAGAAAATGCTTCAAATTCTCCCTGGAAAGAACGAATCAATATTTTTAATACCGATGTAAAAAATTATCAGCCGGGGAAAAAGTATGATTTCATTATTGTGAACCCGCCATTTTTTGAAGCAGATTTAAAATCGGGTGACAAAAAGAAAAATGCTGCAAAGCATGACACGGCTTTAACCCTTGAAAAATTATTAAAAGCAGTTGATGACAATTTACCGGATGAGGGAAATGTTGCAGTGCTGCTCCCCTGGCATCGTATTAAATATTTTGAGGAAGAAGCTTTGAGCATAAACTTTCACCTTCATAAAAAGATATTCATTAAACAAACTCCCCAACACAATTACTTTCGTGGCATTTTATTTTTCAGCCGAACGAAAACTGAATTACTTCAATCAGAAATTATCATAAAAAACGAGGAAGGAATTTACACTCCCGAGTTTACAGCATTGCTAAAAGACTATTATCTGCATTTTTGACTTTCTTATTCATTATTTCATATTTCTTATTCCTTATTTTCTCCACCATATTCTTTCATATACTCAAACGCCTCAGTAATTTCCCCTTTCTTCACAATGGTTGCCCTGTTTAATAATTCGCTGTTGCCATTTATTAAATCTTCCAGCACATATTTAATCAGTTGTTCGCCAAAATACTGGCTGGCATCTCTGGGCAGTTCATTGGGTAAATTGCCAACCGCCATAATATCAATGCTGCCGGGCAAATAAGGCTCGGTTTTTTGTTTGGTTATTTTATCTACACCATACACAGGATTTTCCATCACCTGGTCGCCAAGATTAATTGGTATGGAACCGTGTTCATCATCGGTAATGTCAGCAATTGTTTCAATGGTAAATGCTTCGCTGATGTCTTCAGCTTCAAACAAACGGGGAATGTTTTCTTCCCAGTAAACACCATTCATCAGCACATCAGTGCAATGAGTGTAGGGTAAAAAACGGCTGCGGTATTCCTGTGGATGATTGTGAAAATGCTCACGCCTGTAACCTTTGGTTTCCTTATGAGTATATAAGTCATTTCCTTTTAGCTGCACATAAACCGGGTAACTGAAATTTCTTTCCTGGTATTCATCCGGCTCCACTTCAGTAACTCCCATCAGGTTCATAACTTCCAGCACTCCATGTGCAACACGGCCGCTGCCGGTAATGGCAATTTTAATATTGGGCAGCTTCAATCCAAAATAAGTATGAATTAAATGGCGGTAATCTTTGCTTTCATGCACCCTTACCAAATTAAATTTTCCGCTGCGTTTGCCATAAGCCATCATGCCGTTGTGTGCACCAACAATGCCGGCAAAAAAACCAAAACCCAATACTCTTTGCCCGTCATCATGCACAAGGCATTCATAATCTATCAGTGTTATTTTCTTTTCAATAATTGCCTGAAATAATTTTTGATTGTGTGGCTGCAATTTTTTTGTGTGAGAAAAAAACAAATAGGTTTTGTTTGCAATCAGCATATTTACCGGCACTTCTTTTATACCCAGCAGCACATCACATTCGCTCATATCTTCTTTCACTTCAATACCCTGCAACTGGTATTCTTTATCAGTGAAGCAACGGGTTGTGCAGCTTTGAACAATTATTTTTATGCCCCCAAAATTCTTATGCAGCCAGTTGCATTGTGCCGGCGAAAGCGATACCCTGTTATCGGCCGGAATTTTTCCTTCTCTTATCAATCCTATCGTAAGCATCAATCGTTTATTTTAAAGCAGCAATTTACATTTTAATCCTGAGCCAGTTTGAAATACAATATTTTTGCAGCATGAATTACTTTGAATTATTTGAAATACCGGTAAGCCTTAAAGTGGACAAAGCATCGCTTGCAAAAAAATATTTTGAGTTACAAAAAAAATATCACCCCGATTTTTTTACAAATGCTACTGAAGAAGAACAGAATGATGTACTGGAAAAATCATCGTCTATCAACAAAGCGCTTAAAACTTTCAGGAACGATGATGAAACCATTAAATATGTTTTAAAATTAAAAGGACTGCTGGAAGAAGAAGAGAAATACCAGTTGCCACCGGCTTTTTTAATGGAAGTAATGGAACTGAATGAAAACCTTTCGGAAGATTCAGCCGGTTTGATTGATGAGTTTGAAAAAGATATTTATGCCGATGTAAAAAGTATAATAGAAAACTATGATGATGCAACAGCCACTACAGCAGATTTATTAAAAGTGAAAGAATATTATTTCAGAAAAAAATATTTACAGCGTATTTTGGAGAGAATGGCTGATTGATGTAATATTGCAGCCCTGTTGAAGTAAACAGGTTGGTTGGTTAATAAGTTGAAAGGTAAATCATTGAACTCTATACCTTTTTAACCAGTAAACCAATAAACCAGTAAACTTTTAACAAGCCCAGGTGGCGAAATTGGTAGACGCAGCAGACTCAAAATCTGCCGTTCGCAAGGATGTGAAGGTTCGATTCCTTTCCTGGGCACTTTTTACAAAGCCGAAGTATTATCACTTCGGCTTTTTTTTATTTTAAAAATCTGCCGTGGCAAGGATGTATCCCGAAAGTGTTCGGGATCCTGGGCACGAGCAAGTTTTTTACTTCGTTTTTTTAAATTCTAATTCTTTAATAATTGCTGCCGCATTTTTACGAACTGCAGTAGCCTGTATCAAATACTTTTTATCAAACTTATTTTGCTTAATGGCTGAAAACAATTCAGGTGCAAGCATTTTATTAATACTAGCATCTGATACAAATTCCTTTTCAGTAAAATCCAGTCTTTTTATCGGCCCGGCAGTTTCAGGAAAAATCTGGTTTCGTAAAATTTTTGCATCGGTAAAAGCCGGATAGTAATAATTGATCTTCTTTTCGGCTGCCGAAAAATTATTTTTATTCAGCAGCCAGAAATTATTTACCGTTTCGCTATTAAACTGCACCAGTGATGTTACCGGATTGGGAGTCTTCGCAATTTTATCAGGATGAACAACGGTAATGTTATTACTGAAAATGCAGTTATTACTTTGGATGTATGGAAAATAAGTATCCATGTCGGGATGTGGCAGCATCACCAGAATATTGTTCTGGATATTTACGGGCCTGTTTAAATCTGCACAAACAATTGCCCGGTGACCAGAATAAATAATGTTGTTTTTTATGTGCTGTATTTTTTCACCCACATAAAAAGCATCAGATAAATCAACCTGTATGGTGGCAAATATTATTGAGTTGGATATGGTTGAATTAAGACAATAAAGCCCCACGCCATTCATACCATTGCCATAGCCAGCCATTTTATCTGATATAAAACAGGAATCAACTAATACATTGTCGCCCCCAAGGTTGCCAACAATCTGAAAACCTTTGTTGCCCCTGAAACTGCATTTGATAAATGATATGTTTGTTAAATCACCTTTTTTAAATTCATTCTCCACATCAACGCCGGCGCCAGGCGCATGCCAGCCATAAGTGCCACCGGTAAATCCTGTGGAATCAAATGCAGAATTATAGCACCTGATATCATGGCCCTTTACAATACTAAGCCCCTGCCTTGCATTGCAATAAGATTTACAATTGGTGATGGAAATATT
This sequence comes from Bacteroidota bacterium, assembly GCA_031384415.1. Taxonomy (GTDB): domain Bacteria; phylum Bacteroidota; class Bacteroidia; order Chitinophagales; family Chitinophagaceae; genus Ferruginibacter. The sequence goes on from JANNAM010000088.1 coordinate 16,134, forward strand.
TTTACCGTTTGTGTTTACTAAAATTCCATCCGAAGCAAAATGATGTGCTGTAACATTTAGTAAAAGAATATTGCTGTTGCTGTCAGTCGGGTCAACGTCTTCAACAACTACTCCATAGCAGGGGCTTTCTACTGTGTAAGGTTCTTTTTTCATTTTATCAACCTCACCATAAAGTGTTACATCTTTTAAAACAACATTTTTGCAATTGGCAAAATTAAACGCAGCCACCGTGTTTGTGTAAGAATAATTGGCGTCAATGCCGGGCAATCTGTAATCGGCTTTACGGGTAAAATTTCCGTTGCTTCTTATAATACTGTTATTGCCATTTATAGTTAACCCTTTGCAGTTTTTGAAAGTAATGTCAGCGATATTATTTTTTTTGTCGCCGCCAATAATTTTATAAGAAGCGATATAATATTTTCCTTTTGGAATATTTAAAATGCCGCCGCCAGCTTTGTTAATTGCTGCGGCAGCATTGCTGAGCGCTTCGTAACAGTCAGTTTTATCATCTGCTTTGGCGCCAAAGTCTTTTACAAGGTCAAATATTTTTTTGTTTTGCGATTGAAGGGTAAAAAAGAAACTGCAAAACAGCAGGAGGAAAAATAAAATCTTCATCTGTATTTTTTAAACTGATTTTTTTAATAGCACAAGCTGCCCCAAATGATAAGCATCATGTTGAAGGCAGCCTGCAATTAACTCATAAAAACTTTGTTCAGGCCTGGGCGAAGGCTTGTCTAAATTCTCCTCTTTGATATTATGAATAGCAGTTCGCAATAAATGATATGCTGCTTCAAAGTCATGCATGGTTTGATTCCAGTTTTCTTCATTCAATTGTTCGGGCAACAAAAAATCGGCAAAAGGAGGTGGATTTAAAGTTCCTGTCAGCCTGTTAACAACACTTGTACGCCAGTAAATGAGGTGAGAAACAAGCAACCAGATACTATTTCCATCATCAGAAAGTTTTTGGCAAGCTATAGCAGCATCAACTCCGTGCAATGTTTCTTTAAAATTTACACCAATCCAGCAATCGCCATGCTGCAGGCTGGCAAATTGTTTTAGTAGGCGGTTAATTTCATTACCCATAATTTTGTTTTAGGAATTCAAAGTTGATGGTTCATAGTTAATGGTTAATAGTCATAAACTATCCTTACTGTAACAAAATTACATATTTACCACGTCCTCAAAGCAATCAACTATGAACCATGAACCATGAACAATCAACCATTAACTATGAATATTGAATTTAACAAAAACGAAGATGCTTTAAAACTTGCCTGCAGCCAGGTGAAACAAAAGCTTGAAAAAATATATGAGGGAGGCGGCAAAAAAGCATTCGAAAGACAAAAAGAAAAAAACAAACTTACCGCAAGAGAAAGAATAGATTATTTGAAAGATGATGATAAACCATTTGTTGAAATTGGTGCTTTTGCAGGTTACGAAATGTACAGCGAATATGGCGGATGCCCGGCTGGCGGCACAGTGGCAGGCGTTGGCTATGTAAGCGGCAGGCAATGTGTAATTGTTGCCAACGACCAAACAGTAAAAGCTGGTGCATGGTTTCCCATTACCGGCAAAAAGAATTTACGCATGCAGGAAATTGCCATGGAAAACCATTTGCCCATTATCTATTTGGTTGACAGTGCCGGTGTTTTTCTTCCCATGCAGGATGAAATTTTTCCCGACAAAGAACATTTTGGTAGAATCTTTCGCAACAATGCAAAGATGAGCGCCATGGGCATTACTCAAATTGCAGCAGTAATGGGTGCCTGCGTGGCAGGCGGTGCTTATTTGCCCATCATGAGCGATGAAACATTAATGGTGGAAGGCAATGGCTCTATCTTTTTGGCAGGTTCTTATTTGGTAAAAGCAGCCATTGGCGAAGATATTGATAATGAAACGCTGGGCGGCGCTGTTACGCATACAGAAATATCGGGCATTGCCGATTATAAATTTAAAACTGAGCAGGAATGCCTTGACCATATAAAAATTATGATGGGCATGCTGGGTAAAAATGAAACCGCTGGTTTTGACAGAATAAAAACTATTGCCCCTAAAAAAGACCCAAAAGAATTATACGGCCTTTTCCCTTTTGACGGAAAGCCATACAACATGCTGGATATAATTGAACGATTGGTTGACGGATCGGAATTTGAGGAGTTCAAAAAGGATTATGGCAAAACAATTATTTGTGGTTATGGCCGTATTGATGGCTGGGCGGTAGGCATTGTGGCCAATCAACGGTTAATTGTAAAATCCACCCGGCCGGGACGGTCAGGTGGTGGTGAAATGCAAATGGGCGGTGTTATATATAACGACAGCGCCGATAAAGCAGCCCGGTTTATAATGAATTGTAACCAAAAAAAGATACCACTTGTTTTTTTGCAGGATGTAACCGGCTTTATGGTTGGCAGCCGCAGCGAACATTCGGGCATTATTAAAGACGGAGCAAAAATGGTGAATGCAGTTGCTAATTCAGTTGTGCCAAAAATCACCATCATCATTGGCAATAGCTACGGGGCCGGCAATTATGCCATGTGCGGCAAAGCTTACGACCCACGGTTTATTTATGCATGGCCTACGGCAAAAATTGCAGTGATGGGCGGCGACCAGGCAGCCAAAACACTGCTGCAAATTCAAGTGGCGTCAATGAAGGTCAAAGGGACAACAGTTTTGCCGGAAGACGAAAAAAAATTATTAGAAGAAATTATGCAGCGTTACAGCAGCCAAACAAGTCCATATTATGCGGCTGCAAGATTATGGGTGGATGCCATAATTGATCCGGCAGAAACAAGAAAATTTATAGCTGAAGGGATTTCAGCATCAAATAATAAAAAGGAGATAACTGATTTTAAAACAGGCGTGTTGCAGGTTTAGCACCCTTATCCACAGCCGTTAAAAAATAAGTAAAAGAATTTGTGTGTTATATTTGTAAAAATCATTAATTTCACGCCGATTCTCACAATAACCAACTAACACGAAATCGACATTTATGAGAAAAACAATTTTACGCAAAGTATTAGCGTATTCTTCAATTGCTTTATTAGTTCTGCAATCCTGTAAAGATGACAGCTACTTAGTAACTGCTGTTCCTGTTCCTGACCAATCAATGGTAGAAGAATTTGACACACTGACTGCAGCCAAAGGCAAAGGCTGGTTAACACGTAACCGCAGCGAACCTATTGGTCGTGGCGTTTGGGTGCAAGGCCTTTCTGGCAATCAGTTCAGCGGTACCACTGATGCTTATTCTTCAAAAGCAACTTCCATTGGCTTTATTTCGGCTGATTACCAGTCTTGCGAAATTTCTGGTGCATTGGGCGATGGTACAATCAGTAACTGGGTAATCTCTCCTAAAGTAATCTTACAGAACGGAGATAAAATTATCTTTTATACAAGAGGTACCGATACTGTAGTTCGGTGGGGCGACAGGCTGCAGGTTTGTATTAACAAAAATAACGATGGCATCGAATGTGGCCGTGGCTTAGACCCCGGAGATTTTGATGTTGTTTTGCTGGACATCAACCCACTTGTTGCAAGCGGCTTTACAGTTCCCCGCCCTGCTTCACAAGCTTATCCCTGGCCTTATGCTGCAGGTTCTCCTCCGCCCTATGGAATTATATATGATAATGCACAGGCTTATCCACGTACATGGACTAGGTTTGAAGCAAGGATTCCTGCCAATACCTTAACTGGGCCAACAACAGGAAGATTTGCTTTCAGGTTTTTTGTGCCAAATGGCGGAACCAATGGACGTGGTGATATGGTTTGCTTAGACAGCGTAGCTTATGTAAGCGCAAGCCACAAATAATAATTTAAATAAAGTAACAAATAAACAACCATGAATAAGAAAATTTTTATACCATTTTTAAGTATTGCACTTATCGCTGGTTTTATTATTATCAGTTCATGTCAAAAAGATGCCAAACCTGTAGCTGCTAAAATAGACTACTCTTTTGTGCAGGAATTTGACTCTATGGAAGCAATGCTTCAGCAGGGATGGACTGCAAAAAACAACAGCCGCCCCCTAGGAACTACCACTTGGGCACCCGGCGAATACCACTGGATTAATGATCCTAAAAAAGGGCCAACTTCTTATGGTTCATATCCCGGATACAATACTTCACACTCTGGCCGTGACTATGCAGTTTGTTTATATACTTGCCAGGGCGATCCCCCAAACAGAGCCATTCAAAAAGGCGCTGCAAGTTGCTGGTTGATTTCACCCGCTGTTCCTTTAAAAAATGGCGATCAAATTGTTTTCTATACAAGAACAATGGATAACCCTGCCGCATTTGCCGACAGGATGGAAGTACGGGTAAATTATAATAATGGTGGTGTTGAAGTTGGAAATGACACTTCTACTGTAGGTGATTTTACCACCTTGATTCATAATATAAATCCTAATGTTACTCCTTCTGGCTATCCTGGAGTGTGGACAAGATATGAGTACACAGTAACAGGCCGCCCTGTTCCAAAATTAGGCCGTTTTGCTTTCCGTTATTACACACCTGATGCAGGTGGTGCAGGTGCAAACGGACAAGGTACTGGTGTGGATGCAGTTGAGTTTATCAGCAAGTACATTCCTTAATTGAAACTTAAAATTTTTATAAACCAACTTTTCGAAAGGAAAGTTGGTTTTTCTTTGCAACTTAATTAAACATATAAAAAAATGAAAAGGAATTTAGCCGTTTGTTTGTTATTGTGCAGCCTTGCCATTTTATCATGCAAACGAAACAGCGGCGATGGGAAAAAAAATGACACCGAGTTCAGGGATTACCATGCCATGAACAAAAGGCCCGAAGCCGAACTGCAGCAACTATTAAAGGAAAACAAATCAAAAATAAAAGATGGCGACCTTATATTCCGCAGCGATGATGGTGTAGAAAGTGAATCCCTTAGAAGCTTTTCTAAAACCGACGCTTCCTTCTCTCACTGCGGTTTTGCGTTTATTGAAAATGGCGAAGTATATGTTTACAACTGCATGGCAGGCGTAGAAAATCCCGGCGAAAAAATGCTGAGGGTGTCTTTTGACAGTTTTGTAAACATCAGGGAAAAAACAGGCTTCGGGCTTTTCAGGTACGACTTAACAGAGCCTGAGCTTAAAAACCTGCAGGTAATTACAAAAGAGAATTTTGCAAAAGGGCTGATGTTTGATAAAAACTTTGACCTTAAAACAGATGATAAAATGTATTGCGCCGAAATGATTGACAAATTTATTAAACAGGCAACCAATAACAGGATTATACTTCCTACCACCAAGATTGAAAATTTCAGGATCAGAGACCCAAAATATAAAGGCGTAGTTTTAAAAGAGTTTGAATATTCGGCATTGGACAATCTTTTCCTTAACCCTTATTGTAAGGAATTAGTAAGAATATCTTATTTAGTGCCTAAGGATAAATAATTTTTGCCGGGGAGGCGTGAAGACGGAAATGATTTTATGTATTAAAATAATAAAGCCACTTACCTTATTCCAGGCATACTATCTTAAATGTTTTTTTGCCGGGAAGGCATGAAGACGGAAATAATTATTGCAACAGAAAAAACGTCTTCCCTTCTTCCCGGCATAATATGCTTCACATATCAAAAGCTTTGCAAGAAACAATTACCATTTACACTGATGGAGCTGCCCGTGGAAACCCCGGGCCCGGTGGCTATGGTGTTGTATTACTCTGGGGAAGGCACCGCAAAGAAATCTCCAAAGGCTATAAACACACTACCAACAACCGCATGGAACTGATGGCCGTAATTGCAGGCCTTGAAGCATTAAAAAAAAATGATTTGCCCGTAACTATTTACAGCGACAGCCAGTACGTGGTTAAAGCCATTGAAGAAGGCTGGCTTAAAAACTGGATAGCCACTAATTTTAAAGGGGGCAAAAAAAACAAAGACCTCTGGATGCAGTACCACCGGTTATCAAAAAACTTCAGCATAAAAATGCAGTGGGTAAAAGGCCATGCCAGTAATCCCTATAACAATCGCTGCGATGAACTTGCCACTGCTGCTGCCGATGGTGCTGCACTTGCGGTGGATGAGGGATATGTGCAGGAAGAAAAATTATCTTGAAATACATTTGAAGGTTATAACTGGCTTACAGTTTTTACTGCAAAAAATGTAATTTGCAATTACTTAAAAATGTTGATATGCCACAATCACAATTTACCTGGCATCTTAAAAAATTGTTTCTCAAATAAAATTTATCTTTGGCGTAAGTAATTAATCAGCCAGCATTATAATTGTATCGTTTGGTTCAAAGGAAACTGAAAAAATATGGAATGGTGAGTGGATAAAGAAGCTGCCAAATGAAATTCAGCAGACTGGCAGAAGAAAATTGAGAATGCTGAATAACTCACAAAATATTTCAGATTTAAAAATACCGCCTTCTAATAAACTTGAAAAACTAAAAGGCCATTTGAAAGAATTCCACTCCATAAGAATAAATGATCAGTGGAGAATTATTTTTAAGTGGAATAGCGGAAATGCATCAGAAGTTGAAATAATTGATTACGATTAAATTTAAAAAATGAAAAGACTTAAAAATATTCATCCCGGCGAAATCTTAAACGAGGAATTTTTGATTCCTTTAGGCATTAGTGCATATAAGCTATCAAAAGATACTGACATCCCACAAACACGTATTTCAGCAATTATAAAAGGCAACAGAAGAATAACCGCTGACACAGCATTAAGATTAGCCAGGTATTTTGGAAACTCTGCTAAATTCTGGCTCGGCCTTCAGGATGATTTCGATATTGAAGAAGGCAATACTCAGCTAAAAAATAAATTAAACTCCATAAGGCATTATGCAGGTAATGCTGCTTAACATTGCAGTGCACAATTAAGATTTGACAGCTTATTTCCCGGTTTTATATCTATTTTACCTGAACTTAAAGACATTTGTGGCCGGGCAAACAATTCACTATTTTACCGTCTCCTGAAATGCCAAACGCTATATGTTATTGCCATTGGTTATTGTAAAGAGATTTATGGCTGGCTAAAAATAATATGCGTAAAAGGCCATGCCAGCAACCCCTGTAACAACCGCTGCGATGAACTTGCCACTGCTGCTGCCGATGGTAAAGTGCTTTTAGAAGATAAAGGATATGAGCAGGCAGATAAACTGTTTTAACCAAAAAACCGGCCAATTACGCTACCAGCCAAACTTACAACATCACCGTAGTTTTCCCCACAG
>JANNAM010000098.1:0-30256 GCA_031384415.1 Bacteroidota bacterium
AAAAAAAGATTGAGGATATTAAATTAGAAAAGAACAAGGTGGTGAAGAGCCAGCGTTTTGAAGAAGCGGCTTCTTTAAGAGATACCGAAAAACGCCTGCAGGAAGAACTGGAAGCTGCAAAAAATAACTGGGAGGAAGAAAGCAAGCACAAGCGTTTTCCGATTGAAGAAGAAGACATTGCCGAAGTGGTACACATGATGACGGGCATTCCTGTTAAGCGGATGGTGCAGGCAGAAACAGATAAGCTGCGCCGCATGGGCGAAGATTTAAAAGGTGCTGTTGTTGGCCAGGAAGAAGCCATACAGAAAGTAGTAAAAGCAATACAGCGCAACAGGGTTGGATTGAAAGATCCCAAAAAACCAGTGGGCACATTTATATTTCTTGGGCCTACGGGTGTTGGTAAAACTGAATTGGCAAGGTCGCTGGCAAGGCACATGTTTGACAGCGATGATGCACTCATCCGTATTGATATGAGTGAGTACATGGAGAAATTTACGGTAAGCCGTTTAATTGGTGCCCCTCCCGGATATGTTGGATACGAAGAAGGCGGGCAACTGACAGAAAGAGTTCGCAGGAAGCCTTACTCAGTTATCTTGTTGGATGAGATTGAAAAAGCACACCCTGATATTTATAATATTTTATTACAGGTGCTGGATGATGGCCAGTTAACCGATGGCCTCGGCAGAAAGGTAGATTTTAAGAACACCATGATTATTATGACCAGCAATATTGGTGCAAGACAACTTAAAGATTTTGGTGCCGGAGTAGGTTTTGCCACTGCCAACAGGATGCAAAATGCCGAAGAGAATAACAAAGCGGTAATTGAAAATGCATTAAAACGTACTTTCAGCCCCGAGTTTTTAAACAGGATTGATGATGTGGTAATCTTTAATTCTCTTACAAAAGAAAATATATTTGAGATTATTGATTTGCTGATGGCGGGTGTAATGAAACGACTTAGCAATCTTGGTTTTAGTATGGAGCTTACACCTTCGGCAAAAGATTTTATTGCCGACAAAGGTTTCGACAGCCAGTTTGGTGCAAGGCCATTGCACCGGGCTATTCAAAAATACCTGGAAGATCCATTGGCTGAAGAGATACTGAATATGAATATCAAAAACGGCGATGTAATGATTGCCGAACTTGATAAAGAGACTGAGAAAATTAAGTTTACTCTGAAGGAGCCTGGAAAAAAGAAGGAGAAAAAATCGGAGGTTTAACCTGCCGGGAATTGAATAAAACTGTAAAAAATTTTGCCAGGCTGAATAAAAAGACTGGCATTTTTTTTACAAATGAATTAAGATAGCCAAAAATAAAATAATATTTCACACAATTTATATAATCCAAATTCGTTTTTGCTTTAATACCAGCATTGGTATTTAACTGGTTGCAGTATTTTTAACCTGATAATGCTGCCCGGATGTATAACCATATGATATAACTCCTGATTTAAGTTTTTGATTTTATAACTATCCTTAATATCCAAATTAGTTTCTATGAGAAATTATTATGCAACCTTTTGTAAAAGGTTTTCAGGTCTTATAATTCTGCTTTTTCTTTCTGTCAATTCATTTTCACAGGTCCAGACTTTAACCACAGGTGCCTACATTGTTAATATGGGCGCCAGCAATCCTAATACAATTGCCAATGGCCTTAAACCTTATGGATTAATTTATGATCTTATAAGAAATTACAGTGTTCCAATTAATTGGGTAATCGGTCAAACCAAGGTAAAAGATGGTGTTGACTTTACCTATAACAGCGTTCAATATAAAGGCGGTACTTTTATTATTGCAGCTGAATACAGAACCGTTGCCATAAATAACCGAATTGCATTTTGGGCAGGCCAGGGTGTGGTTGGTACCACAACCACTTCGCCACTTACAGTAGATGTCAGTTATGTCCTTACATCTTTTCCCAAATGGACCCTTGATTCCCAGAATGGCGCTATTGCCGAAGGATATTTAATAAATGCAGGAATTACCAATACTGCTTTTCCCGGTGCTTACAACTGGAAATCGCCTCAGACATTAGATTGTTGTGATGACTTTTTTGTAATGCCACATGCTGACCCAACATGGGCTACCCATAGTAATTTATTAACCTGGAACCAGAGTTGCCTTGGCAGCATTTGGGCGGCCTGCCATGCGGTGAGTGCGCTGGAAAATATGGTGAACCCCGCCGACCGCAGCCAGCAAACCAATTTTTTAACAACTAAAGACCCTGCCTTTACTGGCGCAAGTGGTAATTATGCTAACAGCAATAGTTTATTGTTATGGGGTACCCATTCAAATGGTTCTATTCCCTACACACACCGGTTACCAAATTTACCTGTTGCACAGTACATGGGAGTAACAGATGCTGCTCAGCTTAATGGCTCGGAGCAAATTTATATTCCCCGCCAGGGAGCTTTATCAAAATGGAATCCAGGCACTACCATTATTTCTTACGATCCATCGCAGGTAAATGTACCTGTAGTAAATCCCGACCTTAGCAATGCAGCAGCCACCATAGTTTATGGTCATGGTTTTGATAACCCGGCCCGTGGTTATGTGATGTACGAAGCCGGCCACTCACACAACAAAGGCTCAGTAAATGATGTGGCAGCACAAAGGGCTTTTTTAAATTTTAGTTTTTTCCAGATAACGCCTAAATCGCCGCAACTTACTGTTACAGGAATTACCGGTGGCCAGTTGGTTTCGGGCAGCACTGTATTAAACTTAAATGTGGTAGCAACAACACCATTAACAGGTATCAGTTTCAATTACCAGTGGTCAAGTACCTGCGGTGCCGGTGGATTTTCGAACCCAACTGCTGCAACAACAACTTATACTGTACCCATTGTTGGCACCACCACCACTTGTGTTATTACATGTATTGTTACAGATAATTGCGGAAGAAAATCTTTCAAATCTTTTCCTATAACCATCCAGGCAGCAAATCCGCCTGTGCCGGTAAATGACGCTGCAAGCGTTGACCCCGGATGCGGAACGGGTATGGTAACTAAAAATGTACTTAGCAATGATACAGATGCTGATGGTGGTCCCCTTACCTTAACATTGGTAAATGGCAATGCAGGTTCATTCACTTCCGTAAATGGAGGGCTTGTTAGTTTTAATGCTGCAGGAAATATTACTTATACATCTGCTTTAGGTTTTATAGGCACAGATGTATTTACTTACACAGTTTGCGATAATACTTCACCATCGCCATTGTGTGCAACCGGAACTTATACCATTTCAGTTGGAAACGTAGCTAATGTACCCAATGCATCCAACGATGCAGTAACAATCGTGGAAGATAATATTGCAGCCAATATCAATGTGCTTGCTAATGACTTGCCAGTAGTATCGGGGCCATTAAAGGTTTCAGCTATTACCAGCGGCCCTGCCAATGGCAAGGTATCCATCAATGCTGATAACACAATTACATACATACCCAATGCAGATTTTGCAGGCACAGATAATTTTACTTATCGTATTGTAAATGCTTTGGGTTATATAAAAACTGCAACAGTAACTGTTACTGTAACCAATGATGCCTGTGATGGTGGAACGTATCTAACAGCCCCAGGCAGTTCAGGGTCATATTCCCAAAATCCACTGAAAGACAATTCTATCAGGCAGGAGTCGGGGGGCAATGATAATTTTGGTATCTCTACTTTTGTAAGAGTAGATGGCCAAAGTACAAAAATTTACCGTGGTTTGCTGCAGTTTGATTTGTCTTCAATAGCTTCCAATGCTACTATTTCGGGGGCAACACTTTCAATGGTTTGTACTGCCCCAAGAACCAGCAATCCATTTAATATTTCTATTCACAGGATTACAAATTCATGGGATGAAGGAACTTTAAACGGAGGCACAGGTATTTCAAGCTGGATTAACCGGCTAATTACAGGACCAGTGGCCTGGGCAACCCAGGGCGGCGATTTTGATGCCACTGCAGAAGCAACTACCAGTGTTTCGGTAGCCGGAACTTATACCTGGACGGGGGGTACTTTAAGTTCTATGATTCAAAACTGGACAAATGGTACCAATTCAAACGATGGAATGTTGTTGAAATTTAACCCGGAAGCCACAGCCAATGAAAATAAAGATTTTGGCTCAAGGGAAAACGCTACACCAGCAAACAGGCCAGTATTATCATTTAACTGGTCAGTTCCACCAACCTGCTCTTCTATTCCTGCAAGGGCACCATTGGGCAACCAGGATACTGCAACAACTGCATCCATTACGCCGGTAACTTTTAATGTGCTTGCCAACGATCATTTATTTAGTGTGCCGGCAACTGCATTAACAATTTCAACAGCGCCGATTGCAGCACAGGGAACAGCAAGTGCAAACCTTGCTGCAGGCACAGTAACTTTTACACCTAACCCAACATTTAATGGCGTTGCCACTTTCCAATACACAGTAACAACGGCCAACGGTAGCGATGTGGTAAGGGTTTATGTATTGGTTACCAATTCGCCTGTGATGGCTGTTAATGATAACCCTATTGGTCAAAATTCCGGTACGGTGCAAACCATCAATGTATTATTAAATGATACTGATCCCGAAGGTGCTGCACTTACAGTTACAATTGTAACGCCACCAGCAAATGGAACGGCAACTGTAAATGGCAGCAACCAGATTGTATATACACCCAATGCCGGATTTACCGGAACCGATGTATTAACTTACCAGGTTTGCGAACCTGCACCAACATGCCCGCCACAAAATTGTGCAACAGCTACAGTTACTATAACAGTGCTTAACAGAACACCAACTGCCAACCCTGATGCAAAAACCGGACTGCCATGCCAGGCAGGAAATATTCAATTAATTGCCAATGATACCGATCCGGAAAATAATGCACTAAGTGTAACAAACCTTAGCGCTTTAAGTAACCCTACTGCAGGTACATTGGTAAACAATAATGATGGTTCGGTAATATTTACACCGGCCATGGGATTCCTGGGTATCGTTACATTTACATACACAGTAACAGATAATGGTATAATGCCTGCAACATCTGCGCCTGCAACAGTAACCATAACAATTGCAGCTGCTATTAATAACCCGCCGGTGGCCGGCAATGATGTAGCAGACCCCTCCAACATGGATGCACCGCTTTATTACAGTGTGCTGGATAATGACAGCGACCCCGATGGTAATTCATTGACAAATCCTGTTATTACAATAAATCCATTGCATGGCACAGCCATTGTTTTGGCAAATGGTTTAATTCAATATACACCCAACCCCGGTTATTACGGCCCCGATGTGCTCACTTACCAGGTATGTGATATTGTATTGAATCCTGCTACCTGTGTTGGCACACCAACCTTGTGTGCAACAGCTCAATTAACAATTACTGTGATAGCTCCAAATACTGTAATAGCAATAAATGATGAAAACAGTACCTGGGTTAATACCCCGGTAAGCGGCGGCACTTTAAGCAATGATTTTGATTTGGAAGGAGATGACCCGATTGCATTTAGTGGTTTTATAATCGGAGGTATTGCTTACACTTCGGGCAGTCACGTTGTAAGTGGATATGATGCTTCATTGACACCAGTTGCCAATGCCGGCACTTTAACTATCAATGCAAACGGAACATACATTTTTACACCAGCAAATAATTTTATTGGTGTAATGAATGTTCCTTATGCTATAAAGGATGCTAACATTAATACGGCTTATGATACAGCCAATTTACTTATAACTGTTAATCCCTTGCCGGCAATTGCAAACAGTGTTATTGCCAATAATGATGAAAACAGAACTTTTGGCGGGGTAGCAGTTAGCAATACTTTATTTGCCAACGACCGTGACCCACAGGGAAATCCATTTACTGTAACATCTTATTTGTACGATACAGATGGTAATGGCTCTGCAGATGGTATTGGCGTAGTTGGGTTCACTATTCCAATAGGTGGCATTACAAGTTCGGGTGCACCGGTAACCAATGCAGGTACTTTATTTATCAATGCAAATGGAACATATACTTTCACTCCTGCAGTTGATTTTCATGGTTCGGTAGATGTGCCCTATTTTATTTGTGATAACGTGGTGCCGCCGGCATGTGCTACTGCTGTGCTGCATATTGATGTGTTGATAAATGCTAATGGCCCGGCCAATGATCCGCCTCAGCCTGGTGATGATTTTGCTTACACCAATATTAATACGCCGGTAACTGCAATATTTATTACCAATGACAGCGATCCCAATAATGATCCCGTATCATTAAATGGAATAACGATAAATACAGGTGGCCCGGCAACGCCAATTGGCGCACCGGTTGCAACAGTGCAGGGTGGAACAGTACAGTTCTATGCCAATGGCACTTACAAATACACTCCACCTTTTGGTTATGTTGGGCCTGATAGTGTTGGTTACACAATTTGCGATGTAACAGTGGTGAATCCTCAGCCGCTTTGCAATAAAGCATTCCTTCATCTTTTGGTTGGTGTAAACAATACCACCGATGCCCTTAATGATGAAAACAGTACATGGCAGGATGTGAATGTGAGCGGTGGTGTTTTAGCAAATGATTTTGATAAAGAAAATAATACACAAACCTTTGGAAGCTTCCTTAACCAAAGTACGCTGGTAAATATCAGTAGCGGAGCAACGGTTAGTGGTGTTGACAAAACAGGAAGCCCTGTATCCAATGCCGGTGTGCTTACATTTGATGCATCTGGTAACTACACTTTCGATCCTGCGGTATCATTTACCGGGACGGTGAGTGTTCCTTACCAGTTATGTGACAATGGTAACCTGTCTAAATGCGATACGGCATATCTTACTATTACAGTAGATCCGTTGCCAACAACGGGCATTAATTCAGTTATAGCAAACAATGATGAAAATATAAGTTACGGAGCTGCAGTCAGCGGCAGCCTGTTTGTAAACGACCGTGACCCTCAGAACGACGCCTTTACTGTTACAAGTTTCTCAGGTGGCGCAGTGGGTGTTGCAGGAATAGTGGCAGGTGTTGATTTGAATGGAAATGCAGTTGCCAATGCAGGCACATTAACCATTAATGCAAACGGTTCTTATACTTATACGCCCCTGGTTGGTTTTGTTGGTTCAATCAATGTACCATATACTATTACCGATGCGTTGGGAGCTACTTCCACTGCGGTATTGCATATTGATGTACTGAAAGATCCTAACGGGCCGTTGAATGATCCTCCAATTGCAGGTGATGATTTTGGATACACAACTGTTAACAGGCCAGTTGCAGGAAACTTCATCAACAATGATAGTGACCCTAATAATGACCCTGTATCTTTAAATGGAACAACAATTAATACTGCTGGCCCTGCTACACCAATTGGTGCACCGGTTACAACAGCGCAGGGCGGCACGGTACAGTTTTATGCAAATGGAACTTATTTATATACACCACCTGCAGGATATGTTGGCCCCGACAGGGTACCTTACACAATTTGTGATGTTACCGTAATTGCACCGCAACCTTTGTGTGCCGATGCGATGATTCATTTATTAGTCGGTCCCGGCATCAGCATCAGTGGTAAAGTTTGGGATGATGCCAACGGAGATTTGGCAGACCCCGGTGCTGCTGAACCTGAAACAAATGCCGGTGGAACCTTGTATGTAAACCTTGTGAATGGTGCAGGAAATGTGGTAGCTACTGCTGCAGTTGCTGCAAACGGAAGTTATAGTTTTACCAATATTACTCCAAGTGTTACTTACTCATTAGTGCTTTCAACAACACAGGGAACGATTGGTAACCCTGCCCCTGCAGCTTCATTGCCAGCAGGCTGGATAAATATTGGTACAAACCTGAATGGAACTACATCCATAGTAACACCCGGCGTAATAGATGCACAAAGTTTTGGGTTTACCAATACAATCAATTTTGATTATGGAATAGAGCAGTTGCCCAATTCAAACAACCTGGCATTTACAATTCCGCAACCGTTGATAGGCCAGACAATTACACTAAATGGGGCAGGGCCAAATCCGCCACCATTAATGGGTTCCGACCCTGAAGATTATCCGGGTGGCGGCACATTATCTGGTAAATCGGTTAGAATTACTACCATACCAGCTAACACAGATTTAAAATACAATGGAGTACTTGTTACGGCAGGTCAGTTAATAAATAATTATGACCCCAACCTGCTCACCATAACATTTACTGCAGCTTCGGCGGGTTCAATATCTACATCATTTACGTATGCATATATAGATGTTGCAGGTAAACAGGATCCTACACCGGCTACTTATTTTATTAACTGGGCAAGTCCGCTGCCGGTAACTGGTTTAACATTGAGTGCTGTGTTAAATGATGTAAAAGTATCTGTTAACTGGAGTACGTTAAGCGAATTTAATTCGCATCATTTTGACGTGGAAAGAAGTATTGATAACAGGAATTTTATTACTGTTAATACTACATTGGCTGCCGGCTTCAGCAACGGGCCGCTTAACTACCGCTATATTGATGATGTTTCATCACTACAACAGCAGTCTTTAATTTACTACAGGATTAAACAGGTGGACAAAGACGGAAAGTTTGTTTACAGCAATGTGGTAGTAGTAAGGTTGGTAAAAAGCGGAAGTATTACCGTGTGGCCAAATCCTTTTACCGATAAAGTACAGGTATCGCTTAATATGACTGCAGCGGCCAAAATTGAAATAAGGCTTACAGATGCTGCAGGAAAAACACTGCAGACGGCAAATTACCAGTTAAGCAGGGGAGCCAATCAGGTTACAGTATCCGGGCTAAATAAATATGCTGCCGGGCTTTACCTGTTGCAGGTTGTAAACCAGCGCAATAATGACCAGTTTGTAATTAAACTTATCAAGGAATAAATGAACTTGTTTGAATTATTTAAAAGCTGCTGTAAAAGGCAGCTTTTTTTGTAAAGTCCTTTTTTTCGGATTGTTTTTTATGGGTTAAAGAAAAATACCGGGCATTTGTAAAGTGAATCTAATTTTAATTAGAAAAATTTCTAAGTATAAATACTATAAGTTCTTATACTAAAAAGATAATAAAAACGTTTTTAACAAGGTTTCGGTGTATTTTATTCAACAATCCTAAGATGAAAACAACATTTACTACACTTATTGTAATACTGTTGCTATTTTTTATAAATACTAATAGCTATTCCCAGATTCCAACTTCCTGGGGCACGCAATTAATTCCTGCAGGTTCCAAAATAATTGATATGGGAATTACGCCTCAAACTCAGGCCCGGGGCTTAAAGCCTTATGGGCTGGTTTATGAGCTTATTAAAAACTATAATGTACCAGTTTTATGGGCCATTAATTCTTCAAAAACAAAAGACGGTACCGATTTTATACAAGATGGTATCACTTATAAAGGCGGCCCGTTTATTATTAAGGCAGGCTATCTTACTTCGGCTGTAAATACACTTATCAGCAATTGGGTTAGCCAGGGTGTTACAGTAAGAACAACAACAACTGCCGGAAACCTTCCGGTATTTAAAGAAATGAATAGTGCTCCGGTATGGGTAATTGACCAGGATAATCCAAACATCCCTACAGGTTTTATGGCTGATGCAGGAATACCTTCTTCAGCCTACAGCACAAAAAGTAATACCTTACTTAACAGTTGCGATAATTTATTTGTAATGCCACACGCCGACCCAACATGGGCTACACACAGCCGTATTTACAGTTGGGTAAAAAGTACGGACAGTACCAATGGCTGCCAGGGATGGTTTTGGGGAGGCTGCCATGCAGTAAGTGTTTTTGAAAATCTCGTAAATCCATCCATCAGTTGGCAAAAAATGAATTTTTTGAGTACCAATGGCCTTGTACCTTATGGCAGCCACAACGACGGCAGCACTCCTTATATAAATGATAGTTTTCCTTCGAATCCGATTATGCAGTTTATGGGTACCATTGATGCAGCTACCACTAACGGCAGCGAAAGAATTTATTTGCCTTCTTTAGCAAGTGCCTGGCGGTCAAAAGTACAGGTAGGTGTTTATGATCCTACACAACAAAACGTTCCGGCCCTTTCACCCGGCAAAGCTGCAGCGTTGATTTTTGGCCCTGCATTTAATGATTATAATGCAGGATATGTTGCATACGAATCGGGGCATGATGTAAGTGGGAATAATGCATCAAATATTGCGGCAGAAAGGATTTTTTTTAACTTTAGTTTTTTGGCGCCCCTCATGCAAAACCGTTCTTTATCTATCAATTCATGTAATATTCCAGATACCATTTATTCAGGAAATACGCAAACGCTGACTGTTACAGTTTCTGGCACCGGCACACCTTTCACTTATAGCTGGACCTCTACCTGTTCGGGCGCTGCATTTAGTGCGCCAACTGCTGCTACTACTAACCTTACAATTCCGCCATCTTCAGGCAATTGTATAGTAACTATTACTGTAACCAATGCCTGTGGTAAAACGGTGTTTTGCAGCAAGCCTGTTGTGGTTGTAAATGTGGGAATATTGCCCCTGGACTTATTTAAGCACAGTATTGCTTATGCAGATGCAAAAGCAAAGCTTTACTGGGAAGTAACGGATGAAACAAATGGTCATAAATATAATATTGAAAGAAGTGAAGATGGAAGGAACTTTTCTGTAATTGGTTCAGTGCCTGTTACCAGCCAAAGTGCCGGCATACATAACTACGATGATGCATCAGTAAATGCTTTGCAAAGCGATAATTTATATTACCGCATCAGGCTGTTAATGGCTGATGGTAAAGAAAAACTCAGCCAGATAATGCTGTTACGAAAAGGCAGTGCCAATATTACCAGGCCAACCATTAAACCAAGCCTTGCAAGAAGTTATATCAGTGTAAACCTTTTTGTAAAAAAGACAACAACTGCAACTTTAAGCCTGGTCAGTTCAGACGGAAAAACAGTTTATAGTAAAAAACTAACTTTAACTGCCGGTGAAAACAGCCTTTGGGTTAATGAACTTGACAAATTTGCAGGAGGTATGTATTCAGCAGTTATAACTACTGATAAAGAAACAGTGGCTGAAAAATTCTTTATTTTTAATTAAGAAAAAATGCTGTTTACTAAAATGATTTTGCAGCCACTTGTATTTTTTCCTTAATCAGCCTTATTTACTAAGTTTATTATATTGTACACATCTTATTTGGTTTAAAAAAGCGCTTATTTTTTATATCCGCCTTTTTAAACCATTTTTGTGTTTGTATGAAAAAAATAATCATCACAATTGATGGGTGGTCAAGCTGTGGCAAAAGTACACTGGCAAAACAACTGGCAACCAAACTGGGTTATGTTTATATAGATAGCGGGGCTATGTACAGGGCTATAACACTTTATTTTTTACGTCATCATACCGACTGGACCGATACGGCAGAAGTTGAAGAAGCACTGCATAATATTCATATAGAATGCCACTACAACAATAAATTGCAGCAATCTGAAATATTTTTAAATGATGAAAATGTGGAGTATATCATCAGGGATTTGGTAATTGCGGAAAAGGTAAGCGATGTGGCTGCTATTAATGAAGTAAGAACTTTTGCAGTTGCCCAGCAGCGGCAAATGGGAAAGAAAAAAGGGATTGTCATGGATGGAAGAGATATTGGCACAACAGTTTTTCCGGATGCAGCCTTAAAAATATTCATGACGGCTGATATTGCCGTAAGGGTTCACAGAAGATACAAAGAGCTGTTTGAAAAAAATCCCAATATCACTATAGAGGAAGTAAAAGCCAACCTTGAAATGAGGGATTATATTGACAGCCACCGGCAGGTGAGCCCTTTACGCAAAGCCCTTGACGCCATTGAACTGGATAATACCAATATGAGCATGGATGAACAATTTGCTATTGTTTTAAAACTGGCTAAAGAAAAAATAATGAAATAAAATTTGGATTTTATAAAAACAAAATATACTTTTGATTTTATAAAGAAAGTTTTTACCTCAAACTTTTTTTCTACAAAAGGAATTCTATTCCAAGAAAAGCCACAGATGACCCCCAAAAAAAGTCTGTTTTTTCAGTTGTTTAAGTACGATGGTTTTTAAGCATGGTCTTGTACCTTTCTTATTAAAAATCAGATACTTTTCATTACTGTATTCAAATTATCCTATTCACAAATTCCAGCACCGCCTGTTAACACCTGCATTTTATTAAGCTTGCAGCAATGCTTGTTTATTTAACCCGTATAATTACCAAAGCAGGTATCATAATTATAATTATTTAAACGTACAGAAATGAAATTTCAATTTTATTCAAAAATTATTTCAGCCTTCTTCCTTGTTTTTCTTGCTGGAAATTTTTCTTCATTAAATGCCCAGACATCAAACTGCGGCTATCCCGATAACAGCAACCTCCCAAGGTCGGCCGTCATTTTTAATGAAAGTGAAGTTTTACGGGCATTTTCTCCCGTAGCTGGCGGTAATTCAAGTTTATGTGGTGCTCAATCCATTAAAATGTGGTATAACGATGAACACGCCATGACATTGGGTGTTCGTTCTGTTAGTATTAAAACCGCAACTGGAACAACTACTACAAACTACCCAATTACAGCCACTCCCACAACTCCGGGTTGTGTTGACCATCCTTTGGTAGGTTCCACTATCCAAAGTGGTGCCCAGGCTGGTGTTGATGTTGCCGCAGGCGGCGGAAGGCCAATGTTTCCTGCTTTGTTTATTACTAATGTTACCAACGATCCCTTCAGCAGAAGTGGTACCTGGCAGCAGGGCGGATTAGGAATTCCTCCGCATAAAGTTTGTGGAACATGGAAAGGAGCTACAAAATTCATTGACAGTACAAGGAATCCAGTAACAATTTCAATAACACCTGATGCAGATCCGGTAAAAAATCATTGGACAGGAGTTCCTGATACACCACCGGGGGGATTTGCAAGTTTGGATGATGAGGGTTATGGCGCAGAGGTAGTATGGAATATTGATGAGCTAAACCTTGCTCCCGGAACTTACCTTTTCCAGTTCATGGTACATGATGGCGATCAAAATAAAGCTGGTGGAGACTGCGGAGAATCATGTGTTACTGTAGTAATTTCAGGGCTTAATTTAGGAAATAATGTTTGGAATGATATTAATAATAATGGGCAGAAAGAAATTGGAGAGGCAGGCATTAACGGAGCAACAGTAAAGCTCTATATTGACGCAAATAACGACAATATTGCTGATGGTGCGGCAGTGGCAACAACAACTACTGATGTAAATGGTGTTTATAATTTCACTAACCTTGTACCAAACAATTACATTGTAGGTGTAACGATTCCTGCCGGATTTTCGCCGGTAATTACTAATGGAGGTGATCCGGACAATGATACAGATAATGACAACAACGGAACAAATACTTCAGTTGCAGGTGAAGTAAGAAGCAATGCACTGACATTATCTTGCGGCCAGGAACCTACAACTGATGGCGACGGCAATAATGGTAATTTAACTGTTGACTTTGCATTGAGCACAATAGTAAATAATGGTTCAATTGGAGATTTTGTATGGAATGATATAAATAAAAACGGTTTGCAGGATGACGGCGAAGTGGGAGTATCTGGCGTGACAATTAGTTTGTACGATGCAAGTAATACCCTTCTGGCCACAACAGTTACCGACGCTTATGGAAAATATTTGTTCAGTAATTTGCAGGCAGCTACAGGCGGTACAAATTATCAGGTTCGTTTCAGCTTACCACCCCAATATGTTTTTAGTCCGCAGTCGCAGGGAGCAAATGGTGCAGTTGACAGCGATCCATCAGCACTTACTGGCAGAACTTCAAATGTTACATTAACATCTGCTGCAAAAGACAGGACTGATATTGATGCAGGAATTTATTATGCAACTTCTGCAAAAATTGGTGACTTTATTTGGAATGATCTTAATCAAAATGGATTTCAGGATGCTGGCGAACCAGGTATTGCTGGTGTAACAGTAACATTGTATAATAGTCTTGGCGCTGTTATCCGTTCAACTATTACAGATAATAAGGGCTTTTATCAGTTTACAGATCTGGTTTCAGGTTCTTATACTTTAGGTTTAACACAACCGGTTGGTTATATTTTATCACCTGCAGATATTGTTAGTGATGATGCTAAAGACAGTGACTTTGACCCCTTAACTTTCAAAACAGCCAGCTTTACTGTTGTTGCAGGTACCGCCAACCTAACTTTTGACGGAGGGTTGCATGTAACAACAACTACAGTAGCTGCTGTAGGTGATAAAGTGTGGAATGATTTAAATAATAACGGGCTGCAGGATAATAATGAGCCAGGAGTGCCAGGAGTGCTTGTTCAATTATATACCAGCGCAGGTGTTTTAGTAGCTACTCAAACTACTGATGTTTTTGGTATTTATATGTTTAACAATGTTACGCCAGGAATATCTTACTTTGTTAAATTCTCAGGTTATCCTGCCGGATATGTATTGGTAGCAGCCAATGTTGGCGGTTCGGCTAATTATCAAATAGACAGTGATGTTTCAGGCGCAAATGGAATTGGCACCACTGCAAGTTTCCCACTGACCAATGATGAAACAAGGGTAACAGTTGATGCTGGATTGCGTAATCCTAATTTATCTGGCAACAGCGCATTGGGTGATTTTGTTTGGTACGATATGAATAAAAACGGCATACAGGATGCAGGTGAAGCAGGAGTTCCCGGCGTTACTGCTGTTTTATATGATGCAGCAAGTGGCGCTGTGCTTAAAACAACAACGTCAAATGCCAATGGTTACTATATGTTTACCGATCTGGCAATAGGTAGTTACATACTCGGCTTTACTAATTTACCCGATGGCTTTCTTTTTTCTTCTAAAGACCAGAGCATTGATGATGCAATTGACAACGATGTGGATGCCAGCAACGGCAGAACCGGAACTTATACTATTTCTTCAAACGGTACCATTGACAGAACTGTGGACGCAGGGCTTAAGCCAGAACCTAATGTAAGAAACAGCAAAGGCAGTATCGGCGACAGGGTTTGGAACGATATCAATAGCAACGGTATACAGGATGCTGGTGAGCCCGGTGTAGTGGGTGTTACAGTAACATTATATGCTGGCGACGGAACTACAGTTATTGCTACCACAACCACAGATGGATTTGGTAATTACATCTTTACAAAACTTGATGCAGGTAATTATGTAGTAGGTTTTAGCGGTCTTCCTTCAGGCTATGTCTTTGGTGTTCCAAATGCAGGAACTGACAGGGAAAAAGACAGCGATCCGAATACAGTAACGGGTAAAACACCTGTTATTCTGTTGGCCTCCGGTGAAGTTAACCTGAGTATAGATGCCGGTGTAAAAGCAACAACGCCAAAATCTGCTTTAGGAGATTTGGTTTGGTACGACTTTAATAACAATGGCATTCAGGATGCCGGTGAACCCGGAGCCGCAGGAATCAGCATCAGCCTTTATAACTCAGGAGGTGCTGTTGTAAAAACAGCTTCTACCGATGCAAAAGGAAATTATCTCTTTACCGATTTAGATGCAGGTACTTATACACTTGGATTTATGAATCTTCCGGCAGGTTATGTACCTACTATTCAAAATGCAGCGGGAAGTACGGCTGCCAACAACAGCGACGTAAATCCTGCAACCAATAAAACATCATCTATAACAGTAGTTGCCAACACAACAGACATTACCTGGGATATGGGAATTGTTTCCACATCAAAAGCTGCTGTAGGAGATTATGTTTGGAATGATGTGAACGGAAATGGTATCCAGGATTTGACAGAAAAGCCAATTGCAGGTATTACTGTTACACTTTATAATAACAATGGATTAGCCATAACATCTGCAGTTACCGATGGTAATGGTTTTTATATGTTCAGTAATCTTAATCCTGGTACTTATGTAATAGGGTTTAGCAATATCCCAATTAATTCAAGCTTTACAACCAAAAATGCGGCAGGAAGCATCGCTTCTAATAACAGTGATGTAAATGGCATTACTGGTAAAACAGATGAATTTACACTTATAGGGGGAGAAGTAAGAAATGATATTGACGCAGGATTGGTATCGCTTTTTGCAAATGTTGGCGATTTTGTTTGGTATGATGTGAACATAAATGGTCGTCAGGATGCAGGCGAAGCTGGTGTACCTGGCGTTACAGTAAAATTATATGATGCTGGCAGTATAGTTATAGCCACTGCTGTAACAGACGGAAATGGCAGATATTTCATTAATAATATACCCGTAAATCCGGGCGGCTCTTCATTTACTGTTGGTGTTAGCGATTTACCATCTTCCACTCAGGGCTTTACTATTAAAAATGCTCCGGGCACTACCACAGAAACAAACAGTGATATTAACCCGGGTTCGGGCAGAACGGATGCTTTTGTTTTGTTCCCTGGCCAAACTAGGCTTGATATAGATGGGGGATTGATACTTAATACCAATGGCTGTATTCCAGGCAGCCCGGGTTGTGTTTTGCCTGTTACTATAATTAATCTAAAAGGTATTTATGAAAATGGCAAAGGCAAGTTAACATGGACATCAGTAACAGAAATTAATGCCAACTATTATGAAGTACAGCGTAGCCAGGATGGAGCCAGCTTTGTTTCGCTTGGCAGGGTAAATGCAAAAGGCAACAGTAGTGTGGCTATTGACTATGCTTATTTCGACAACCTGATTGCCAGCGGATTTAATTATTACAGGCTAAAAATGGTTGACAAAAACGGTACGTTTACCTTTACTAATATAGTATTGATTACTGTAAATATTAAGGGAATAACCATTACAGGTATTTATCCAAATCCATTTAGCAGTAAGGTAAACATATCTGTAAGTACTGAAAAGGCTGAAGAGTTGAGTGTGCGGATTTTTGATAATATTGGAAAACTTGTTTACGCTCAGCAAAAACTTATACCTAAGGGAACAAGTTTGTTTGTAATAGATGAACTTAAAACTTTGGCATCTGGTGTTTATATGATTGAAGTGAAAGCAGGAGATATTTTGGTTTCTCAAAAGCTCATTAAAGAAGGGAATTTTTAAGAATAATAGATAACCAAGCACAAATAAAAGATGCCCCCGCCTTAACCGGGGGCTCTTTTTGTTTATTTACTAAAAAATATTTTTAACACAAAACATTGATAATTAGCGATTTAAATTTTAAAATCAACTTTTTTTAAAAAAATATTCTAAAATGTTTGGAAATACAAAGGCTGTTTCCATATATTTGTGTTCCCTAACACCGTAATTTTACTGTCTCACACGTGATTTCTCCCTTTAATTGACAAGGTTGTTTTTACTTCAATAAAAGTATTCTCTACCATTCTGTCAAAATCATTGAAATAATTTTTGGTAAATAATTAAACTATCCATTTGGAAATACTCCATCGGTTAAGTTTTATTTTTTACTTTTTTTATTATAAAAATGCAAAGCTGTATCCTTTAAAAAAAAATAAATCCTGGAAACAGGAAGACGAACTCTGAAAATTAAACTTTATGAAAACAAATTTTACCCAACAGCAAAAAAAGACAATCAGTAATTTTATTACTGTTAATTGCAGGCTCATCGCTTTTACGGTTGTGTTCCTTTTTGCAGCAACCATGAGTGTAAAGGCGCAAAACACCGATTTACCCAATCCTGATGCTAATATCTGGTCTGCACCTGCCGGTACATTGGTTATTGCAATGGATAATGCCACACAGGCAACACCAGGATATTTTAACCTGAAAGCTTATGGCCTGGTAGTAACTTTAATGAACGCCAATAAAAGAGTACGCTGGATAATAAGTGCAGGCAAGACTAAAGGTGGTACTGATATTTCTGTTACTGCCGACAGGTTGTATCCTACTTACTTACCAGGTGGTTTAACGAATTTTAAAGCAGGGCCGTTTATTATTTATCCTACCGACACTGCTGGTGTTGGAGCTATTATTAACAGTTTTAATGCTGCTCAGTCTGCAAGCACCCGTGTAAATGTTTACCGTACAAATGCTGCTACAACAGTAGATATCCGCTATGATATGATTGGCAGAAAACCAAAAGCTGCTGTTCTGGACGATGGGGGCAATGCTTCTATTCATACTAATTATTACCAAAATGCAGCAGTACCTGTTGCAAATTATACGGTGTTAGGTTCTGCTACGGGGCTAACTTCTGGCTGCTATACTTTTGCATCTGAGCCTCACAATGGCCAGCAGGGATCATTTATAGACAGCATTAAAAGTTTTGTAACGCTTGGTGGTAATTTCCTGGCAGAATGCCATGCCATTACTTCTTATGAAGACTGGGCAACAGGGCATTATCAAAGCACTGCTGGAATAGATAATACTAATAACAATATCGGAAGCCTTGTTGGTTATGTAAACAATGATTTGTCTTATAGCCAGTTTGATGGCATATATGATCCGAATGTAGGTGGTAATACACAAACATGGAGCTTTTCTGCAGGAAGCACTCCTCAAAATAATTTCTTCCCGATAATACAGGGTAATACAGCGGGCACTTCATCGTATTACGGTGCTACAGGAGCAAAAATGCGAAACGGTACCGGTGGGATGGTTTATTTTCTGGGTAATCATAATCTTGATGGAACAGCCGAAGAAAGATTAAACGGGCAAAGAATGTTCCTGAATGCTTTCCTTACGCCTGCCTTAACACCGGCCTGCGTTGGCGGAGGCGCTGTGCTGGCGGTAAAGCTCAATTATTTTGCAGCTAAAAAGGTAAATGACAAACAGGCTTTACTGAGCTGGTCAACAGCTACTGAAATAAACAGCAAAGAATTTAGTGTAGAAAGGTCGGGTGATGGCGTAAACTTTACAGAGATAGCAAAAGTTGCTGCTCATGGATACAGCTATACAGAACAGGCTTATTCGGCTAAAGATTTTGCACCTTTAAAAGGTAAGAATTTTTACCGTCTTGCTGAAGTAGAACTTGACGGGCACATTACTTATTCGCAGGTAGTGGTTGTTAATTTCGATGTAAACAAAACAGGAATGGATATTTACCCTAACCCTGCATACGAATCTGTTACTATCAGCCTGAGCAATTTAACCAACTTTAAAAATAACACAGTTGCAGTGTATGATTTTGCAGGCAAAGAAGTAGTAAAGAGCCAGCCAATTACCGGAAGCCAGGTTAAATTAAATGTTCAGAGTATGCAACCGGGTATATATGTAGCCAGGGTAACAGCAGCCGACGGAACAGTAACCCAGGGAAAAATAATTATAACAAAGAATTAAAAAATAACTAACCGGCGAAAAATGTTTCTTACATTTTTCGTCGGCTTTAATAAAATTTATAACCACAGAAAAGCAAAAAATTACAGAACGGAAATAAGAATTACAGCAATGATTAAAAAAGAATAACAAGATTTCCAATATCCTTCAATTGAAAAACCATCAGCTAAAAATAATCCTGGTAACAGGAAATTATTAACCCTGAAAGAAACAATATGAGGGAAATGTTTACACCACAAGAAAAACGGGCTCCTGATTTATTGAAAAACAAAATTGAAGTAATGATACTCGGCTTTTTTTTGCTGTTTATCTGCTCACAAAATTTGTTTGCTCAAAATAACCCGGGCCAAAAAGATTCAATCCAGCTGGATTGGACCGGCAGCACTGTAAGTGAAGGCAGCTTCATTTTGTTTAGCTGCAGTATCAATATTGCCGATACACTGGCTGTTTCCCAAACCGTTGTTTATTTAAAGAAATCCGAAATAAAGTTTTCTGATAAATCTGTTGATTACACTTTAGCTGTTCCCAATTCTCAAATATTATTTTCCGATACAGCAACTGCTGTTACTTATTCTTACGATTATTCTTCCAAATCATTTGTTATAAAAGCGCCATTGCATTATGCAGGCCCCATTTTTCTTTCGGGCCTTGCTTACAAAGTGCCGGCTTCGGGTTTTTATGACACTGCAAAAACAATAAGTTGGAATGGTTATTTCGGATCAAATAAAGAAGGGCTGGCAGTTGACTGGCAATGGTCGGCAACGGTGAGTAATGTTACTGCTGCTGATTTTACCAAATTAATCAATAACGAAAAAATACAGGCTGCACAACCTGTGACTGATTCTTCAACCGAAAAAAATACAACAATAACTGGTAATATTTTAAAGAGCAACATTCAGCATACTGTCACTTCAAAACTGGAAATTGCTTCGGTAGGTGATTATGTTTGGGTAGATGAAAATAAAAATGGGCTGCAGGATAAATTGGAGCCTGGTGTGCCAAACGTTATGGTAATGCTCTACGATTCTTCTCTTAATATGATTGCCACAAGATATACCGACAGCACAGGGCATTATTTATTCGACAGCATTCCGGTGCCTGCTTCGGGCAATAAATTTTTTGTTGAAGGCTTTTATAATATCCCGCCCAACAATGCGTATGCAGACCAGATGAGCGACAGCCTGTATCCAACGCTTAACAGCAAGTTGGATCAAATTACAGGACGTACAAAGCCTTTTGAACTGCATGCTGGTTCTTACAGGGATGATATTGATGGCGGTATTAAAAGTGCACCCGGCATTGTTTTGCCATTAACCATTGACCAGTTTAACGGAGCTTATAACAATGGATTTATTCAACTGAAATGGACAACGTTTACCGAAATAAATATGGATCATTTTGATATTGAAAGAAGTACCGATGGTACCGACTTCAGGCAGATTGGAAGGGTAATGGCTACTGGCAACAGCAGCCAGAATATAAAGTATTCATTTATGGACATCCTGGTTGAAAAGGGTTCAAACTTTTACCGACTGGCAATGATTGATAAAGATGGTAACTATACTTACAGCAAAGTGATTACTATCAGTGTAGAAGTAAAAGGCATTAGTGTGCTGGTGGTATATCCAAATCCATTCAGCAAGAAAGTGCAGGTAAAAATAAGCTGCGAAATTCCTGAGAGAATAAACATAAGGCTGATTGACAATGCTGGAAATGTTGTACGTAACCAGCCAGCCGACCTTGTAAAAGGTGAAAACAATGTTACCGTACGCAATGTGGATGAATTGCCTGGTGGTATTTATTACCTGGAAGTGCTGGCCGACCACCGCAGTATGAAAACAAAATTGGTGAAGCAATAATTTTATTGAAAACTCTGCAGCATTTCTTCCATTGTTTTTTCGGCAGGAAAGAAGCTTGCTAATTTTGCAATCACTCCTTCCACCAATGCATCGGGGCAACTGGCGCCGCTGGTGATGAGGATTTTTACTGTCGCTTTTTCAGGCAGAAAATTGTGGGTGGTTATTTCGGTTTTAGAATGGAAATTGAAATGCAGTATTTCATTCTTTGATGTAATTTTTTCTTCGGAGCTTATAAAATAAGTACGCAGCTTTTCTTCGCAAAGCTCCACAAGGTGAGAAGTATTGCTGCTGTTATATCCACCCACCACAATTGCCAGGTCGGCTTCTGTTTCCAGCAAACCATATACAGCACCCTGGTTATCATTGGTGGCATAGCACAATGTATCCCTGGTATCGGCAAAGTGTTCTTCAATATTATCTTCTGTTAAATCATATTTCTTGCTCATCACTTCTTTTAAAAAGTCTGCTATTGCCTGTGTATCGCTTGCCAGCATGGTAGTTTGGTTTACCACACCAATGCGTTCTAAATCTTTTTCTGCATTAAATCCTTCTGAATATCTTCCATTAAATGCTGTATAAAATGCTGCTGTAGTTTTTTCGCCAGAGATGTATTTACCCAGCTCAATTGCTTCCTGCATATCATTTACCACCACTGTTGCTGTTTGCGATGCGGCATGAGAAAATGTAGCCCTTGTTTCTTCATGTGTGGGCTTGCCATGCACAACTACTGTGTAATTTTTCTTTGCAATCTGTTCACTGCGGTTCCATACTTTTTCTACAAAGGGACAGGTGGTATTATATTGCTGGGTAGGAATGCCCATTGCATTTAATTTTTCTTCAATGGCAAGTGTAGTTCCAAAAGCAGGAATGATTACTACATCTTCTTTGCTGATTGTTTCAAACGGTACTAATTGCCTGCCATAAGTATCCTGTAAAAATTGTACGCCACGTTGTTGCAAATCAAAATTTACCTGGGGATTATGAATCATTTCACTTAATAAAAAAATACGTTTACCTGGATTTTCTTCGATGGTTTTAAAAGCAATGTCAATGGCATTTTCTACACCATAACAAAAACCAAAATGACGGGCAAGGTAAATTTGCAACGGACCAAAATCGAGCAGGGCAGGACTGAAATCCTTTTTCATTTTATCTTCCTGCTTCCTTTTATTTTTAATAGCTGCAATTAAAGGGCTGCGGTAAATTATAGGTACATTAAACTGTTTCATCTGTGGTTTATAACAATGGCAAAGGTACAATGTTGAAGACGATTTGAAATAATGTTACATTAGCATCTTACATTTGGCCTTAATAATAACTGTTAAAGATGCAAAGGGCAAACTGGATACAAAGCACCAATATTTACGAAGTAAACCTGCGGCAATATACTGCTGAAGGAAGTTTTATTGCTTTTGTAAATGAATTGCCCCGGCTGAAAGATATGGGAGTGGAAACGCTTTGGCTGATGCCCATTTACCCGATTGGCATTTTAAAACGAAAAGGGACAATGGGCAGTTATTATTCTATCATGAATTACACTGCCGTGAGCAATGATTACGGAACAAAGGAAGATTTCAGCATTTTTATGCAGCAGGCGCATGCACTTGGTTTTAAAGTAATACTTGACTGGGTAGCCAATCATACATCCTGGGATAATGTGTGGACAGTATCGCATCCGGAATTTTTTAGCAGAGATGATGCAGGTAATTTCAGGCCGCCATTTCCCGACTGGGAGGATGTGATTCATTTGAATTATGATAACAGGGATTTGTGGAAAGCAATGATTGAAGCGATGCGTTACTGGATAACTGAATTTGATATTGATGGCTTCCGCTGCGATATGGCCCACCTTGTACCGCTTGAGTTTTGGAAGGCAGCGAGGGAGGAACTTGATGAAACAAAACAATTGTTCTGGATGGCAGAAACAGAAGAAGCCAGTTACCTGCAGGTTTTTGATGCTATTTTAACCTGGGAGTTTTTGCACAAGATGGAAGCCTACTGGAAAAACGAAGCCGGAATAAATGACCTGTTTAATGTTTTACATAAATATGATTCGGCCATGTTATCTGAAGGAATACGTATTTATTTTACCAGCAACCACGATGAAAACTCTCACAGCGGCAGCGAATATGAAAGAATGGGTGATGGGGCAAAAGCATTTGCAGTTTTTTGCGCCACCTGGAACGGTATGCCGCTTGTTTATAGCGGACAGGAATTACCGAATAAAAAGAGGCTGCTTTTTTTTGAGAAAGACAGTATTGACTGGAACAGCAGTTACGAACTGCATGATTTTTATAAAACACTTTTAACACTTAAAAAGAATAACCCTGCTTTAAGAACCGGAGATAATGCAGTGCATACTTACTGGCTTACTACAAATAATGCAAATGTGATAGCATACCTGCGAAAGAATGGGGGCGACGAAGTACTGGTGATATTGAATTTGGGCAGAGAAGCCGCTAACTTTATTTTAGCTGACAAAAAGTTAGAGGGAAATTTTAAAGATGTGTTTAATGAAACGATAACTGATTTCAGTAATCAAAATTCTTTTGAAATGCTGCCGTGGGAATTTTTAGTGTTTGAAAAGAAATAAAAAAACCCCGAATTAACTCCGGGGCATTTTATTATTTTACCAAGAAATCATTAATCATCGCCCAAACTAAGCGGATATTCATACATCCCTTCGTAACCGGGATAAAAACCACTTACTGTAATATTCTTTGAACTGCCGATTGCAGTTTTTAAATCCTCAACAGATTTTACATCGGCATCGTTTATTTTTAAAATAACAAACCCGGGTTTCATTCTTGTCTGGTCGTTAAAAGCACCTTCGTTTATTTTTTTAACTACCACTCCGCCTGCTACGCCGTATTCTTTTGCTTTTTTGCTGTCGAGTGTTGCAAGGTCGGCGCCAAGGCTTTCAATAATGGCATCTTCTTTTACCAAATCAAAATTGCCTGCTTTGTTTTTTAAAGTTGCAATTGTTGTGTATTCCTTTCCGCCACGGCTGTAAAGCACAGTTACTTTATCGCCGGGTTTTAATTTGGTTACGTTTTCCTGCAGTTCCGATCCGGAAGTAACTTCTACACCATTTACTTTTTTTATGATGTCCCCTCTTTTTAATCCGGCTTCTACTGCAGCGCTGCCAGTCATTATCGAAGTTATTACCAGGCCATCGCCGGTAAAATTCAATCCCGATTTTTTTATTTCATCTTCCGGTATGTCGCCGGTGTTGGCCGTAGTAACACCTAAATATCCTCTTTGTACATTGCCATACTTAATTAAATCATCCACCACTTTTTTTACAATGTTTACAGGTATTGCATAAGAGTAGCCACTGTAATAACCCGTAGGCGATGCAATGGCTGAGTTAACACCAATTAGTTTGCCATCGGTATTAATAAGGGCGCCGCCGCTGTTGCCCATGTTTACGGCAGCATCGGTTTGAATAAATGATTCTACCCCTGTGCCGGCTTTGCCTGTTTTATCTTTATTAAGGCCAAGGCTTCTTGCTTTGGCACTTATGATACCCGCCGTAACAGTAGTTTCTAAATTTAAAGGATAGCCAATAGCCAGCACCCATTGGCCAATTTTTGCATCGTCGGAATTGCCGTACAATAAAAATGGCAGTGCAGCAGCTTCTATTTTAATAACAGCTAAATCGTAAGTAGGGTCGGCACCAATCAGTTTTGCCTTGTACGATTTTTTATTGCTGAGGGTAACATTTATTTCATCGGCGCTTTGCACCACGTGGTTGTTGGTTACAATATAGCCATCATCGCTGATGATAACTCCTGAGCCCGAAGCCCTTTGTTCGGGGATAATATTATTGCGCTGGCCAAACAATTGCTCAAACATATCGTTGTCGAAAAAATCGCTGAAGGGATTATTGGGCCGGTTTGTTTTTGGCAGGTTATTGTTTACTTGTTTTGCGTTTGTCTTTGTTTTAATGTGCACTACAGCCGGTGTTGCTGCTGCGGCGGGTGCGGTAAAGTCAACTGCTCCCGGAGGTGTGTTGCCATCAAACAAGCCGGCATATTTGTAATTGGACGGAACAACTCCCTCTTGCTGGCCGGCATAAGAATTATTCGGTTTAATAAACTTACCATAGCCCCAAATAACTCCCAGGGCGGTGATGGCGCTGATAGCTGCTGTGAATAATACTTGTTTCAGTTTCATCTTCTTTAATTTTTATTTAAGGTGTTATAAATTTCAGAATAAGTTTTTCTTTATCAAACACTAAACCAGTGTTTTAAAATGCGAATCTTTCTGACACAAAATAACGAAGCCCTGACAAAATGATATTTACCTGCTGACATGTTTAACATTAAATTAGGAAGGCTTTCGTAGATATTACAAAGTTAATAAAAACTGCATCGTATCTATCCCATCGGCATAATCAAAAAGACCAGGGGTTTGCGCCTGCCCAAATGTTGTGTATGCATTACCTACGATGCATTGAATGTCCGGGTTTTCTTTTAGCATTGCTGCCAGTTTGTTTTCTTCTTTATAAAAACTATAATTCAACTGGCTGATGGGAGAGAATACCGATTCGTTTTCAATCAATAAAATACTTTCGTTGGTCATGTAATAAATGTTATTGAGCAGCGCCAGCGATAATTGATAATCATAATTATTTTTGTATTTATGATGATCAGCAAAATATTTATACTTGTCAAAAGTTCTCAGCAACGGGACAAAATCATATGCTGAGGGAACAAAAATCTTAGTGACATTGCGGCAACCAAGCCCGAAATACAAATGCACATCATCGGCCAGCTTATCTAATTCTTCTGCTGTTTCATTACCGGTTAATATAGCTACTGAAGTACGGTTGCGCCGGATGATGCTGGGGTATTTGGCAAAATACTGTTCAAAATATCTTGCAGAATTATTGCTGCCGGTGGCTATGTAAGCATCGCAGCCTTTGAGCATTTCGGCAAATGAAATCAGGGAGGCGGCGTTTTCATCCCAACTGATTATTTTTTCGGCAAGATGTTTCAGCAATACATCGTCTTTAGACGAAAGCTTGATGGTTTGATTGTGGCCGCTGATGAAAACTGTCAAAAAATCATGAAATCCCACCAGTGGAATATTGCCTGCCATTACTATCCCGATATTTTTTCCACCAACATTATCATCCAGGTGATAATGAGCTGCCCAGTGGTTTAATTTATCTTCCTGCAAAAATTGATTGCATATATTTTGCAATGCTACATCAATAAATTCGGGGGTAAACCAGCCATTTTTCTGGCTGGCTTTTTCTTTCGTCAATTGCCAGCTTTCGGGGTTTTGATTAAGGTAATTTTTTAATTCCAATAAAAGCCTAATCCGATTTTGTAATTTCATTTTGTTATCCTTACATTTGAATTGTAAAAGTATTAAAACTAATCCCGATTGCTAAGGGTAATAAAATCAAAAATCAGCTATGGCCATTAAAATCACAGAAGAATGTATTAACTGCGGTGCATGCGAACCGGAATGCCCTAACAATGCTATTTATGAAGGCGGTGTTGAATGGGCCGTATCAGACGGAACAACAATTAAGGGAATGTTTAAATTAATGGACGGAACTGAAATAGATGCCGACCAGCGTAATGCGCCTTTGAGCGCCGACATTTATTATATAGCACCTAACAAATGCACCGAGTGCCAGGGCTTTCACGAAGAGCCGCAATGTGCTGCTGTGTGCCCGGTTGATTGCTGTGTGCCCGATGAAATGTATAAAGAAACAGTGGATGAACTGCTGGAAAAAAAGAGCAGAATGCACATATAAAATATTACACAATCCCGGACAACCGGGATATTACAGGCAGGTGATATTTCCTGCAACATGGGGCGGGGGTATTGAAAAATACTTTCGCCTTTTTATTTATCTTATTTTTGTTTTATTTATTTTCTTAAACTTTATTGATGAAAAGAATTTTACTGCCTGCATTAATTGTCCTTGGTTTTATTTCCTGCAATTTTATGGAAAAGAAAAAACCAGTTTCAAATACAGAAGACCGGCTGAAAATGATTGAATCCGACATTGCTTTTGCGAAGATGAGTGAAGAGAAGGGAATGAAAACTGCCTTCCTGGAATATATTGACAGTAATGGTGTATTACTAAGGCCCAACAGGGAGCCGCTTACCGGAGCCAATGCCATAGATTTTTTGAGCCAGATGAATGACAGCACCAACACATTAACATGGGAACCTAAAAGTGGCATCATTGCCCAGTCGGGGGATCTTGGTTTTACTTATGGCATTTATACTTTGATGCCAAAAGGTAAAGACAGCGCTTCTTACGGAACTTATGTCAGCATCTGGAAAAAGCAACCCGATGGCAAATGGAAATTTATTTTAGACTCTGGCAACGACGGAATTGGCGAGCCTGAATAAAAAATATAATTGTGAATGCTATAAGTGAGTATTAACATTTCTTATTGATGTGTAAGTATAAATTCGTGTTTTTAATTTTAGATAAATGAAAAAAAAGATTGCCCTTGTTACTGGTGGTTATTCCGGCGAAGCTATTATCTCTTACAAAAGCGCTGTAACCATTGAAAACAACCTGGACAAAGAAAAATGGGATTGCTATAAAATAGACATTCACCCAACAGGATGGTTTTATATGATGGGAGAAGAAAGAATTGCGATAGATAAAAATGATTTTTCGGTAACTGTTAGCGGAACTAAAATAAATTTTGATGCTGTATTGATTGGCCTGCATGGCACACCCGGCGAAGATGGAAAACTGCAGGGTTATTTCGATTGCCTTGGGATTGCTTACACCGGATGCGACGCCGCCTCGGCGGCGTTAACTTTTAATAAAAGATATACTGTGGCAGTTGCTTCTTTTGCAGGAATGGCGGTGGCAAAATCAATGCACTTGTTTAAAGATATTCCTGTGGCAGCCGAAGACATTTTAAAAGAACTGAAGCTGCCTGTTTTTGTAAAACCAAACAATGGCGGCAGCAGCATTGGAATGAGTAAAGTGAAAGAAGCGGCTGAGTTGCCTGCTGCATTAGACAAAGCATTTAAAGAAGATACGCAGGTGCTGGTGGAAGAATTTATAAGCGGCAGAGAGTTTACTATTGGTGTTTTTAAAAGTAAAGGAAAAATAATTGCTTTGCCGATAACAGAGATTATTTCTAAAAAGGAATTTTTTGATTACGAGGCCAAATACGAAGGTGCAAGCGAAGAAATAACGCCGGCACAGGTGGATGAAAGCATTGCCGAAAAAGTGAGGGCCGAAGCAAGAAAAGCATATTCAATATTTAACTGCAACGGAATTGTAAGAATTGATTTTATTTATAATGAAGCCGATGCAAAGCCTTATCTTTTAGAAATAAATACGGTGCCGGGGCAAACAGATGCCAGCCTTGTGCCGCAGCAGGTGAGGGCAATGGGAATGACACTGCAGGAATTTTATACTAAATTGATTGAGGAATGTTTTAATTAATAAACAACTTAACAAATAAACCAATAAGCATACTGTGTTTAAATTTATCACCAACCGGCCTTTTTGGGTTAACCTGCTAGCTGTTTTGGCATTGGCTTTCCTTATCGGATTCCTGTTTCTGCAAATGCTTAGCTGGATAACCAAACATGGCCAGCACATGACTGTACCCGATGTTATTGGTAAAAAAACAACCGATGCAATTAAGTTACTGGAAAAACAAGGCTTTGTAGTGCAGATACAGGATTCGGTTTATACCGACACTGCAGCAAATGGGATTGTGTTAAAACAATTACCCGACCCCAATGCTACAGTAAAAATAAACCATACTGTTTTTTTAACTGTCAACCGTGTTACACCACCCATGATTGAAATGCCAAAGCTGGAAGGCTT
The DNA here is from genome assembly GCA_031384415.1 of Bacteroidota bacterium. GTDB lineage: Bacteria > Bacteroidota > Bacteroidia > Chitinophagales > Chitinophagaceae > Ferruginibacter. The sequence continues at coordinate 28,834 of JANNAM010000098.1, forward strand.
AAGCCTTCGCTTTGCATTAGATATGCTGGAACGAAATCATTTAAAACTGGAGGATACTATTTATAAGCCTGATTTTATGTCGGGTTCAATTTTAGAACAGCAATACAATGGAACCAGGATTCCTGAAAAAGCAAAACTGCAATGGGGAAGTAAAATTACCTTGATAGTTGGCAGTGGGCTTGAAAATGCACAAATGATAGTACCGGATGTTATTGGCATGAGTTACGGAGATGCAAAGGCAATGCTGGAAGTGGAGGGGATTTTTCTGGGGCTGCCCATTGCAAATGGAGCGATAAGAGATACTGCTGCTGCATTTGTGTGGAAGCAAAATCCACCAAGGTATAATGAAGACCACGAGCCAAATTATATTCGTTCGGGCCAGGTAATGGATTTATATATATCTGCCGAAATGTTTTATCCCGAAGATACGTTGGGTATGAAAAAACCAAAATCAATTAAACATGATTAATACAACTGCCGAAGAAATTAAAGCAAGGCTTGACGCCGGTGAAAAAATAAATTTAGTGGATGTGAGAGAGCCGCATGAAAATGCAGAATTTAATATTGGCGGCATATTACTGCCCCTTGGTAAAATACAAACCATGCAGATTGAAGATATTGAAGAGCTGAAAAACCAGGAAGTAGTTTGCTATTGCCGCAGCGGCCAGCGGAGTATGATGGCTGCCATGATGCTGGAAACATTTGGTTTTACTGATGTAAAAAATCTGACCGGCGGCATGCTGGGCTGGAAAGAAAAATATCCCTAAAGCTACAAGCTACAAGTTGTGCGTCATGCGACCGAACACTCTAACAATTTGACCAACAAATAAAACAATTTAATGGCAGACATCACAAACGAAGAACATTTAGATAGTTCGACAAGCACTCAATCGGAAAATCTTCCGGAAGAAATTGCCAATGTAAAAGAATCAGAGGATATTAACACCAATCAACAAATTGAAAATATGGAAGTACATCATCACCCAAACTTAGATCATAAACCTAAAAAATGGAAGGAGTATTTTTTGGAATTTTTAATGATTTTTCTTGCAGTTACAATGGGCTTTATTGCTGAAAATATACGGGAGCATTTTGTAGAAAAAGAAACAGAAAAAAAATACATCAAATCATTTTTAGCAGACCTTAAAATAGATTCTACCACGTTTGAAAAAATCATGGGTCGAAATCAGCAGACAATTGAGACAATAGACAAAACATTAAAACTTCTTCATTCGCCCACAATCAATGATAGTGTTTCCAGGTCATTATATGAACTCAATGGAAAAGTTACAGGTTTTGCCATAATGATTTTTAATAAAAGGACATTATCGCAATTAAAAACATCTGGTGGTTATAAATTAATTTCTAATAATGCAATTTCTGGCACTTGGTCGCCAAATGTTATTAATAATCAAAATTCTGG
>JANNAM010000130.1:0-13540 GCA_031384415.1 Bacteroidota bacterium
TAAAATTTCTCCCGCCATCTTTGGCTCCCTCTTTCAAAGTGTAATGGACGAAAAAGCAAGGCGTAATTTAGGCGCACATTACACCAGCGAAAAAAATATCCTCAAACTCATTAAACCCTTGTTTTTAGATGGCCTTTGGGCTGAGTTTGAAAAAGCAAAAGCCAATAACAACAATTTAAAAAAGCTACACGACAAAATCAGCAAGCTCCGCTTTCTCGATCCGGCTTGCGGTTGCGGAAACTTTCTCATTATCGCTTACAGAGAACTACGCTTACTTGAAATAGAAATAATTAAAATCCTATTAAAAGAGAGTATAAAAAGTCAGCAGGCAATTACAGACATAAGTATTTATGTACAAATTGATGTTGACAAATTTTACGGCATAGAGTACGAAGAGTTTCCGGCGCAAATAGCGCAGGTTGCCATGTGGTTAATAGATCACCAGATGAACCAATTGGTGAGCCAAACCTTTGGAGAGTATTATGTGCGTTTGCCTTTACGCAAAAGTGCAACCATTAAAAACGGCAATGCCTTGCAAACAGACTGGCAAAGCTTAATAGAGCCTATGCCATGGGAAAAAGAACAAGCGAGGTATCATTATATATTAGGCAACCCGCCATTTATAGGTAAGCATTTGCAAAACGCCTCACAGAAAAACGATATGGAAATTGTTTTTACTGGTGTTAAAGGAGCCGGTGTGTTAGACTATGTTACTGCATGGTATATAAGAGCAGCGCAATACATGCAGGTAGCAAACAATGTGGAAGAAAAAGACTTGCCCAAAACAAAAACTGCTTTTGTAAGTACCAATTCAATTTCACAAGGCGAGCAGGTAGGTATTTTATGGAATGAACTATTTAATAAATACCACATTAAAATTCTTTTCGCTCACAGAACTTTTAAGTGGGGCAACGAAGCCAAAGGCAATGCTGCTGTTCATGTAGTGATTATTGGTTTTGCCAATTATGATATTAATGAAAAACTGATTTATGAATATGAAGATATCAAAGGCGAGGCTCATGAAGTAAAAGCAAAAAATATAAATCCTTACTTGATTGAAGGGAATGATTCATTTCTACCATCCAGAAGGAAACCAATTTGCGACGTACCCGAAACTTTATACGGTAGTAAGCCTGTAGATGATGGGAACTTTTTCTTTACAAATGTTGAAAAAGAAGAATTCTTAATTACTTATCCCGATTCTTCAAAATTTATCCGGCCTTTTTTAAGTGCTAAAGAGTTTTTGAATAATGAAAAAAGGTGGTGCATCTGGTTAAATGAGGCTAATCCTTCAGAAGTTAAGAAAATAAAAGGAATTCTTGAAAGAGTTGAAAAAGTAAAAGAATTTAGACTATCGAGTTCAAAAGAAGCAACCAGAAAGCTTGCCAGTTTACCTACTCTCTTTGCGGAGATAAGACAACCAACTTCTGAATATATCTTAATCCCATTACACACATCTGAAAATAGAAATTATATTCCATTTGGATATTACAGCCCCGAGTATATAGTAGGCAATTCTTGTACAGCAATTCCCAAAGCAACAAAATTTCAATTTGGTGTGATATCATCATTGATGCATATGTCCTGGGTGAAATATACTTGTGGTAGGTTAGAAAGTAGATATCGTTATTCAAATGATATAGTTTACAACAATTTCCCTTGGCCTGAAAATCCAAATATCAAACAAATAACAACAGTAGAAAATGCTGTTACGGCGATATTGGATGCAAGATTGCTATATCCTGAAAGTAGTTTAGCAGATTTATACGATCCCAATACAATGCCGCCTGCATTGGTAAAGGCACACCAGCAATTAGATAAAGCAGTTGACCTTTGTTACCGTCCACAACCCTTTATCAATGAAACAAAACGCATTGAGTTTTTATTTGAGTTATACGATAAATATACTGCGGGGTTGTTTGTAAAGACAAAAAAGAAAAAATCTGAATTAAAATAATCTTATTAAATGGCAAATATTTCAAACGTAGAAAAATTGAAACTTGAAACTATTTTTTCTATGAGTAGTGGATATATTCTTAATTTTTCAAACCCATCATATCAAAGTTTCATAAATAATATAATTAGGGTAGATATATATGATCAGAAATATGCAATTTATGGAACATCTAAAGCCAAACGCTTAAAAGCACTATGGGAAATCGAAGGCAACGTAGCTGTTGGTAAAGTAATTGAAGAACTTCTCATTTATTATAATACACAGGTTAGTTTAAAAATACCAAACATAGACCCATATGATAAAAAGCTTTTTGATGAATGTTTACAAATTGCGTACAAACTTCAGGGCAAAACAATTGAGCCAAATGTTGATGTTGAAACTGTTGATGATTTTCTTAAGAAAGAAATGGATGAGGTTTCAGTTAATCTTTTAAAACTTGATGCGGCAATAACTGTGGTAATTGAAAAACGAATTGTGGAAGTGAAGCAATGCTTAAAAGCTGGATCTTCTCTTGCTGGTATATTTTTATGTGGAAGTATTCTTGAAGGCATTTTGCTTGGCATTGCTATAAAAAATTCAATTGTGTTTAATCAATCCTCTCAAAGCCCAAAAGATAAGAGTACCCAAAAAGTAAAGCAGTTACATGAATGGACATTAAATAGCCTTATTAATGTTGGTCATGACACTGGCTTTCTAGGCTTAGATGTAAAAAAATATAGTCATGTGCTAAGAGATTTTAGGAATTATATTCATCCATATGAACAAGTAAGTTCTGGGTTTAATCCTGACATGCATACATTTAAAATAAGCTGGCATGTTCTTAAAGCAGCCATGTACCATATATCTCAAAAAGTAATATAATCTTCAAGACTTTATGAAACTTAACGAAAATATAGACGCACATAATATTGTCAGTTCCTTTTCAGCTAATCCTAAATATGATTTTGGCATTTACGCTAAAGGATACCATAAAGCAGCAAAATTACTTTCAGATAAATTTCTTTCGCAGAATGGGTTTGGAGATTATGAAGGTTATCCAATAGTGTTTTTATATAGACATGCGTTTGAACTGGATTTAAAGAATATTATTTATTGGGGCGCAAGATTGTCAAATTTTAAAAACCAGGAGAACCTTGATAACAAATTGTATAATCATCATTTGCTAGTTGACTTAGCCAAACTAAGTTCCGACATCCTTACAAGGCTTTTTAAAAATGATGAAGCATTGGGAGACGTCATTAAAAACATTCTGGTGATTGCAGAACAATACTCTGTTTTAGATAAAAATTCCTTCTCTTACAGATACCCTATTAGTAGAGATGGCACATATTCCACAGATAAAAACCAAATTGTAAATATTACTTCATTAACTAATTGTATGGAAGATTTATTGGATTCAATTGAGGCAATCAATTTCGGATTAAATATTGAGACCGATCGAGTTAAAGATGATTTATTTGAAATTTTATCGAACTTTAGTGAGAATTAAAGAATAAAACTGTTTCTAATTATGGCAACACCACGACTATTTGTAAGTTCTTCGCCGCCGCCTGTGTCTTTCTCCGCTGTAGGTGTTCCGCTTCGATCTTCGCCGCCGCCTGTGTCTCCAGCGGCGAAAAAGTTCTCCGCCTTGGTTCGTTTCACCCGAACCAAATCTTAAAAATAACTTACATTGCTGTTTCCTAAGAGTAGAATTACTAATGCCGAAGCCACAGTAGTACAAAAGATGAACATAGCTCCACGGCAGGAAGGGGCTGTAATCCTTCCTGCCTTGATTTTTTGTTTCTTTTGTATCAAGACAAAAGAAAAATACCAACCGGCGCAGCCGTAAAAAACAATTTTGTGGTCACGCCAGGTTGTTCGCCAAATAATCTTCAAAGTAAAAACAACCTCCAGCTAAACCCCGGCGCAAAAGAATTTCAAATATTACACAACCCAACTGCCAAAATTTCATAAAACCCCGCCTTATCTCAAATAATCATACCTAAAAACCACATTTCTACCCCTCAAAAGAACCTGTTCACTCAAATAACTCTAACAGCATTTAGAATAATTTACAAAGTCAATAAAATATTTTACTAAGTAAAGTAAATAATTCACGAAGCATATAAAAAAAATAAAAAAGAAAATAAAATAATTCACAAAGAAATTAAAATATTTCACTAAGTAAACATAATAATTTACAAAGTCAGTAAAACATTTCACAAAGGAAATAAAACATTTCACAAAGCAATTAAAATATACAACATCGAAACTGCAAAAATGGCAGCAGGCTTCTACCAATTAAATACCGCCCCCCAAATAGCAATGTATGTATCACTCTTACTAATAGCTGCACTTTCAAAAAATTACCACTTTGAGGTATTGCACAGGTTATTTTTTGTAAATAAATTAGTGCCATAATTAATTTATAAAATTTAAAAATGCAACTATGAACAAAAAATCAGAAGCTAAACTAAACATGTTTAGGGCAGTTTTAAAACACTGCCAGGACAATGAAACCATCATTGCCACAATTCCTGCCCTGCAAAATGCAGTAGCATCACTCAGCACAAAGGTATCGGCCATCCTTAGCCTGGCACAAACCGATTCCGAAGTTATCACCGGCATCGCCACTGATAAAACGGTAAAAAAGAACCTGCTCATTAACCTTACGGTAAGTACTGCAGCCGGTATTTTTGCCTATGCTGTTTTTAAAAAAGACAGTGCATTGATGGCCAATGCAAAGCTTTCGCAAAGCGATTTATTAAAACTTCGTGACGACATCCTCGGCCCCCGTTGCCGCAGCATCTGGCAATTGGCAACAGATAATAATAAAGACCTTGCAGATTATGGCATCACCCAGTCCACCCTCGATGCATTCGATAAAGCAATAACCGATTATACCTCGGTAGTGCCTGCTCCCCGCAATGCTAAAGCAGGTAAATTCGCTGTTTCAAAAGCAATCAGTAATATTATAAACGAAACAACGGCCCACCTTTCCAGCCAGGTTGATAAACTGGCCCTTGCTTTAAAAGACAGCCAGAAAGATTTTTACAATAGCTACCTTTCCAACAGGATAATAGTTGATGCTGCCAAAACCCCAACGCAGATAAAAGGAAATGTAACCGACGCTGTAAAAAATCAGCCGGTCTCAAATGCACAGGTACTGTTGTCGGGCAAAGTAAAAGCAGTCACCAACACAAAAGGCAATTTCACATTCAAACCCCTCGAAACCGGCAGCTACAGTGTACAGGTAACCAAAGAAGGTTTTAAAGAATACAACCTTAATGGAATAGAAACAAAACAAGGAAAAATAACAAAACTTAAAATACAATTACAACAATAAGCCTTTCCTAATGCTCAATGTCATAATTGCAAAATCCCCCGGCGTAAGCCTGGGGATTTTAAATTACAATCAACGCTACCCTTGTTGGTATGTCCCTTTCAAAATTTTATAATACTCACCATGAGTGAGCTGTCTTTCTGTGCCTCTGCCAGCGGCGGTAAAGATTAAAACTTAAAATAAACAAACAGCCTTCCAAAATTCTTACTGTCGTTTTCTATGCGGTGATAAAGTGGTTTGATATGTGGCTGCTGTAAAAACCGTTCTACTTTTTTACGCAACTGGCCGCTGCCTTTTCCGGGTATAATTTCCACCTCCCTTATTTTTTTATCTACGGCATCGTTAAATGCCTGCTGCAATGCCCTGTCTATGGCAGCGCTGTTATTGTAAATGTCATGAAGGTCAACTTTTATTCTTCCCATAACTAAACTTTCTAAACCCTAAACCCCTAAACCAATTTTATCCCCGTCTTCTCCAGCGTAATTTTCTTTTGCTTGTATAAATTTCCCACTGTCATCTTAAATGTTTTCTTACTCATGCCAAAGAAGGAATAAATTTCTTCGGGGTCGCTTTTATCATAGTAAGGTAAATAACCATTGTTCTCCTGCAGCAGCCGCATAATTTTTTCACCTTCATCTTCCACTCTTTTATAGCCGGGCTTTCCGGCGGCCACATCTATCTTATTATCAGGGTAAATCTTTTTAATAAAGCCTTTGAATGTATCACCCACAGTTATATCCCTGTAAATTTCATTAAAGTGCAGCACACCTGTGTGCTGGTTATTGATGATTACAACATAGCCGATATCGGTGCGGCGATAAACAATCAAATCAACTTCCTGCAGCAATGTAACAGTAAGTGTTTCATTGCTTAAAAATTGTTCCACTCTTTCTGTTGCCGCCAGCCTTCCAGTTTGTGCATCCAGGTAAATCTTTACTAAGTAATCTCCATTGGGCAACATGCCAGTCAGTTGCTGCGACTTTGGTACAAACAAATCCTTCATCAAACCATTGTCTAAAAAAGCGCCTTGTTGTGTTACACTTATCGTTCTTAGTTTTACAATATCTCCTAAAATGCCAATGGGTTTTTGAGTCGTTGCAATCAATCTTTCTTCGCCATCATGATAAACAAACACATTCAGTTCATCATCAGGCTTTGTTCCCTCAGGCACAAAACGCTTTGGTAATAAAATACCTTCTGCCCCATCTTCTAAATAAACACCAAAAGCCACTTCACGAATTACTTTAAGTGTATTGTATTCGCCAACTTTTATCATAATAACAAAGTACATGAATTTTTATGAATTACACTAATTAAGCTGCTTGCACGAATTACACGAATTATAATGCGGCTGAATTAATTTGTATAATCAGTGTAATTCGTAATAATTAGTGTAATAGCCTATCTTTAGACCGAATTAACAATCTTATTTATTTTGAAGTTTACAGCATTTGGTTTTGATGATCGCTTGATGGAAGGCATTGAAGCCTCTGGTTATGAAGAAGCCACCCCCGTTCAGGAACAGGTAATTCCATTAATTATGCAGGGTAAAGACATTATTGCTTCTGCCCAAACGGGCACCGGCAAAACGGCTGCTTTCCTGTTGCCCATCATCAATAAAATTTTAACCGACCCTCACGAAAATCACACCAATAATGCACTGGTGATTGTACCTACCAGAGAATTGGCCATTCAAATTGCCCAGCACCTCGAAGGGCTTTCCTATTTCACTTCAGTAAGTTCTATTGCTGTGTATGGCGGCGGCGATGGCGGCGCATTTGTGCAGGAGAAAAAAGCATTGAGCCAGGGTGCTGATATTGTGGTTTGCACTCCCGGCAAAATGATGGCACATATAAAAATGGGTTATGTAAAATTCCAGGGGCTTAAATATTTAATACTGGATGAAGCCGACCGCATGCTCGACATGGGATTCTATGACGACATCATGCTTATCATTAATAACCTTCCTGCTAAGCGGCAAAATTTGTTGTTTAGCGCCACCATGCCCCATAAGATAAGGGAGATGGCAAGAAAAATTTTACATCATCCGGTTGAAATAAATATTTCCATCAGCAAGCCACCCGAAAAAATAATTCAGCAGGCATTTATTGTTTATGATACACAAAAAATTCCGCTGGTAAAATATTTGCTGCATCAAAGAAATTTTAAATCGGTATTGATTTTCTGCAGCAGCAAGATCAGTGTAAAAAATCTTACCCGTGAATTAAAGCGCAATAAAATTAATGCCGACGAAATACACAGCGATTTATTGCAGGAGCAGAGAGAAGATGTATTGATGAAATTTAAAAGCGGCCGCCTGCCGGTTTTGATAGCCACTGATATTTTAAGCCGTGGTATTGACATTGATAATATTGATTTAGTAATAAATTACGATGTGCCGCATGATGGCGAAGATTATGTACACCGCATTGGCCGCACAGCCCGTGCCGAAGCCGATGGCACTGCTTATACTTTTGTAAGCCTTAAAGAACAGCGCAAGTTAGCCGCTATAGAAAAACTGTTGGGCAAGCCGGTTCCTAAAGCAACCATTCCTCCGGAATTGGGCGAAGCACCTGATTACAACCCGGTAACTTCCAGGACTAATACTAACGACAGGGCAGGTTTTAAAAAGCCAAGGCGTTTTCAAAATAGTTCGGGGGAAAGAAGGCAGAGATAAAGCCTCACCACCCTTACCTCCTCTCCAGGGGAGAGGAGGCGGTACATTAAACATATCCGGGCATTTTATCTTCCACATAAGCATCAAATCTTTTTTCACCAATAATTTAAACTGATTGTTTTTCTTCCGGGCAATCTTCGCTATGGTCTTCTGCATTTCCCTTCCCCACGGAGGAAGGATAGGATGGGGCTTTCTTTATCTTTGCTAAATGATTTCTGTTTCTTCCATCTTAAACAGCCCCATAGAATACATCACCGGCGTAAGCACCTTGCGTGGCGATATGTTGCGAAAAGAACTGGAGATTTTTACTTTCAATGATTTACTCAATTATTTTCCCTTCAGGCATGTAGATAAAACCAAGGTTGAAAAAATTGCATCCCTCAATTCAAACAATGAGTATGCACAGGTAGCCGGAAAAATTATTCACAAAGAAATAATAGGAGAGAAAAGGGGAAAACGTTTGGTTGCTTTTCTGGAAGATGACACCGGCGAAATAGAATTAGTTTGGTTTCAGGGCATCAACTGGATGCAGAAAGTAATTCAGGAAGGTCATCAATACCTTGTTTTTGGAAAACTAAGTTCTTTTATGGGCAAGCTGCAAATTGCACATCCCGAAGTGGAAACATTTGCCCCACACAAAGCCGAAGGCAAAAGTTTTTTGGAGCCTGTTTATCCCACTACAGAAAAACTAACCGCCAAAGGATTGAACGGACGGGTAATTGGAAAGCTTACTTACGATTTGCTTCAAAAAATTACGCCCAAAGATTTACCTGAGAATTTACCGGAGGCTTTAATCAAACAATACAAATTCATCCCTCATTTTGATGCTTACAGGCAAATACATTTTCCGGCAAGTGAAAAACATTATGAACATGCAGTGCGGCGGCTGAAGTTTGAAGAATTGTTTTTTGCCCAGTTGCGCCTTGGCTTAATCAGGAATACCCGGCACCGCTTCAGTAAAGGGTTGGTATTTGATAAAGTGGGCGATTTGTTTAATACATTTTACAACAAGTATCTTCCCTTTGAACTTACCGGTGCTCAAAAAAGAGTACTGAAAGAGATACGAAAAGACACAGGCAGCGGCAGACAAATGAACCGCCTCTTACAAGGGGATGTGGGAAGCGGCAAAACGATTGTTGCATTGCTGAGCATGCTTATTGCAGCAGACAATGCCCGCCTGTCGGACGGACAGGGTTTTCAAAGTGTGCTGATGGCTCCCACAGAAATTTTGGCGCAGCAGCATCTGAACAGCATAACTGCATTGGTAAAAGATATGCCGGTTTGTGTAAAACTGTTAACCGGTTCATCTAAAGCAAAAGAAAGAAGAGAAATACTGAAAAGTTGCGAAGACGGTTCTTTGAATATTCTTATAGGCACCCATGCGGTAATTGAAGACAATGTGGTGTTTAAAAACCTGGGCCTTGCAGTGGTAGATGAGCAGCACAAATTTGGTGTGGCACAAAGAGCCGAACTCTGGAAGAAAAATACCATTCCGCCGCATGTGCTTGTTATGACAGCCACGCCAATACCACGAACGCTTGCATTAACAGCTTACGGCGATTTGGATTACAGTGTAATGGATGAACTGCCGCCCGGAAGGCAACCCATCAACACCGTACACCGTTTTGAAAACAAGCGGCCCCAGGTGATGGATTTTATTAAAGAGCAGATAGCCAACCAAAGGCAGGCTTACATCATCTATCCATTAATAGAAGAAAGCAGCAAGCTGGATTATGAAAACCTGATGAAGGGGTATGAAGAAGTGAAATCTTTTTTCCCTGAACCCAAATACTGGATAAGTATGGTACACGGAAAAATGAAAGCAGAGCAGAAGGAAGCCAACATGCAGCGTTTTGTAAAAGGTGAAACAAACATAATGGTGAGCACCACGGTAATTGAAGTTGGAGTGAACGTACCCAACGCAACAGTGATGGTAGTTGAAAGTGCAGAAAAATTTGGATTATCACAACTGCACCAGTTAAGAGGAAGGGTAGGAAGAGGAGCTGAAAAGAGTTTTTGCATATTATTAACAGGGCAAAAAATATCAAACGATGCCCGTGAACGGTTAAAGATAATGGCGGCTACTAATGATGGTTTTAAAATAGCAGAAAAAGATTTGGAAATACGTGGCCCCGGCGACATTGGAGGCACTAAACAAAGCGGCCTGTTAAACTTTAAGCTTGCCAGCATAGTCAATGACAAGCTTATGCTGGAAGCCGCAAGAAATGCCGCAGAAAATATCCTGGTCAATGACCCGGATTTGTTGCTGGCCGAAAATTTGCCTGTTAAAACTTACCTTCAACTGCAAAAGGGTAAAACGGCATGGAGTAAAATTTCGTAAGTAATCTGGCAATCCTGTGGCGAACAAATCCATTGTATGATTGGTTATATTTTAGTACATTGTAAAAAAGTTATTCTTGATTAATCCCAAAAAAATAATACTTCATTTCTTCTTTATTTTTTCTGCAATATCCTTTGCCAATTTATCTTTTGCTCAGATGGAATTTGTACAAAACAAAGGCCAGTGGGACAGCAAAGTAAATTTTCGTGGCGATTTCAGTACCGGTTCGTTTTTTACAGAAAATAAAGGTTTCACTGTATTGCTTCATAAAGCCGAAGACCTTGATGCCCTTGCAGAAAAAATGCATGGGCGCAAGCATAATAACGGCAACCCGGGTACAGAACAACCGGTTTATAACAACCAGCCACTTGTTGTTCATTCACATGCTTATAAAGTAAAATTTTTGGGCGCTGCTGATAATGTGCAGCCGGTGCCTGATAAAGTATTACCCACCTACAACAATTATTTTATTGGCAACGACCAGAGCAAATGGGCCGGCGACTGTAAAGTTTACCAGGCTGTTACTTACAAAAATATTTACCCCAATGTTGACATCCGCTATTACAGCGATGCCGGCAAAATGAAGTATGATTTCATTGTTCATCCGGGTGGCAATGCAAATAACATTGCTATGCGGTATGAAGGCGCAGATAAATTAGCAATAAAAAACAAAGAATTAATTATAAGTACAACTGCAGGTGATGTAAAGGAATTATATCCTTACAGTTACCAGGTGCTTAACGGCAGCCGCAAAACAGTAGAATGTAAATATGATTTAAAAGACAATGTGGTAAGATTTAAAACAAAAGATGTTTCTGCAGATGCTACATTGGTTATTGACCCAACCCTAATTTTTTCAACACTTACAGGAAGTGTTGCCGATAACTGGGGTTTTACTGCCACACCCGGGCCAGACGGAAGTTTTTTTGCCGGTGGTATAGCATTGGGCTCAGGCTATCCTGTTTCTCCGGGGGCTTACCAGGGCGGTTTTGGAGGTGGGGTTAATGAAGATGCCACCGGTCCGTACGATATTGCCATTTTTAAATTTTCTGCCAATGGAGCCAATCGTATTTATGCAACTTATTTAGGTGGAAATTCTAATGAGCAACCGCATAGTATGATATGCGATGCACAGGGAAATCTTATTGTAGCAGGCAGGTCCACTTCGCCCAACTATCCCAAAACAATTCCTCAAATTGGAATTGGTGGAGGTTATGATATAGTGGTTACAAAGTTTAATGCAGCAGGTACAGCACTGCTGGGATCCGTAAAAATGGGAGGTGTTGGTGAAGACGGTGTTAATATTAAACCCAAGTATAGTTCAGTACCCCCAGACGGGGCAATTGATACCCGCCGTAATTATGGCGATGATGCAAGAAGTGAAGTAATACTGGATGGCTCCAATAATATTTATGTTGCTTCCTGCACCCAGTCAAATAATTTTCCTGTATCAGGCACTGGCATTCAAACAACATTTGGCGGTGGCCTGCAGGATGGTGTTGTTATAAAATTTACCCCCAACTTATCTGCAGTACTTTTCAGTACTTATTTTGGCGGCAGTGCCAATGATGCATGTTTTGTTTTATCATTAAATACTTTAACAGGAAACTTGTATGTTGGCGGCGCAACTACCAGCAATAATATTCCCGGCGATAAAATCTCTGTTATCAATGCAACTTTCCAGGGCGGTGTAACGGATGGCTTTATTACTGAGTTTTTCAATGATGGTTCTTCAATAATAAAAACATCTTACATAGGTACAGCAGGCGATGATATGTTATATGGCTTGCAGTTTGATAAACTTGGCTTTCCTTATATAATGGGCACCACAACAGGAAATTGGCCACTCATTAACGCCAATTTCAACAGCTCAGGCGGCAAGCAGTTTATTTGTAAACTTCAGCCCGACCTTTCCAGTTATGTTTATTCAACATTTTTTGGTACCAATTCTTCGGTTCCAAACATTTCGCCGGTTGCTTTCCTTGTTGACCGTTGCGAAAATGTGTATGTTTCCGGCTGGGGTGGAAGTGCCAATACAATAAAATCTTACCCATCTGCAGGTACATCGGGTTTGCCGGTAACCACTTCACTTATTCCGGGTTTTACAGGCGATGGCAGCGATTTTTATTTCTTTGTACTTGAAAAAAATGCACAAACCCAGCTTTTCGGAAGTTTGTTTGGTCATTTAGGTGGCTTTGGCGATCATGTTGATGGGGGCACAAGCCGTTTTGATGCCAATGGAGTTATTTACCAGGGAATGTGTGCGGCATGTGGTGGCAGCCAGGCCTTTCCAACAACACCTGGCGTGTGGTCTGCCAGCAATGGCTCAGGTAACTGCAACCAGGCATCTGTAAAAATTGAAATGAATTTTGCTGGAGTGGGAGCTTCAGTTCAGGCTTCTATTAATGCAGTAATAAATGATACAGTTGGTTGCACACCGCTTACTGTTGATTTTAGGGATACTTTGCAAAAAGGGAAAAAATTTTACTGGGATTTTGGTGATGGCTCACCTGTTGTAATAACCACCGTATTTAATACATCGCATACTTATCTTGCACCAGGCAGGTTTAGGGTAATGTTGATTGCCGAAGACAGTCTTACCTGCAATATTCGTGACACAGCTTATGTTACCATTAAAGCAGGAAATAACAGAGCTTTCCTTGATTTCATTTCCAGTAAAGTTCCGCCCTGTACCAATTTAACTTACCAGTTTACCAATACATCAACTGCAACATTCAGTGGTTTTGGCCCCAGAAGTTTTTATTGGGACTATGGCGATGGAAGCCCAAGGGATACGTCTGCCCTTACCCCACCCAAGTTGCATTCTTATTTGTCGCCGGGCACTTACAAGGTAAAATTGTTTGTGCAGGATACTACGTTTTGTAATTCGCCTGACTCAATAGAAAAAACGATTAGAATAAATCCAACAGTCAGAGCACAATTTACTACACCACCAAAAGGCTGTGTGCCGCACAATGCGGTGTTTACAAATACATCGTTGGCAGGAACAGATTTCTTATGGGATTTTGGCGACCCGGCAAGCGGTGTAAATAATACCAGCACATTGCCCGACCCTGTGCATATTTACACAACTGTTGGAACATACACGGTTAAGTTAATTGCTATTGATACTTCAACATGCAATAAAATTGATTCTGCAATTTTCACGATTATTGTTTACCCAATTCCGGTTGCAGGGTTTACTTACAATCCAAATCCGCCGCTGGAAAACAGTTTTGT
>JANNAM010000210.1:0-28802 GCA_031384415.1 Bacteroidota bacterium
ACCATTTATCCGGGCTGGTATACTGGCAGGGTAACACATATACATGCAGAAATTTATTTCAACGGTGTGTTGCAACGCACTTCGCAGTTTGCATTTCCAGACAGCTTGAATACCACTGTTTATACAACTTCGTCTTTGTACACTTCTCATGGCACCAATAGTATTGTAAACAGCACAGATAATGTTTTCAGCGATGGCTATAGCGGCCAGTTGCTGAATATTTCCGGCAGTGTGGCAGCTGGTTATACAGCAGATCATACTTTTACAGTCAATACAGTTGTGCCATTACAACTTTTATCTTTCAACGGAGGAGTGGAAAACAATAAAGCAACGCTGTGGTGGGCTACTGCCAGCGAAATTAATACCAGCCATTTTGAAATTGAAAGAAGCAGTAATGGCAGCAGCTTTGATGTGGTGGGCACAATTGCAGCAAAGAATGGAGGTGGCGATAACAACTATTCTTTTACTGATGACAATATACTCACAGGCCGCACATATTACCGCTTAAAAATGGTAAATGCAGATGGCAGATATAAATACAGCTTCGTTGTTCATCTTAACAGCAAATCAGTTCAGGCGCTGTCTGTTTATCCAAACCCCGCAAAAGATAAATTGGTATTAACGCATCCAACTGCAGATGCAGTAACAATGATACAAGTATTATCAATGGATGGTAAACAAGTAGCAACAGCAAAAATACAAGCAGGGATCACAGCAAGCAGTATTGATATAAGCATTCTTTCTAAAGGAGTTTACCTGCTGGTATTCATACGTAGCAGTGAAAAACAAGTTATTAAATTTTATAAAAACTAAAACAGGCGATACAATTCTACGTTTTATTCACCTTTAAAATTTACACTTATGCAACGCAAAGATTTTTTAAAAAATTCTGTTGGCCTGTTAAGTGCAGCTGTCATCATCCAGGCATGCAAAAAAAGCAGCACATCAGGTGGGAGTGGCGGAACAAGTTCCGGAAGCTGCATTGTTTCTCCTGAAGAAGTAGAAGGCCCGTATCCTTATGTAGGAGGAGAAATAACCAATCCTTTACAAAGAGTAGACATAACTGGCGGGCAAACCGGTTTGCCACTTACTTTAAATTTTGCAGTGGTAAATACGAACAGTAGTTGTGCTGCAGTATCAGGTGCAAGAGTTGACATCTGGCATTGCAACAAAGATGGATATTACTCTGGCTATGGGAGCCAAACCGGCGGCTCATTGGGTACACAAAGTTATATCGGGCAAACATGGCTTCGTGGATTTCAACTGGCCGATGCAAATGGGCAAGTGCAGTTCACAACAATATATCCCGGCTGGTACCAGGGCAGGGCAACGCATATTCACTTAGAGGTTTTTGTTGCCGGTATTTTAAAAAAGACAACGCAAATAACTTTTCCCGAAACCATTTCTGATGCGGTGCATGTTACTTCATTGTACGCAGCACATGGCACTAATACAATGAGAAATTCGGCTGATGGTATTTTTAATAATTCGTCAACCGACCTGGCAAACGAAACAATAGCATTAACAGGAAGTACAGCGGCTGGCTATTCCGGTTCATATACACTCGGTATTGCTTTATAATTAGTTGAAAAAGAAAAACCTTTAAAGGCTGGTGAACCCTGCCAGCCTTTTTATTTTTTTTTCAGCAAATTTCTCATAGCAGCATTGTCCTCCAGGACGGACAATACTTATAGTGAATACCATAGAGGAACCTTAAAGCATAAAAAAAAAAGAAACATGTCGCAGGCAATTATAAAAATAAGTTACAGGCAGCTAATAGATGCAGCATCACAAACTGAATTTGAACAAAATGTGATCAGTTTTTCTTACGAAGAGTATAAAATGAAGTCGCAGGCTTACAACACTGAAGGGAAGTATAATACATTCACGGAGTTGAAAGCAGCAGACGGCAGGGCAAATTCATTGCATTACAAAGCTGGTTTTGCTATCGGGGGTCTTATTGAAGGGCTGAACAAACAAATTCCCGATTTACAAGATACACAGGGTAAACCCGTTCCATTTGATTCTTTCCAGTTTGAAGTAATAGAATCTGACATTACAAATAAACTCGTGCATAAAGTTGCCATCAGCTACATAACAGAGGAAGCAAGGTTGCTTAATAATTTTGGAGAGATATTATTGCTATCAAGAAAATATAAAGCACATGGTGTGGCTGAAGAACAGAAAGAATTATTCATGCTGAAACTACAGCCTGGAGTATCAGTCATAAGTTATGCGACCGTATAGAATTACTCTTCACAAATAATTGTTAAGTCATTTTATTACTGCAATATTGTTTATCCTTTTGCATTTTATAAATAAGCACACGCTTTCATCAATGTAAACCATCGATCGTAAAAAGAATTCTACACAGTATTTATTTTTTCACCTAAAATATCCTGTTATGAATTCCCCTGTAATAAAATTCATGATGGTTGGAGTACTATCATTTCAATTTTACTCCCTTACTGCACAAATTGATCTTTCGAAATATGAAATTGGTCTGCAAGGCGCCGCTTTTGTTTACCAGGGCGATCTGACCCCGGAGCGTTTCGGTGCTTTTAAAACCTTGAAACCAGGTTTTGGTCTTCTGATCAGCCGCATTGTATCGCCTGTATTTTCCATTCAATTCAATGGAATGTTTGGTAAACTATATGCCGATGATGCCAAATATGCTAGTCCTGAATACAGGCAACAACGCAACTTTGCTTTCACCACACCTGTAAAAGAATTTTCTTTGAAGGGAGTATGGAATGTGTTAGGGAAAAATAATTACCGCCACGGTTTTTCTCCTTACCTCTTTGCAGGTGCAGGTCTCTCTTTTTTAAAGATCTCTAAAGATTACAGCAAAATGAACACAAACATCTTTTCTGCTGAATCTGATGTGCAGGCCGGGCTAAATGAAGACAATACCCGTTCGCTCCCCCGTGTATTGGCTGTTATACCTGCAGGCGCAGGTGTACGGTATTCATTATCAGAAAAATTCTCTGTATTTGTAGAAACAGGTTACCGTTTTATGTTTACTGATTACCTGGATGGTTTCAGCAAATCTGTTAACCCCAAACAAAACGATCATTACCATACTACATCACTTGGGCTCATTTATTCATTTGGGAAAAAAGATAAGTTGGGTTGCCCTGCAATGAAGTATTAGTATAAAAGCATGGAATGTTGAGATCAGTTCCCTTTCGTAAAGTCAAAGAGTGTAGCTGTAAATACGCCTCTCTCCCGTTTTTTAAAAATGGCTTTCCAGTTGCCGGTGTATCTGAGTACAGAAGGAACCAGGTATTCACCAAACTTTGTCATCACCACTTCCATCTGCACTTTAAAATCATATACACCAGCATCATAACTCAACGTATAATTTCTTGCCACCACTTCAAAAGTTGAATCATTAAACCAGGTAGTCATTTCATCAACCACCACTCCGTCTTTATTGCCGGGTTTAACTTTCATCTTAAAAATATAGCAGCTTGTTTTATTGTACTCATCCATATCAATGTCCATATCATACCTGGCCGCCATGTCATCATCAAATATCGCAGTCTTATCCCCCATTAAAGGAATGCCCGTTATTTTTCTGCCGGGATTAAAGAAGAGCATTTTCAATTGCTCCTTGTGCTTTTCAATGCCGCTTTTTCCTTCGGTACTAAATTCCTGGCCCTTCACAATATTATTTTCTCCGCAAACAGAATCTTTGGTAAAGAATAAGGAAGCATACATTTCGGCAGTGTAATAATTAAAGTTGTGGGCATCATCATAAATATCGCCTGTTGCAGCTTCTTCCAGCGTTTCCATCCTGCGGCAGTTGTTGCTGAGTATTTGTTTTGTTTTACTGTGCAACATAGCTTTTGCATTGCCTGCACTGTTGTTCATCCTTATATCGTTGATAGCAGTAAAACCAAGTATGTGCAAATTGCGGAAAGCTTTATAAAAAGAAGTATCATCTTTTATATGCTCTATAAAAGCCGGCACATTTAATTTATTATTGAGCACTACTTCTGAAAGTGTAATCATTTTATTGCCAAACATGATGCTGGTATCGCCGCTTACCTGAGCAGAGGCTGTGATGCTGAGTAAAAAAATAAAAAGAAATAGTGTAACTATTTTCATCTTACTGCAAAGCTATTTAGGAAAAACCATGCGGTAGTCAACTTTAATTTTTCCTTTTGAAATGTCGGTTAATTTTCCCTGCAATAATTTCCGCTTCAGGGGTTTGATGTAATCAATAAACAGTTTACCCTCAATATGGTCATATTCATGCAGTATAACACGGGCAGTTATTCCATTGAAAGTTTTTGTATGGGTATTAAAATTTTCGTCCATAAACTCAATGGTAACTTCTTCGGGGCGGTAAACATCTTCCCTTATTTTAGGAATACTAAGACAGCCTTCATTATAACTCCAGTCATCTCCATCCAATTCTTTTACATGAGCATTAATGAAAACCCCTTTGTATCCTTTATCATCCGGATAATCATTCTTTTCATCTTCTTCCAGCCCTTCAATAATTTGTATACTGTCCATCACAAACAAGCGGATGTCTTTATTAATTTGCGGCGCTGCAAGGCCAACGCCATTGCTGTTGTACATGGTTTCCCACATATCGGCAATGAGTTTTTCCAGTTCTGGATATTCAGGCGTAATGTCATCGCACACTTTCCGTAAAATTGGTGAGCCGTAGGCTACAATCGGAAGGATCATTTAGTTTATAAGTTAAAAAGTTGACAGGTTTTAAGGCCTCTGCAAAGTTAGCCCATATCAACCTATTAACCAATCAACTTATAAACCCATGCTTTGCAAATATTCCTGCAGCATTATTGTAGCCGCAATTTCATCCACCAGTCTTTTATCCCGGCGGTCTTTCTTTTTAAGTCCCATTTCAAGCATGGCATCTTTTGCCATTTTGGAAGTGTAGCGTTCGTCAACTGTTTTAAGTGGCATTGCCGGAAACTCTTTTTGCAATTTTCTTATGGCAGCTTCTGCCAAAGGCGTTCCGTGTGTGTCGGAATCATCCCAGTTTTTTGGCAGGCCAATAATAATTAGTTCAACCTGTTCCTGCTGAAAATATTTTTTAAGAAATGGAATCAATTCTTTTGAATCAATAGTAGTTAAGCCAGTGGCAATAATCTGCAATGGATCGGTTACTGCAAGGCCGGTTCGTTTGCCGCCGTAGTCTATTGATAGTATTCGTGCCACTATTGAACGCAGATTTTTATGATTACTATGATTTACGCAGATGAAAATCATAACTACTCATGACAATCATAAAAATCTGCGTTCTACTTTTTTAAAAATAAATCCAGTATTACAAAGATGGCAAAAACAACTGATGCAATGCCATTGGTTGTAAAGAAAGCCATATTTACTTTGCTAAGATCATTTGGCTTAACTAATAAATGCTGATATATAAGTAACCCAATAAATATTCCAACTCCAATCCAGTACCAAATACCGAAATGCCCATACAACCCGGCAAACACAACACAAGCTGCAGAAAGTAAATGCAGGAATTCTGAAATTCTGAGTGCTTTTGTTTTGCCTAGAGCAGCCGGAATGGAATGTAATTGCTGTTCCTTATCAAATGCTTCATCCTGCAGGGCATAAATAATATCGAAACCACTTACCCAAAATAATACGGCGAAAGAAAAAAGTATGGAAAGCAAATCAAACTTACCAGTAACTGCTAAGTAAGCACCAATGGGTGCAAGGCTTAAACCAACACCAAGTACCAAATGGCACAAAGCAGTAAAACGTTTTGTATAACTGTAAAATAAAACCACAAACAATGCCACAGGAGATAAAATTAAACAGGCTGTATTAATAAAGAAACAACAAAGAACAAACAACACACTGCATATAATGGTAAAGAGCAACGCATTTTGCGGTTTAATAATGCCGGATGGAATTTCTCTGACAGCAGTACGGGGATTTTTTGCATCATACTTAGCATCGAGCCAGCGGTTGAAAGCCATGGCGGCGGAACGGGCGAATATCATGCAGAGGATAACGAGAATGAGCTTCAGTGAAATATTTTTCCAAGCAACAGAATTTGTGATATCATATCCCCAGTCAATTGTACTGTTTAGATTTGTATGAAGTGGAGGTCTTATTATCCCCAGGAAAAATCCAATCAATGCAAATGGCATTGCAAAAATGGTGTGAGAGAATTTGACGAGAGAGAGATAATTTTTTATTGATGACATTAGAAATTCAAAATTAAAAATTCAAAATAATCTGCTTCTTACAATCTCCCACAAAACAACCCCTGCTGCTGTTGCAATGTTTAAAGAATGTTTCATCCCCAGTTGCGGAATTTCGATGCAACCATCGCATTGTTCAATGGTGCTTTGTTCTACACCGGTAACTTCATTGCCAAATATAACAGCAATTTTATCTTCATTCTTAAATTCCAGCAACTGAAGTTGGTGGCTATTCACCGCCTGCTCTATTGCATATACTTTATAGCCGTTTGTTTTTAATTCATCAATTGCTTCGCCTGCATTTGCAAAATGCTTCCAGATTACAGATTCTTCTGCACCGAGGGCCGTTTTTTTAATTTCTTTATGGGGTGGAATGGCTGTGTAGCCGGTGATGTAAATGGCTTCCAGTAAAAAAGCATCGGCTGTTCGGAATACGCTGCCAACATTGTAAGCACTGCGGATGTTTTCCAATACTGCTATTACAGGCGTTTTATCTGATTGCTTGAATTCCTCTACCGATTTACGGTTGAGTTCGTCCATTGAAAGCTTTTTGTTGGTTGCCACAGATTACAGAGATTTACACAAATTTAAGGAGATGCACAAAGGTATATGGTACAAGTGAGTGACACAACTATGATGCTATGAAAGACAAATGCTGATTAAATTATAATTTATTGACCATGGTCTATATCATCTCACTCTCCAGCAACGGGTTTTTTACCGCATCTCTTTTTTCTGCGAAAGCTTTTGCTGCTTTTATAAAATGCACAAAAATAGGTTGTGGGTTTTCTACCGTACTTTTTAATTCGGGGTGATACTGTACACCTATGAAAAAAGGATGATTGGGCAGTTCAATAATTTCTACCAGCCCGGTGCCGGGATTTTTTCCACTGGGTACCATGCCGGCTTTTTCAAAATCGGCAATGTATTTATTGTTGAATTCCCAGCGGTGGCGGTGGCGTTCGCTGATGTGCGGCATGCCGTAAATGGTATATGCCAGCGTTCCTTCTTTAATATCGCAGGGGTAAGCACCCAGCCGCATGGTGCCACCTTTTGCTGTTACCTTCTTTTGTTCTTCCATCAAATCTATAACAGGGTAAGGCGTATTTTTTTCCATCTCGGTTGAATGAGCATCTTTCCATCCCATCACATTCCTTGCAAATTCAATTACTGCCATTTGCATACCGAGGCAAATGCCGAAGAAAGGCAGCTTGTTTTCTCTTGCATATTGCACTGCAATAATTTTTCCTTCTACACCACGGTTGCCAAAACCGGGGGCAACCAGCAAACCATCAAGCCTGCTTAATTTTTCTGCCACATTATCATCAGTACTTGTTTCGCTGTGTACATCTATCACCTGCACTTTACATTCGTTCATGGCGCCGGCATGTATAAAAGATTCGAGGATGGATTTGTAAGCATCCTGCAATTCGATATACTTTCCAATAAGGCCGATGGTAACTTTTGTTTTGGGATATTTTAGTTTGTCTAAAAAGACACGCCACTTGGTTAGCTCCGGCGCTGCATATCCATTGATGTGCAGTTTTTTCAACACAATTACATCCAAACCTTCCTGCAGCATTTTCAATGGCACTTCATAAATACTGCTTGCATCAATTGCTTCAATTACTGCATCGGGCTTTACATTGCAGAACAAAGCAATCTTCTTTTTCAGTTCATTACTCAGCGGCTCTTCTGTGCGGCAAACAATTACGTCCGGATGAACACCTTCGCTGCTGAGCATTTTTACACTGTGCTGCGTTGGTTTTGTTTTTAATTCTTTGGCGGCACGTAAATAAGGTATCAATGTAAGATGCACCACCATACAATCTTCTTCGGGCATTTCCCATTGCAACTGGCGTACGGCTTCCACAAACGGAAGGCTTTCGATATCACCCACCGTTCCGCCAAGTTCTGTAATAATAATATCATACTTGCCTTCTTTGCCAATGAGCAACATGCGGCGTTTTATTTCATCAGTAATGTGCGGAATTACCTGCACCGTTTTTCCCAAATAAGCACCATCTCTTTCTTTATTGATTACTGTTTGATAAATGCGACCAGTGGTTACATTGTTTGCCTGCGATGTGGGGATGTTCAGGAAACGTTCGTAGTGGCCAAGGTCAAGATCTGTTTCGGCACCATCGTCGGTTACAAAACATTCGCCATGTTCGTAGGGGTTTAATGTGCCGGGGTCAACATTAATG
The DNA here is from genome assembly GCA_031384415.1 of Bacteroidota bacterium. Lineage (GTDB taxonomy): Bacteria > Bacteroidota > Bacteroidia > Chitinophagales > Chitinophagaceae > Ferruginibacter. The sequence continues at coordinate 8,411 of JANNAM010000210.1, forward strand.
TAGGGATCAAATTTCTGGATGGTTACTTTTAATCCTCTTGCCTGTAAAAGTTTTGCAAGCGAAGCTGCAATGATGCCCTTGCCTAAAGAAGATGTAACACCGCCGGTAACAAAAATGTACTTAGCCATTGTAATTTGCTAATGTGCTAATGTGCTGATGTGCTAATAGAAACACCTCATAACACGTAGCTGTTAATAAATAAATTGACCAGTAAAGTATTTGAAATAAAATCTTAGAGGTCATGCAAAGATAGGGCGAATATTTGGGTAGCCGAAATTTGGGTAAAGGATTGTGGAAAAAATCACCGCACTTGATAAATCCGGGCTTCAAAAGGGCGGAGCATGAGGGAATTTTTAAGCACCGGAAGCCCGCCATCGTCGTAATTGCACAGCAGCAGCGGCATTTGGGCATAATCATAACTGCCCACAAAAGCCCAGTTGTCTTCATCCATATTCAGGATGGTTAAGAGTTCTTCTTTTTCGCTGGTGGAAGTGTAGGCAAGTATATGAGGATTGTCTTTATCATGAATGGCAATAGTGCCGCTTTCCAAAACCGGGTGATTGCTTTTTATGGCAATAAGTTCTTTATTGTAATCGGGCCAGGAGGAATCGGCAGCAGGGTTGCAGGAGCAGGTGTGATTGTAAGTGATGGTTAATTTTTGATAAATTTCTTTTACTTCGTTAAAAATGGCAGTATCAATTTTTGAAACCAGGTTAGCCTTTTGAAGATATTTTTCTGCAATTATTTTTTCATCGCCATTGGTTTTGGATTTGCAGGCGGTTACGGAAATGATAATTATTATTAAAGCAGAAAGTTTTATTTTCATGTTGGAAAATAAGAATAAAATGCCATCGCCGCTAATTCTTATTACCAAAGTTTAAGAAATTTAAAATTGCTGACAGAAATTAACCCTTCACAATCTTATTATAACTTGTAGCAATCCCTTTTATCAGTGAAGAACTGAAACCCTGGTGTTCCATTTCATTCAGGCCAGCAATGGTGCAGCCCTTGGGCGTGGTTACTTTATCAATCTCCTGTTCCGGGTGGGTTCCTTTTTGCAATAATAATTCTGCAGCGCCCTTTACTGTTTGCGCTGCAATAAGGCTGGCAGTCACCGCATCAAATCCAATTTCGATACCGCCCTGTATATTGGCACGGATATAACGCATGGCATAAGCAGTGCCGCAAGCACCAAGCACAGTGGCAGCATCCATCAATTTTTCATCAATCATCGCAGTGCGGCCGAGTACATCAAACAAACGTCGTATATAACTGATCTGTTTTTCAGTAGCACCCGCATGAGATAAGCAGGTCATGCTTTGCTGGATAGCGATGGCGGTATTAGGCATTGCCCTTATAACCGGCACTGGTTTACCAATTGCTTTTTGCAGGTCTGCGATCCATACACCTGTGATAACAGAAACCAGCAAATGTTTTTTGGGATTCAGCAGTGGTTTTATCTCTTTAATGATCTCGGCATAGTTGTATGGCTTTACAGCAAGTATGATCACTTCACTGTCCTTCACCGCTTTTTTATTATCGCTGTGTACCTGGCAGCCTTGTTCCGCAAAGCGGCTAAGCGGAGCAATATTTCTTTTAGTAATGGTAATTTCTACCGGCCTGCTGAAATCACTCATGATCAATCCGTCTGCAATGGAGGCACCTAAATTTCCGCCGCCGATGATGGCTATTTTCATTTTAATAAAATTGATTAGTTGATAAATAATTCCTCACATAATCCCCTACCCCATCTTCTAAAGTATAAAAAGGCAGATCGTATCCGGCTGCTTTTAATTTATTCATATTGGCTTCGGTAAAGTACTGGTATTTATCCCGGATGTCTTCGGGCATATCAATGTATTCAATATTAGGAGCCAGATCCATCCCTGAAAAAGTTGCTTTTACCAGGTCATCAAAAGTTCTTGCTTTTCCGGTTCCTAAATTATAAAGACCACAGGCAACAGGCGACTGACCACCTGTTGTCTGTGGTTCATCGTCTGTCGTCTTCCTCATCAGCCAGTAACAAACATTCACCACATCTTTTACATAAACAAAATCTCTAAGCTGCTCACCATCGTTAAAACCTTCCTTGTGCGATTTAAAGAGCTTTACTTTTCCGTTTTGCTTTACCTGGTTAAAAGAATGAAAAATCACACTGGCCATTCTTGCTTTGTGATATTCATTGGGGCCATACACATTGAAGAATTTTAATCCTGCCCAAAACGGTGGTTGCTTGTCCTGGGCAAGTGCCCATTTATCAAATTCATTTTTAGAAACACCGTAAGGATTTAGCGGCTGTAGTTTTTCAACTACAGCATGATTATCATCGTAACCCAATTCGCCACTTCCATAAGTAGCGGCAGACGAAGCATAGACCAGGGGAATATTATTTGCAGTGCAATAATTCCAGATACTTTGTGAGTATTCAACATTTAGTTTTTGATGAATACTGTAATCAAATTCTGCAGTATCTGTTCTTGCACCCAAATGAAAAACAAAATCAACTGCAGGTTTTTCTTTTTCAAGCCATTCAAAGAAATTTTCTCTTTCAACCCTCACCAGGTATTTTGTATGCAGCAGGTTTAATTCTTTTTCTTCATCGTCAAACTCATCCACCAAAATTAAATCTTCGTAACCCTGCTGGTTTAAATAACTTACCATGCAGCTTCCGATGAAGCCATAAGCACCTGTAACAACTATTGTCCCGGCCTCCCCAAAGCCCTCTCGAGGAGGGGCTTTAGACTCTGATTCATTAAAATTCTTTTCTTTACTCATTTCAGTAAAAAATTATTCTTTGAGCAACTTTGTGCCTTCGTGTCTTTGTGGTTCAAAACTTAGTTCATCATTTTTTCAATAGCATTTTCATACTTTTCCTTCCACTCACTTACATCGCTCCAGCTTTCACCATTTATTTTTATATCGCCAGCTGTAACTGCTCCTAAATAAGTAACTGTCGTTTCCAATTTTTCCAGCAACATCATAAAATCATCCCTGTTTTCTTTTGAAACCGAAACCACCACCCTGCTTTGTGCTTCGCCAAACCAGTAAGCATCACTCCTGATATTTTTATCCATTTGTGTTACATCAAAACCAAGATTCCTGTTGAAACAACTTTCCATTAATGTAACAAATAATCCACCCTCGCTTACATCATGAGCAGAACTGATTAACTTTTTACTGATTAACTTTTTAACTATTCTCTGCACTTCAAACTCTTCTTCTATTTCAAAATAAGGCGCTGGAGAATATTCTACACCAACAATTTTATGCAGGTATTCAGATGACCCAATATCATTTCGTTGAGTGCCTACCAAATATATTTCATTGTCTTCCTGTTTAAAATCCATTGTCATTTTATCATCGGCACTGTTTAATAAACCAACCATTCCAATAGTTGGCGTTGGATAAACCGCACCATCGGGTCCCTGGTTATAAAAACTAACATTGCCACCGGTAACAGGTGTATCAAACCTGCGGCAGGCTTCTCCCATTCCTTTTATTGCATTTACAAACTGGTAATACACTTCGGGGTCAAACGGATTACCAAAGTTTAAACAGTTGGTAACACCGAGTGGCTGGCCGCCGCTGCAAACAATATTTCTTGCTGCTTCTGCCACGGCAATCATGGCGCCTTTGCAGGGATCGGCAAAAACATAACGGCTGTTGCAGTCTGTTGTTAATGCCAGTGCTTTATTGGTTGGTTTGGCAATTACAATCGCAGCATCGCTTGGTGCATTGGTACTTACATTACCTGCACCCACCATACTATCGTATTGCACATATATCCAGCGCTTGCTGGCAATATTAGGGATTTGGATCAGTTGCTCTGCAACTGCTTTTAAATTTTCGGGAACGGGAATTTTACGGGCATCAAATGCTTTTATCTTTTCAAAATATTTTGGCTCGGTAAATTCTCTATCGTATTGTGGTGCACCGCCGCCCAATACCAGTTCATAAGCCGGTAATGATGCTTCTAAATTTCCATTCATGTAAAAATTTAAAATGCCATCATCTGTTACTTCGCCAATTTCGCTGCAGGGCAAATCCCATTTTTCAAAAACATCTAGTACTAATTTCTCTTTTCCTCTTTCTGCCACCAATAACATTCTTTCCTGGCTTTCGCTCAATAACAATTCCCATGCTTTCATATCTTTTTGCCGTGTGGGTACTTTATCTAAATCTATTCTCATGCCTGCTTCGCCTTTAGCGCTCATTTCAGATGTTGAACAAATTATTCCTGCAGCACCCATATCCTGCATACCAACTACGGCACCGGTCTTCATAACTTCCAGGCAGGCTTCCAATAATTTTTTTTCCTGGAAAGGGTCTCCAACCTGAACGGCTGGTAAATCTTCGGCGCTATCGGCAGTAATATCAGCACTTGCAAAACTTGCTCCGCCAATTCCATCTTTACCGGTTGCACTGCCAACAAAAAAAACAGGATTTCCTTTTACTTTTCCGGATGTTGCAGAAATAGTTTCGCCGTTTTTTAAAATGCCAACGCTCATGGCATTCACCAGTGGGTTGGTATGATAGCAATCTTCAAAATATATTTCTCCACCAACGGTGGGCACACCAAAACAATTTCCATAATGGCCAATGCCATGCACAACGCCTGCTAAAAGATGTTGTGTTTTTGCATCTTTTAAATTTCCAAATCGTAAAGAATTAAGAGAAGCAATTGGCCTTGCACCCATTGTAAAAATATCTCTGTTAATTCCGCCAACGCCGGTTGCTGCACCCTGAAAAGGTTCGATAGCCGAAGGGTGATTGTGAGATTCAATTTTAAAAACTACACCGTATCCATCACCAATATCCATGAGCCCTGCATTTTCCTCACCGGCTTTCACCAGCATTTTTGCCCCTTCTCTTGGCAATGTTTTTAACCATTTGATAGAATTTTTATAACTGCAGTGTTCACTCCACATGGCGCTGAAAGAACAGAGTTCGTTAAAGTTGGGGGTGCGGCCGAGTTTTTGTTTTATCAATTCAAATTCTTCCGCTGTTAAGCGGAGTTGTGCTGCAGTTTTGGCTGTTATTTCCATAAATGATGCTGAAAAAATAAGAAAGTGCAAAGGTAATGGCTGCAAGGTTTTCGGGGAGATTGAGAGTAGTAATTATTTTAACTATCTTCCCACATCGAAATCCTGCTATGACGCATTACATTCTTTTTGTTGTTTATCTCCTTTTTTTTTGCTGGCTCATTGGCAAAATTCCTTTTCTGAAAAATTCGGGCATCAGCCCAAAATTGTTGCTGGGGCTGTTTATTCTAAAAGCAGCAGCAGGCGTAGTTATTGGATGGTCGGCCTTACATTTATACAGCATTGACAATGACTACTGGGATACCAACAAATTTGGCTGGCAGGAATACCAGTTATTAATTGCTGACCCCAAAGAATATTTTACCAATTTGTTTAAATCGCCTTATCCAAATGGCTATACAAATATGTTTGATTCGGTTCAGTCTTTCTGGAACGACCTGCGAAGCAACCTGATTGTAAAGCTGGTTTCTGTAATTGATATTTTCAGCAGGGGCAATTATTATGTTAACAGTATCTTCTTTAGTTTTATTGGTTTCTTTGGGCATGTTGCTTTGTACAGGATTTTTATCTGCCTTTTTAAAGACAAAGAAAAATTAGTCATCATCGGTTGCTTCCTTTTACCGTCCATGTTGTTTTACTCATCTGGTATTCATAAAGATTGCATCATTTTCTTTGCAGTTGGTATGGTAAGTTTCCTGGTGTTTGATTCATTGCAGCAAAATAAGTTTACAAAAAAACGAATTGTTTACATCAGCTTAGCCCTCTTACTTATCTTTCTTATCAGGAATTTTATTCTGCTGGCTTTGTTGCCTGCGTTGCTTGCCTGGATAATTGCTGCCCGGAGAAAATGGTCACCCTTCAGAACTTTTATTGTTATATATACTTTGTGTACAATTATCTTCTTTAATTTTTCTTTAATTTTTCCTTCGGCCGATTTGCCGGCCACCATTGCAAACCGGCAATGGGAATTTTTGCACCAGCCTGTTGGCGGCGTTGGAAAAACAGATGTAAATCTTACAACACTTTACCCAAACTTCAGAAGTTTTGCCAATAATGCACCTCAGGCGCTTAACCATATTTTAATGCGGCCATATATCACCGAGCTTTCCTCCAAATATCTTTTACCAATGGCGGCAGAGTTATTGGCTTACCAGCTTCTTTTTATTCTTTTTCTTCTTTTTCGCAAACGAAACGGCCAAAGTACAAATGACCCATTTATTTTCTTTGCAGTCTTTTTCACCCTCACTGTATTTTTAAATATTGGTTACACCATCCCTAACCTTGGTTCTTTGGTAAGATACCGGAGCCTTTATTTACCCCTTATTATTACACCGCTTTTGTGCCTCACCAATTGGGAAAAAATCTTCCATATTTTTAAAATTAAAAAATAACAACATGTTTTTATTTTCTCCACAATATCTAAAAAATAATGTGTTTTTGAATTAATTAGTTGTTTTATTGGATTAAAAATCGTTTTTTTGAGGCTTAAAACTTAAAAAATGTCATCTTTACGCTTCAATGCCTTACAAAATCTTACAAGCAACCCAACAGAGGTTAAGGTGGAAGGCTCCACTAAAATCACCGGAATTTTTGGTGAAAATGTATTTACTTTAAAAACTGCCCGTGAGTTTTTAAGTGATGAAGCCTACAAAAGTTTGGTAACCAGCATACGTGGCGGGAAAAAAATTGACCGCAGCATGGGCAACCAAATTGCCAATGGCCTGAGGGCATGGGCAGAAAGTAAAGGAGTTACTCACTTTACACACTGGTTTCAGCCGTTAACAGGTTTATCTGCCGAAAAGCACGATTCATTTTTTACATTAAAAGGAGATGGTACGGCTATTGAAGAATTTGAAGGTGCTGCATTAATACAACAGGAACCTGATGCTTCATCTTTCCCCAGTGGTGGCTTAAGAGCAACTTTTGAAGCAAGGGGATATACTGCATGGGACCCCTCTTCGCCTGCTTTCATCATGGAAATTGGCCAGGGCAAAACATTGTGCATACCCACCATCTTTGTATCTTATACAGGTGAATCATTAGATGCTAAAACTCCTTTGCTGAAAGCATTGGTTGCTTTGGATAAAGCAGCTGTGGATGTTTGCCAGTATTTTGATAAAAACGTAACTAAAGTAACAGCAACCCTTGGCTGGGAGCAGGAATATTTTGTAGTAGATGCAGGTTTGGCAAATGCAAGGCCCGATTTGGTTTTAACCGGAAGAACAGTTTTTGGACATGCCCCTGCAAAAGGCCAGCAGTTAGAAGACCATTATTTTGGTGCTATACCAGAAAGGGTGTATGCTTTTATGAGGGATTACGAAGAAGAAAGTTACAAGCTGGGTATTCCTTTGCGTACAAGACATAATGAAGTGGCTCCTGCACAGTTTGAGTGTGCTCCCATTTATGAAGAAACCAACCTTGCGGTTGATCACAATACTTTGCTGATGGATATAATGACAAGGGTTGCCAAAAGGCATAACCTTGTTGTATTACTGCATGAAAAACCATTTGCGGGCATCAACGGAAGCGGCAAGCACAACAACTGGAGCATGGCCACTGATACCGGAGTAAATCTTTTGGCACCAGGCAAAACACCCAAGACCAATTTAATGTTTTTAACCTTTTTTGTTAATACCATTAAAGCGGTGAATGATTATGCCGAATTATTGAGGGCTTCCATTGCCAGCGCCGGAAACGACCACCGCCTGGGAGCCAATGAAGCACCGCCTGCCATTATTTCAATTTTCATTGGAAAATATTTAACCAATGTATTAAATCAGGTAGAAACCCGTGTTGGCGGCAAGTTTGATGAGCAGGACGAAGCCATGCTGAAATTGGACATTCACAAAAGCATCCCCGAACTGATGCTGGATAACACAGACCGCAACCGTACTTCTCCTTTTGCATTTACCGGAAATAAATTTGAATTCCGTGCAGTAGGTTCAGCTGCCAACTGTGCCAATGCAATGACTACATTAAATGCTATCATGGCAGAAACATTGCGCCAGTTTAAGATTGATGTGGATGCAATTGTTGACAAAGGTGAAAAGAAAGAAGTTGCCATTATGCAGGTAATTCAGAAATACATTGTTGAAAGCAAAAAAGTTTTGTTTGAAGGCGATGGCTACAGCGAAGAGTGGGCTAATGAAGCAGAAAAAAGAGGATTACCAAACGTAAAAACAACGCCTCTTGCTTTAGATGCTTATATATCCGACAAAGTAAAAAAACTGTTTGAAAGCAACGATATTTATAACCATCCCGAACTGGAAGCCCGCCATGAAATCATGCTGGAGGCTTACATTAAAAAAGTGCAGATTGAAGCAAGGGTAATGGGCGAACTGGCAACCACTTATATTCTGCCATCGGCTATAAAATACCAAAATGTACTGTTAACTAATATTCAAGGATTAAAAGAAGTTGGTTTGCCTGAAGCTTCGTATGCCAATCAAAAACAGGTGCTGGAGCAAATAGCAAATCACATTGCAGTAATGAGCGACAGCGTTGAAAAAATGATTGAAGAAAGAAAGATTGCCAATGAAATTTCAGATACAAGGGCAAAGGCAATTGCCTACTGTGATAATGTAAAGGGTAAATACTTCGACATTATCCGCTATCATGTTGACAAACTGGAACTGCTTACAGATGATGCATACTGGCTGTTGCCTAAATACAGAGAAATTCTTTTCTTAAGATAAACTTGCTGGCAAGCACAAGTAAGCCGACACTATCGGCTTGCAATCGTTGTAAACCTGGTTACTTTTGTAACCAGGTTTTCTTTTTACGCCCATTAAACTTTTATCAGAAAAAAATATCTATCACTTCATAAAATCATTACACATGCAAAAGCTGAGCTTATTATTTGCTATCACCCTTTTTTCTGCCGCATCATTTGCCCAAATTCAAAGAGTAACTTCAAAAACAAAACCAATAACCGATTCAGTTTCAAAAACTGCAACAATAAGCCCCGAAGAAAATGCTGGCCGTCAAATGAATAAAAAGCAACTGATGAGGGAACTGAACCTTACCAAAGAGCAAAAAGGAAAATTGAAAGAAATACATCAGGCTAATAAGGCAAAAAAAGATGAAATTACCAGTGATGAAAACCTTTCAGAAACAGAAAAGCAGGTAAAATTAAAGGAACTACAAAAGCAACAGGCGAAGAGTACCCAGAACATTTTAAACAATGAGCAAAAAGAGAAGATGAAAAAGTTGAGGAGCGAAAAAATAAAAAAAAACAAGGCAAACAAAAAAAATACTGAAGCCGCTGTTACCGACAACTAAATAAATATTTCCGCATACAGGCAGTTAAGGTTGAGCATAAAAAAGAAAGCCGTTCAAATTAATGAGCGGCTTTTCTCTTTTGGTATCTGTATTAATTAATCATGCCCATGTAATATCGGCTGGGTTCTGGTTTATCATCGCAATAAATTCATTGGCAGATGCCTGACCTTTTTGCAGCATCCCTTTCATTACTACAGGGTCAAATGTTAAGCCGCCAGGACCGCCACCTAATGGCGCTTTAGGACGAAAAGTATATAATTTCAAAGGCACTTTGCCGGCATAAGGGCTTTCCATGCCGCTGATGGTAAAGAATTCGTTTACTTCAATTGCACTATGGCCACTGCTCCGCATTTTCTTTTTTACAGCATCAATGTATTTCAACGCTTCGTTGTATTGGGCAGGAATTATCAAATCATTTTTACCCACATCATCTGTAAAAATGTCAATGGTTGTTTGAAGAATAGTAAATAAATCGCCAAACTCTTTGTTATCAACAGTACTAATGCCGCTTGATAAAAGGATGGTGAAAATTTCTGTAGCACCATTGTCAATTGCCATTTGAATACCTGCATATTCCCTTACGCCACCATCCACAAACTGAAAACCCGGGTTGGGTTCGGCAGGCACATTTTCATTTACTTTAATAGGCGACATAAAAACTGGCTGGCTTGCCGAAGCCATCACTGCTTTGCGAAAATGACTTGCATTAACAATAGTTTTAACCCCGTAATAATCAGATTGTGCAGGATTGGGATGCGTTGTAAAAACTATTAACTCTCCTGTTTGCAGACAGGTGGTAGTTAAAAAAACTTTTTTTTCTGTTACCAGTAAATCATTGTAGCGCTGGTCGGTGTAATTCGCCTTTAATAATTTCCGCAAAGGGTCGGCATCAAAAATACTGTCTTCACTTAACCTGTCGCCAAGTCGGTTTTCCAGCACAATGTTTTCGGTTTTTTGTGTGGTGTACAATTTTTCCAGTATTTCCATTTCATCTATGGCAACCAATGGAACAATTAATGAGCCGGTGCTTGTGCCCACTAAAATATCAAAGTCCAGGCCGGGGTATTCATCAAACAATCTTTTTATTACCCCAATGGCAAAAGCTCCCTTGGAGCCACCGCCGCTTATTACCAATGCTCTGCTCATAATAAATGTTTTTAAAGGTCTGTAGGTTTTTTCTTTTTTACTTTACTTAGGCGGAAGCTGATGGCACCCTGCACCCACCAATTGTTTAAATTATAATCCCGGTAAATAAGCAACCCTATTATTGATTTGTTCAGAATGTCGGCATTAATGCCGCCGCCAAAAAGCTGCTGCTTATTTGTGCCCCACAAATGGTCGAAATTTAAATTGATATTTCCGGCGCTGCCAAATGGCTTTGCCCTGATGGTTAATAATTTCACAGAAACTGTGGGTCCAACAGAAGCCTGTAATTTTTTTCCTGTGTAAAAAGTTCCTGCAATTAAACCACCTCTTATTAAATGAGGCACCAGCGTAAACTGCGGAATTAACTGCAAACCGCCTGCATAAGGGTCGGGACTGCTGGAATGGAAATTTGTAACCATCCCATTGTGCCATTTCAGGTGCATAATAAACTCTTTCGGAAACTCCGGATCCTGCTGGGCCAATAGACGGGACAAAATGAAGATGAAAGCCAGTGTGGTGATGATGAATTTCATACGGAAAGTTTTTGCTTGAGTAAAAGTATAAACAAAAAATTCAGTTTGCAATACCCCAAACTGGTAATTTTTCACACCTCAAAAAGAGGGCATTGTTTTATACAAACAAAAAAGCCTAACTGGTTTTGCAAAAAATAACTTTTAAATAATACGGTATTAAATACCAATTATATTAAAACTAAAAAAGGTATATTTAGAACTCAAAATAAACTGCCATGAAAAAAATTCTTACAATTACCTGTTTATTTTTTCTTTTTACTGCAAAAGCAGATAACGGACTTTTTAGTTTTTTAAAAAATGAAAATAAGAACCCAGCATCTTCTGTATTGATTATTTTTTATAAAGATGATTGTGGTTACTGCCAGAAGATGAGCGCTGTGATGCAGAAGGACGAAGTATTTACTGAACTGTTGCGCCAGAATTTTACCATACAAAAAATTGACATTAACACTGAAGAAGGCAGGGCGCTTGCCGATAAATTTAATGTTCATTCTGTGCCTACAATAATTAATTATGATGTTATTGCAGGGCAGCAACAAATCATCAAGGGTTTTCCGGGCATCAATAAATTATCTTCTCTTTTAAATATTGAATACACATCTGCTGCTGAAAACAAAACAACACCGGATAATTCTAATTTTGGAGTTTGTGGAAATGGCCTTGTGGAATCGGGCGAAACCTGCGATGACGGTAACGTTACTGCCGGCGATGGCTGCAACGCAACCTGCAATGTTGAGGTTGGTTTTATTTGTACTGGTTCACCAAGTGTTTGTTCTACTGTTTGTGGCGATGGAATTGTAGCGCCGGGTGCAGAGCAATGTGATGATGGTAATGCTCTTAACGGCGATGGTTGTAGTTCCTCTTGTAATATTGAACCAGGTTTTATATGCACGGGCTCACCAAGTGTGTGTATGCCCGGACCACCTGTTAATGATGAATGCCTTAATGCAATTGTATTAAGTGGTGTAACTGGTACTGCTTCCGGCGATAATACCAATGCCACTAATTCTTCGGGGGTTACCAGCCCAACATGCCAGGGCGCATGGCAAAAAGATATGTGGTATAAATTTACACTTACAGTTGGCAGGCCTGTAAACATTGCAATAAATGGTGTTGTTATGACCGACCCATTGCTGGCTGTTTATTCAGGCACCTGCGGCTCACTTACCCAGGTTGCTTGTGATGATGACAGTGGACCAGCTGCATTTTCTTTATGGACAGGGAATTTACCTCCGGGTACTTATTATATCAGGGCAATGGGATATGGAAGCGGTACTGCAGGCAGGGGAACATTTAATTTAGTTTACAATTTTAATACCGCTACCTGCGGCAATAATGTTACTGAATTTGGAGAAGAATGTGATGACGGCAATCTCACCAATGGAGATGGCTGTTCCTCTACCTGTACTTTTGAAAATACAGGGGCAATAAAAGGTGTTGCTATTAATGAAGATGCAGTTCGCCCTAATCCATCGGCATTGCTGGATGTTAAATCAGATAATAAAGGTGTGCTTATTCCAAGAATGACATCGGTGCAAAGAACAGCTATTATCACACCGCCAAAAGGATTGATTGTGTTTGATATTACTACTAATAGCTTCTGGTATTACAAAACAAGCAGTTGGTTTGAAATAAGTAATTCTTATGGTACCGGTTTTAGTGCTTATAATGGAGGCAACCAAACTTTCTCCAGCCAGTTTAACCCAATATTTACGGTAGAGCAATATGACGATGGTAATAATTTTGCTTCCAATGTTTTTACCGTTCCGGTTACGGGTGTTTACCAGCTAAGTTCTTTTGCTACTTTCACTTTAACATCAGTGGTGGCACAGACAGTATTAACTCTTAAAATTGAGAATACATCAACCAGTACTGAGTATGGAAGTAATTCAATAATTATTCCTGCTGGTTTTACAGGTACTGTAAGATTAAATACATCTACAAGCCAGAAATTAACTTTGGCTGACCCTGTTGGAATTAAGATATTAGTAACCGGCGCACCGGGTACACAAACATTAAGCTCTATTACTTACAGTGGTTATAAAGTATATTGATTAGATACATTTAACAAGCCTTTGTTACAACACTGTCATTTTTTCTGATAGTGTGTATAAAATTAACTGCCGCTAATTGCTATTATATTATTCTGGCATGGTATTCCCATAGTTACTGTTGTACTAAAACAAATAAAATGAAAAAGATGACAGTAATGTTTGTAACCGCTGTGCTTATGTCGGCGTTTGCAATTAATACCGCAGCAGCTCAGCCACCGGCACATGCAAAAGCTTATGGTAAACATAAATTTTATTACTACCCTGCAGCAAATGTATATTACGATGCCACACCAAAATTGTATTATTATAATAATGGTTCAGTTTGGTCAGGTGTTTCTGTATTGCCTCCCGGAATGATTATAGCAAACGGAGCACCCAGGGTAATTATATATCATGATGGCCCCGAGGTTTGGTATGACAACAAAGTACATGTAGTAGAATACAAAGAATATAAATACAAACCGGTAAAATACAAGAAGCAGAAAAATCATGCTAAGCACCATTAAAATGCATATATCTTAAACAGACAGAAAAATAATCCCGGTAAATTAAATTTACCGGGATTATTTTTCTATTTTTTTGCAACCCTCCATATAGATTTACCTGCATCATCTGCCACCAGCAAAGACCCGTCATGAGCAAAAGCTACACCCACAGGCCTGCCATAAACTTTGCTGGCATCTCTGTCGGCAACAAAGCCAGTTAAAAAATCATGTACCGGCCCCGAAGGTTTACCTTTTGCAAACGGAACATAAGCTACCATGTATCCCGAAAGTTTGCTGCGGTTCCACGAACCATGCTGGCCAATAAACATGCCGCCGTAATAAGCAGGCGTTAAATAATTTTTTTCATTAAAGGCAAGGCCAAGAGATGCAGTGTGTGCTCCTAAATTAACATCAGGTATAATGGTACTGTTAACCAAATCCAGCCGCTCACCATTCATTCTTGGATCGGGGTTTTTCCCATAGTAAGCATAGGGCCAGCCATAAAAACCATTTTCTTTTACACTGGTTGCATAATCAGGCACTAAATCATCACCCAAATGATCCCTTTCATTCACTGCTGTCCATAAAATATTGGTGCCGGTTGCCCATCCCATGCCCACAGGATTGCGTAAACCACTGGCATAAATTCTTTCGCCGCTGCCATCGGGGTTTATTTCTAAAATATTTGCCCTGCGCTTTTCATTTTCAATACCATGCTCGGCAACATTGCTGCCCGAGCCAACAGAAACATAAATTTTTGAACCATCTCTGCTGGCAATTAAATTTCTTGTCCAGTGATTATTATACCCACCTGCAGGAAGGTCTAATATTTTTGTGCCAGGTGCTGTCATTTCTGTTTGCCCTGTTTCGTAAGGATAAGTCCATAAGCCATCGGTGTTTGCAACATAAAATTTATCTTTTAAAATAAGCATCCCCAGCGGACGGTTTAAGCCTGCAAGAAATACTTTTTTTAATTCCGGCACACCATCGGCATCATTATCTCTTAATATTAAAATGGTGTTGCTGCTTTTACCTAATTTTTTATCCCCTGCAGTTTTTGTAAACCCATCGCTGATGGTATTGGCCATTGCAATAAAAATATCGCCATTGGTTGCCACATATATCCAGCGGGGATTATCCAGGCCTTCAGCAAATTTATTTACTGCAAATCCCTCCGGGGCAATGGGTGTTTTGCCTTCGGGCCAGCCAATAACTTTTGAGCTGTTGCGTACGGATGGCGTTGCAAATGGTTCAGGAAGTTTTACAGTATCGCCATTGCTTTGCACAACTTCATTGTTTTTTATAACTGATTTATTTGTTTTGGGATTATGGCATGCAATCAAACAAACTATGGCAAGCACCCGCAGATTTAAATGTTTTAGTATCCTCACGTGTTTAGTTTTTTTAAAAATACAACTTAGTTTTTTGATGTAACAACCAAATTTATTTTTTGTTCCGGTAAGCTTACAGTTGAATTTAATTTTGCCTAAACGATTGATGTCTTATGTAAAAACCAAATAATAAACATCCCTCCTATTTTCTATATCTTTAATATCACTGTAAATAAATAACAATGAAAATAATTGCATCATTTATTGCCGCATTGTTTTGTTTAAAAGCAACCAGCCAGAATGTTGGCATTGGGTTAACCAATCCTCAAACCAAATTTCATGTAAAAGGAACTGTACGTTTTGATACGCTAGCAGGCGCTGCAGGCGGCATTCAAATTCACAACAGCAATGGCGACATCAGTTCACGGGTTTATACAAATGCAGCCGGGCAATTTTTAAACAGCTCGGGCAACTGGGCAGCAGCCATTCCATCAAACACCATTGTAGCAGCCGATAAATATCCCGAAAGCAATTTACTGAGCAATGGATTTATATATGCCGGTAAAATGCATAACCTGGAAGTGTTTAAAGATTCTGCAATTGGAGCATTTGACACATGGATAACAACTGCATTGGGCGATACACCTGTGTCGAGAATGGAACACAGCGCCGTGTGGACAGGAACAGAAATGATTGTGTGGGGTGGCCGCAATTCTGTAAGTCAATACAACTCAAGTGGTGGAGTTTATAATCCTGTTGCAGATCTTTGGCGGTCAACAGGAACCAATGGCGCTGCTCCGGCGCCACGGTCGAGGCATACTGCAATCTGGACAGGAACCGAAATGATTATTTGGGGTGGATATGATGGCGTTACTAATTTTGGCGATGGTTATAAATACAATCCCGTTACCGAAACATGGTCGGTAATATCAACTGCCAATGCGCCAAGCGGCCGCCGTGGGCACTCAGTTGTGTGGACGGGTACGCTGATGATTGTATGGGGTGGCTTAAATGCCGGCGGTGTTCAAAGCGATGGCGCTGCTTACAATCCTTCAAATAACACCTGGGCAACATTGCCCACATTAAATGCACCATCTGCAAGAGTTTTACACTCAGTTTCATGGACAGGAGCCGACATGATTATATGGGGCGGATGGAACAATGCCGGCACTTATTACAGTACCGGAAGCCGATATAACCCCGGCACAAACCTGTGGACACCTGTAAGCAATACCAATGCACCATCTGTTAGAAGTTCGCACACTGCCACCTGGACCGGAACAGCAATGGTTGTTTTTGGAGGATATAATGGAACAACTGTTTTAGGTACTGCCGCTTCTTATAATCCATCCAACAATACATGGACAACACTTTTTCCCGGCACTATTGGGATGTATGGACAAACTGCAGTGTGGACTGGTAATCATATTCTTTATTTTGGCGGCATAAGCACTTCTTTAAACCCAACAGATGAACTGATTTATTCTTATCCAGATTTGGATAACTGGGGCCCGGTTTCGGCATTAAATGCACAACCCGACAGAAGAAAACTGCATACCGCTATATGGACAGGAACACAGTTGGTAATTTGGGGCGGCGAATCTGCAATTAGCAATAAAGGCATTTCAACCGGTGGACGTTTTTTTCCTTATCAAACCGGCGGAACATCGGTAAAGGTTTGGCAGTTTGGCAGTATGTTTCTTTATAAAAAAAATTGAAAGGTATTTATTACTCGATGACGGGTTCATGTTTCTTAGTAAATTTCACAGTGGTTACAAAACCTGGCAGTAGCGGCTTTTTATAAGCTCCATTTTCTTTTCAGCTTATTAATTACAGTGGATGCAAGGGAGAGCAATAGCCCAAAAATAAATGCCCACAAAAAACCTTCTATTTTAATGCCTGAAACAAATTTGTCGGCAAGGAGGATGATAATAACATTTATTACCAAAAGAAAAAGTCCCAGCGTAATAATTGTAATAGGAAGGGTTAAAAGAATAATAAGTGGTTTCACGAGCACATTAAGAACAGCAAGCACCAGGGCAAAAATTATCGCAGTTGAAAACGAATGTATTGTTACATGTGGTTTAAGCAGTTCTGATAATCCGTATACAACTAAAGCAGTAATAAGGATATTAATGATCCATCTCATAATTTCTATTTTGCTGAAGTTACGCTAAATAACTGCCAATATGGATAAAGTTTGTTTGTTCACAACTGATTGGGCAACCCCGAAAAAATCGGGACGGCCTTGTACCGGCGGAGATAAGCGCGGCGATTGATGCGGAAGCCCAATAGCGGTGAAAGTTTTTTAATTGATAGTTTCGGGGCGTAAGCCATGAACCGGGGCGTAAAAATAAATTACGCATCCGGAATTACCGGCTCGGTTAACTTAGCCAGTTTTTCTAATGATTCCTGCCAGCCCAAATAACACATTTCTGCAGGGATGACATCAGGAATACCTTCCTGCAAAATCTTTATTTCAGTACCCACCAAAACTTTTTTTAGCCACACAGAAGTGATCATTTCACCAGGCAGGTTGGGATCATCAAATACATCGGTGTATTTTAAAAACTCATTGGGTTTAATCTCCAGATATTTTCCGCCAAATGAATGACTACTGCCAGTAGAAAAATTATGGAATGACATCTTAAATTGTCCTCCAACCTCCACATTCATTTCATGCACAGTACAAAGAAAACCATAGGGAGGAATCCAGGATGCAAGTGCATTGGACTCAGTAAATGCCCGGTAAACTTTTTCGGGAGATGCTTTAAGTACTCTGTGAAGTGATACGCTGTTGCTCATAAAAATTTATTTAGATAATTGGTACATATTTGATTGCTCACCTTTTTAATGATTGTGGCTGCAATGTGGTTTACAAATTTAAGTAGTTTTCTTGTTCGGTTTTTTAAAATCAGGCAGCGGCTGAAAATAGTGGGGCGATTGATGCAGAAAAGACCGTCATCTTTTAACTGATGTTATTAACGTAACGATTGCGCTGTTATCAATACTGTCAATATCTGCCTTGTCATAAATAGTAAGCAAGTAAACTTCTTTATCAGTATTTACTATGTAAGTAATGATTCTCATGCCACCGCTTTTGCCGCTATGTTTACTTCTTACCGCCAGCCGTATTTTGTATGTATTATTCCCAAGAGAAGTTCCCTGATCAGGATTGTCGCTGAGCGAAAGAGAAAGTGCTGCAAGTTCTTTTTTTAGAGAAGGATATTTCTTAACTAATTTTTTAGCCTGCTTTTTGAATTTATCAGAAGGAATGATATTATAGCTCATTCAAAAAATCGGTTAGCGTTTGTTTTTTCATTTTGCCCTGGCGCATTTTTTTCACTTCGGCAAATGCCTGGTTAAGATCGTCCTTAATCATTAAGGCCTGCTCATATTTTTTAAGGCGCAGGCTTAGCTTATCCCAGTCACGAATGGGAATTTGAACGGCTTTAAGTTTGCCTTTTACATCATTTACATATTCAATTGTCATGTGTGTGAATTGTGTAACAATATTACAAAATTTAATTCAGATGTCGTCGCTGCTTGTTAGGAAACCAGGCAGCGGCGGAGATGGGTGCGGCGATTGATGAGAAGACCGGCTGCGGCGAAAAATGACAGCCTTGATAAAAAACGACAGGCATTTATTTTGTCAACTGAAAAAAGTCCTCATACCGGTACATTTAAATTTTTTGGTGTAAAAACAGATGAACAAATTAAATCGGTCGAAATATTGCAGACCGGAAATTCCACTTTTATGTTAAATGATGTGAGGTTTTAAAATCTATTGCCCCGATGGGGCTTTAAACAAACTTTGCAAATTATGCTACCAATCTTTAATGCCTATCGGCATTATGAGCTGCTGCATTTAAGCTCTGTTAAGAGCGAAAGATTGGTAGAAAAAAGAGATGCATTTTTAAAAGTTCCGTAGGAACGAAAGATTATTGCAAAGAGTTGTTTTTGCTTTTGGGTTTGCGCTGTGTTGTTGGTACGCTCTTTCACATTGCATGCGCTGCATACGCAACAACGGCGGGGAGTGGGCTTGCGAATACCAACGGGGACTAAGCGGCGGAGATGGGTGCGGTGATTGATGAGAAGATCGACGGCGGCGAAGTGGCGGAGATGAGTGCGGCGATTGATGCGGAAGACCGGCAGCGGCTAAGGAACGAAAGATGATTGCAGTGAGAAGTTTTGTCTTGCTGCCTTGCGCTGTGTTGTTGGTACGCTCTCACATTGCCTGCGCTGCATACCAACAACGGCGGTGAAAAGTGTGGATGCCTACGGCGAAGTTAGAAAACCATAGAATGAAAATAAGCTTCGCCTTCTTCAATCATTCGGTTATGAATTTCTGGAAGAAGTTTTATTTCTATTAGATTCTTCGGTTCTTCATAATTTACTTCAATTGCAGAAGTCAAATTAAAATAACAAGGACAACATGTATCATGTGGTGTAACGAATGAATATCCTATTACAATTAAGTTAGTTTTAAATGATAAATCCGTTGGTCGCTTATATGATGAAACTTCAAGGGGAACATCCAATCTTGGAACATCAAACTTGCTAACTTCTAAGTCTGTTGAAGTGAATTTTAAAAACACATTATCGGAAGTAATTTTTCCCGGTTTTATCTCTATTGACCTAATGAATAATACATCATCATAGTATTTGTAGTGCATTACTAAGTTTGGATTTACATTATGTAATTTTCCATCCTTTGAATAATGACCAACAAATATTATATATGTTATTTCAGGGAATTTAAATAATGATTTACCATTAAATAGAATTGTTTCAAAGCCTGCACCCCAACATTGAACAGCTGTACTTAATGCTACCCTTTCTTCCGCTAATAATCTTGCAAATAATCCAAGATTAGCTTGAATTGCTTGGTTGGGATCACCTCTTTCATGACTACTTTCAAACTTAGCTTTTTCTGAAATTTTTTGCAAAAATTTTTCGGTACCACTTCCCCATGCTATTGCATATTGGAAAATTTCTGAACTTACTTCTACCCACTCTTTTTTAGGTGTACTTAACTGGAAAACTTCCCAAACCTCTGATGTAATATTTTCCAAAAGAAGCATCATAAATGCAGAACCTACATAGTTTTCATCACAGTTAAATTCAGCAAGAAATTCAGCGATAAACTTTTTATCAGCAATCCAATCTGGATGCCTATTACTAAAGCTAACAAGTGACTGCAAAAAATTCTTCATATGATACACATATCCACCTAGAGCAACGCATAAATTTGGGCGAATAACATATATCTTCTGTCTAAAATAAACAGGTGCGCCATGGCTAAATTTGACATAATTGTTTATGTTGATCGTATTTGTAGGAAGTTGAACACTTTCTGTTTCATCTGTATTGGAAATTAATATATCTCCAACCATAAATGGAATACCGTAATTTCTTGTTGATGCAATTAATGTCATTATTATTTGGTTGATCTCTAATTCTGAGCAACGTATCTATCTTTTCCTAACAAAGTTTGCCTGTACTAATCTGAGCACTGTT
>JANNAM010000182.1:0-8956 GCA_031384415.1 Bacteroidota bacterium
ACCAGAAATAGCCCGGCATCCCAAAAAGATTTCAGTAAATTAGTAAAGTGAACAATCCCCAACGCATTATAGCCCATTTAGACCTGGATACATTTTTTGTATCGGTAGAATTGCTGAATCATCCGGAGCATGTTGGCAAACCTGTGTTTGTGGGAGGCAGGGACAGGGGAGTGGTTACATCCTGCAGTTACGAAGCAAGGGCATTTGGCGTACGCAGCGGAATGCCCAGCCGTAAAGCATTACAGCTTTGTCCGCAGGCAATTGTATTAAACTGGAGCAGGGGAGAATACAGCCGTTATAGCCGATGGGTTACACAGATCATTGCGGCAAAATCACCTCTGTTTGAAAAAGCTTCGGTTGATGAATTTTATATTGACCTTACCGGCATGCAGAAATATTTTAATCCCCTGCAATGGACAATTGATCTGAGGCAGCAGATCATGGATGAAACCAAACTCCCTATTTCATTTGGCCTGGCAAGCAACAAAATGATGGCAAAAATTGCTACTGACGAAGCCAAGCCGAATGGTTATTTACAGGTTCCGTTTGGAAAAGAGAAAGAATTTTTGGCACCCATGCCGGTTAGTAAGATACCTGGTGTTGGCGAACATACTTACGAAGTGTTGAAGGCAATGGGCATTGTTACCATTAGAGACATCAGCGAAAAAACACCCGAAGAGCTGGAAGAAAAATTAGGCAAATGGGGCATTGACCTTTGGTACAAAAGCCAGGGCATTCATCATGGCGAAGTATCTGCTTATCATGAAGCCAAATCCATTTCAAGTGAGCACACCTTTGATGAAAATAAACTGGATATTGATTTTTTGAAAAGCGAATTAGTAAGGCTAACAGAAAAGATAGCTTATGAACTTCGGCAGGATGGTAAAGTAGCAGGCTGTGTTGCTGTAAAAATAAGATACCATGATTTTGAAACAACTTCCCGCCAAACCACTGTGCCTTATACCTGTGCAGATGATGAAATTATTCCGGTAGTAAAAGAAATGTTTGGTAAATTATATCTAAAAGGAACTCCAGTTCGGTTACTTGGCGTAAGGTTAAGTGAGCTTACCAATAACGCCATTCAAACCAATCTGTTTGATGATGCGGAACGAAAAACTGATTTGTATAAAGCTATTGACAATGTAAAAGATCGGTTTGGTAAAAATTTGTTGAGCAGGGCTTCTTCTTCTAAAAAATAAACACAGATTAAACTAATTACACAAATTACACGAATTGGCCACAATTAATATCATTAACATAATTCGTGTAATTGCTTTAAATTAGTGTAATTAAATTTTATTTATGAGTTTACGATTAGGGGATATTGCTCCCAACTTCCAGGCAAAAACATCTTTAGGCGAAATTGACTTTTATGAATACCTGGGCGATTCGTGGGGTATTTTATTTTCGCATCCTGCAGACTATACCCCTGTTTGTACCACCGAACTGGGCCGCACTGCAGCTTTAAAAGATGAGTTTGCAAAACGAAATGTAAAAGTGCTTGCACTAAGTGTTGACCCGGTTGAAAAGCATCTTAGCTGGATTGACGACATCAACGAAACACAAAATGTTACTGTTGAATTTCCCATCATTGCTGATGACGACAGGAAGGTTTCTAATTTATATGAATTCATTCATCCCAATGCTTCTGCCACAACCACTGTTCGTTCTTTGGTTGTTATTGGCCCCGATAAAGCCGTAAAATTAATTATCACTTATCCTGCTTCTACAGGCCGAAATTTTGTAGAAGTCTTAAGAGTAATTGATTCGCTGCAGTTAACAGCTAAATATAGCGTTGCCACACCCGCCGACTGGAAGCATGGCGAAGATGTAATTGTGGTGCCGACAGTAAGTACTGAAGATGCGATAAAGAAATTTGAGAAAGGAATTACTGTTGTAAAACCTTATTTGCGTTATACACCGCAACCAAATTTATAATCAAAAAAAATGGGGATGAAAGAATTGCTCAATGAATTGACGAATGAACTGGAGGGTAAAAGCATTGAAGAGCAATTGAGTTTTCTTTCAAATCGCTTTCCTGGTAAAGTAGTTTTTTCTTCCTCGCTTGGCCAGGAAGACCAGGTGATTACAGAAATAATTGGCGTAAATAAAATTGCCGTAAACATTTTTACTATTGACACCGGAAGGCTTTTTCCGGAATTGTATGAACTGACAGATAAAACAAGAAACCGGTATAAAATAAAAATGGATGTCTTTTTTCCTAATAATGAAGATGTGGAAAATTTGGTTAATGAAAAAGGATTCACCAGTTTTTATGAATCGGTTGAAAACAGGGTTGAGTGCTGCAACATCCGCAAAGTAAAGCCTTTAAATAGGGCATTGCAAGGTGCAAAGGTTTGGATAACAGGTTTACGTGGCGAACAATCTTTAAACAGAAGCAGCATGCAACTGCTGGAGTGGGAAGAAGGAAGGCAACTATATAAATTCAATCCGCTTATTAACTGGAGCTACAACGATGTGCTTGCTTATATCGAAAAAAATGATGTGCCTTATAATCCTTTGCACAACAAAGGTTTTATAAGTATTGGATGTTCCCCCTGCACACGGGCCATTGAAAAAGGAGAAGATCCCCGTTCGGGCAGGTGGTGGTGGGAAACATCCAAAAAAGAATGTGGTTTACATAAATAAATCTTGGTATGAGCTTAACAAACAAAATATTTCCCCGGGAACTGGAGCATGAGGCCATTTACATTTTACGTGAGGTGGCTGCCCAGTTTGAAAAACCTGCCATCCTTTTTTCCGGCGGAAAAGATTCTATTACTTTAGTCCGCCTGGCACAAAAAGCATTTTATCCTGCCAAAATTCCTTTTCCATTATTGCATATAGATACCGGGCATAATTTTCCTGAAACAATTGAGTTCAGGGACTGGCTGGTGAAAGAAACCGGAGCTAGATTAATTGTTCATTATGTTCAGGACACTATTAATCTTGGTAAGGTAAAAGAAGAGACCGGAAAATATGCAAGCCGTAATATGCTGCAGACAGTAACCTTGCTTGATGCTATAGAGCAATTAAAATTTGATTGCTGCATTGGTGGGGCAAGGCGTGATGAAGAAAAAGCAAGGGCCAAGGAAAGAATTTTTTCGGTAAGGGATGATTTTGGACAATGGGATGCCAAGAAACAGCGTCCTGAATTATTTGATATGCTGAATGGAAAAATTAATCCCGGTGAGCATGTAAGAGTTTTTCCAATTTCTAACTGGACAGAATTGGATGTGTGGAATTATATTACCGAAGAGAACCTGGAAATTCCTTCTATCTATTTTGCACATGAACGGGAAATTATAGAGCGTGACGGTCTTTACTGGCCTTACTCTTCTTTTTTAAATACTACCAAAGAAGAAATTCCATTTAAAGCCACTGTTCGTTTCAGAACTGTTGGCGATATGACCTGCACAGCTGCTGTACTTTCTGAGGCTGATAAGATAGAACAGGTGATTGAAGAAATACTGGAAGCCACCATTTCTGAAAGAGGAGCAAGGATTGATGACAAGCGTTCGGAAGCGGCAATGGAAAAAAGAAAGCAGGTGGGATATTTTTAATATTTTTTTGATTTATTAATCTATTAAAATGATAGACTAAATATTTTTATTTAAAAGATTTATGCAGACCGATTACGAAGATTTGGTGGTAACAAAAAAGGTTGCGGTATTAAAACCGGAAGAGCCTGCGATTGTACCCAATGACGAGAAGAGTTGGCGGAGAATTACAACAAGGCTTATCATCCTGTTTGGCTTAATTGTAACAGGGTATATGATTATTTCATTTATGCCTGTATCATCTTTAGATAAAGCAATTGCCGCTGCAAAGCCCTATTTTAATTACCAGTTTCTATTTTTTGTACTCTCAGGTTTTATTGCTCAAATGGTAGATGGCCTTTTGGGTATGGGTTATGGCGTAACTTCTGCCACATGCCTGATGACTTTTGGTATCAGCCCGGTTTCGGTGAGTGCAGCCATACATACTTCCGAAATTTTTACAACGGCAGTATCCGGTTACAGCCATTACAAGTTTAAGAATGTAAATAAAAAAATGTTCCGCCATCTTGTTATTCCTGGAGTGGCAGGGGCCATATTGGGAGCATTGTTATTAGTCTATCTTGGTGAACGTGCAGGCAAATGGCTTTTACCGCTTATTGCGTTATATGCATTGTTTTTGGGTGTAAAAATTCTTATCAAAGCATTTAAAGTAAATACAAAAAAAGAAAAAATTAAAAGAATAGGATGGCTGGCAGGCGCCGGTGGGTTTTTAGATTCTTTTGGCGGCGGAGGCTGGGGGCCAATTGTAACCACCACACTTGTATCAAAGGGCAGGAGCCCACGTTTTACCATTGGCTCAGTAAACCTTGCAGAGTTTTTTGTTACCCTTGCCAGCGCTGCTACTTTTTTTGCAGCCATTGGCATTTATCACTGGAATGTTGTTATTGGTTTAATCATCGGCGGCGGCATTGCTGCACCGCTTGCGGCAAAACTGAGCGGAAGACTACCTAAAAAAACAATGATGATTGCGGTGGGTATAATGATTATAATCTGGTGTATAAGAATGCTGATAAAAAGTTTTTTTTAAATTATTTTAATCCAATTCAATAAAACAAAAAACGATGGATATACTCAGGATTACAACAGCGGGCAGTGTGGATGACGGGAAAAGCACATTGATAGGAAGATTATTGTATGATACAAAATCCATCACCAATGACAAACTGGAAGCGATTGCGGCAACAAGCAAAAGAAAGGGATTGGATTTTACAGACCTTTCTTTATTAACCGATGGTTTGATTGCGGAAAGGGAACAGGGCATTACGATTGACGTAGCCTATATTTATTTCTCAACTCCCAGGCGCAAATATATTATTGCAGATACACCAGGGCATATTGAATATACCCGTAACATGGTTACTGGCGCATCCACCGCTTCTGTATTTTTAATTTTGGTAGATGCAAGACAGGGTATCACTGAGCAAACACGCCGCCATTTTTACATTGCCTCTTTATTGCGGATTAAGAAAATTGCAGTTTGCATTAATAAAATGGACCTTGTTGGTTATGATAAAGCGGTATTTGATAAAATACAGGATGCATTTAAAGAACTGATTTTTCAAACTGGTTTTGAGGAACAGGAAATTCTTTTTATCCCAATGAATGCAAAAGACGGTGACAATATTGTAACTGTTTCTAAACGAATGTTGTGGTATGATGGTTATACTTTGCTTGAGTTTTTAGAAAATATTCAGGCCGATACGTTTATTCAGCAACCGGCAAGGTTACCTGTGCAGTATGTCATACGGCCGCAGCAGGAAGCATTTCATGATTTCAGGGGTTTTGCCGGAAGAATGATCAGCGGATCTTTTGCCGAAGGAGATGAAGTGGCCATTTTACCTTCTTTGAAAAAAAGTAAAATTGCTTCAATCATTTCTGCCAACGAACCGGTTGAAAATATAAGTGCAAAAGAAAGTGTGGTAATTACACTGGAAGATGATATTGACATAAGCCGGGGTTATATGCTTGTAAAAAGTAAGGAAGCTTATTATGAAGTGACTGCATTCAAAGCAACTATTTGCTGGATGGTAAATGAACCATTAACAAGCGGAGCAATGTACCTGTTGCAGCATGGCATCAACCGTATAAAAGCAAAAATAACAGGTGTTGAAACTATTTTAAATATTCATACAATGCAATCCGATCCGGCTAAAAACCAGTTTGAATTAAATGATATTGGTGTGATACAATTAAAACTGGCCAAACCAATTTTTGCCGATCGCTATAATGATAATCCTGCAAATGGTTCTTTTATTTTGATTGATGAGTTTACCAACAATACAATAGCTGTTGGTTTTATTAAAGATTTCTGATAAAAATTTTCTCTTGTAATTTTAAGTTCAGGGCTGCTTCGGAAAGGCAGCTCTTTTTATGTATTCTTTTTCAGTTGCTGCAGTAAGGCCCTCATTTCTTTTGGCAGCTCTGCTATCAATTCATGCGCTTTACCTTCGGCATCGGTAAATTTTAGTTTATAAGAATGAAGTGCCAGCCTGTTAAGCATCGGCCTTTCTTCTTCTTCATTTTTACTAAGCTTGAATTTTCTTTTTATTGCAGAAAGTAAAATTGGTTTGCCATCTCCATACAATTCATCGCAGGCCAGCGGATGGCCAATGTTTTTTGAATGAACCCTTATCTGGTGTGTACGGCCCGTATGAAGCTGAAACTGTACCAATGAAAATGGCTTGTAAGCTTCCAGTACTTCATAATCAGTAACAGAAGGCTTTCCCTTTTTATGAACCACCATCAAACCTTTTTGCAAAGGATGTTCCGAAATTGGTGCATCAATGGTGCCGCTTTTGCTTGCAGGCATTCCATGCACAATGCCCATATAATATTTTTCTACTTTTCTTTCTTCAAATGCCTGTGATAAATATTTATGGGTTGCTTCATCTTTTGCAAATAAAATAATGCCGCTGGTATCTTTATCAAGGCGGTGTACGGTAAAAATTGTTCCGTATTTAGCCAGTAAAATATCTTTCAATGATGGTTGAGACTGTTCCCTGTCGGGGATAGATAATAAACCTGCTGGTTTATTGATTGCAATAAAATGTTCATTTTCAAAAACTACTTCGGGGATATTCTTTGCCACAGATTATTTACTTTTAGAAGCATTCATGTATTTAAGCAAGCGTATTTCTTTTTCACTCAGGAAGCGCCATTTGCCACGCTCTACATTTTTCTTAGTAAGATTGGCAAACATCACCCTGTCTAATCCTTTTACATCATAGCCCAGCGATTCAAAAATACGGCGAACGATGCGGTTGCGGCCGCTGTGTATTTCAATGCCAATGATTGATTTGTCTCTTGCATCTGCATAAGCAAGGCTGTCAACATTAATTACGCCATCTTCTAATTTTAAGCCTTTTAATATTTTATCAAAATCGGCTTTGGTTAATGGCTTATCTAATTTTGCTTCGTAAATCTTTTTTATTTCGTAACTGGGGTGAGAAAGTTTTTGAGTAAGTTCCCCATCATTGGTCATCAGCAAAACACCCGAAGTGTTCCTGTCTAACCTGCCAATGGGATAAATGCGTTCGGAAGTAGCTGCTTTGGTTATTTGCAACACTGTTTTTCTTCCCTGCGGATCGTCGGTGGTGGTGATATAATCTTTTGGTTTGTTCAGTAAGATGTAAACCAGGTTTTTTGTGACAAACAACTTTTTGCCATTGAAAGCCACTTCATCTGTTGGCTGAATTTTATAGCCGGGTTCTGTAGCCACAATTCCGTTTACTTTCACTTTACCCTCTTTAATAATGGCAACTGCATCCCGCCGGGAACATACACCGCAGTGTGCAAGGAATTTATTCAAAGGCATTAACTCTGCAGCATGTTTTTCTGTTGGCTGAGTGCCTGCAGGTTTGGTTCCTGTTTGTTTGGGTATATCTTTTTTTACAACTGGCGGGGTTCCGGTTCGCTGTGCAACTCTTGCCTCGTACTGTTCTTTCTTTATTTTTTCAAAATACTCGGCACGTTCTTTTTTATACTTTTTTTTCTCCTGCTTAAATTCTTCCTTGATAACACTGTTCTTTTTTACCTTGGTAAATTTCTGAAAATGCGACTGGCTCATTGTTGAAGGGGTTTACTGTTTTGCAACAGGAATGAGCCGCAAAGATAACGCTAAAAAGGCGAACTTTTTGGGAACGCCTCTTTGCATTAGCTGTTGTTAGCCTGACAGGAGAAAATATTTAAGCTGATATTCCTGCTTCTTTATACATCCAGGTTTGCAGGTTTTGCTGCATGTTCATTTGTACTGCTGTTCTCCTTTCGTGGCGGCGGTGATGGCGCCTTCTTTCCCTTTTGTGAATGCAGCGTTCCTCTGTACTGATCCTTTTTCTTTCAATATTGGTATTTTGCCTTTGGGGACGGGCTTTTCTTGTTGTTTGTGCATCGGCACCTACAAAGAAGCCTGCTATAAAAATGAGTGTTAAAATAATTTGTTTCATGGTGATAATTTTAGTCTGATGATAATTTAGATTGATGCAACATTATTTTGCCTCTTTCTTTTCCATCTTTGCTTTTTTCATGTCTTCCATCTTCTTCAATTGTTCGGGGGTAAACACTTTTTTCCGGTCTTCTTTCATTTGAGTTTTCAGCGCCATTAGTTTTTCTTTTTTTGCAACCCTGTCCATAGAATTATCTTCTTTAATCACTTTTAGTTTTGCCATCATATTTTCTCTTTGCGATTTTAATGTGGCAGCCTGAGCATCTGTAAGGCCGAGGTTGGTTTTCATTTTGTCCATTTTCATGGCAAAATGTTTTTCGGCCCTTGCCTTGTGTTCTGTTTTTAACTGCTCCAGTTTACTTTTTTGTTCGTGGCTGAGGAGGCTTTGCATTTTTGCTTTTTGTTCTTTGGCCAAAGCATATTTTTTATCCCTGAATTCTTTTACGGTAATGCTTTCATTTTTGTTAAGTTCCTGCAGTTGTTTGCGGTAATTTTCTTTGTACAGTTTTGCCTGCTTTTTCTGGTCTTGGGTAAAATTAAGCTGATGGGCAATGGCTGCTTTTTTTTGTTTGAATTGATGCTTGCCCGGCATTTCTCTTTTTTCCTGTGCATTGGCGGCTATTGAAAGGGTAACCAGTGCAAGAAGGCTGAATAATAATTTTTTCATGGTAAAATATTTTTTGTATAGCACAGACTTTGTAAGAAATAAAAAGTTTAACGGGATACTACCCTTTATTTGCCAGTTGCCCGCAGGCAGCATCAATATCCTTACCCCGGCTGCGGCGTACTCTCACATTTACCCTGTGTTTGGCCAGGTAATCGGTAAACTGTTGTGTGGTACCTTCCTCAGGCTTTATAAAGGAAGCACCGTCAATGGGATTGTATTCAATTACATTGATAAGGTGGGTAGGAATTTTGCGGTAAATTTTTACCAGGTCCTCAGCATCTTTCAGTG
>JANNAM010000187.1:0-14314 GCA_031384415.1 Bacteroidota bacterium
TCTGAAACTTGATGGGTCTTTGCCAATCGACTCTATAAAAAAGTTGGGGTCGGTCAGCAATTGTTTAATCTTTGGATACAGATTGTAATTGATTTTTCTTTCATCCAGTTTCTGTCTTGTGGTTGCTAATATATCTGTTACTACCTGCAGGTTTTGATGAAGCAGTGTTTTTATCCTGGCAGTGTTAATCTCCTTATTGCCGGGGTTTGAATTTTTTACAACTTCATCATTTTTTGGTTCATTGGCAACAATCATTTTTTTTGCCGCCAGTTCGGGTGATTTAAATAAAGGGTCTTTTTGGCTGAGGTAAGCAGTAATGGTATTCAGATAATTCTTCATTGTATTAATCTCTTTATCCTGCTCCGAAATTTTATCAACCAGGTTATTGGGAGTGATACCAATGGCAACGTTTATTAAAGACTGGCCTTCGCTGTAGCTTTTTGTCCAGGCAACGCCAATAATACTTTTATACTGTTCAATATTCATTTTTGATTTTGATACCGCAATGGCGAGGCCATCATTCATTCCGGATGGAATAATGTAGTCGCCAATATTAACCCTTCCTCTTACTTTTACCGGAACCTGGCCCATGAATGCAATTTTTTCGTAGCTGGCTTCTTGTCCTTTTGCAGGCATGTTACCAAGCACAATCGGCGACATGGAAACTACCAGATAATGATCGGCGGCAGATGTATTTTTCGAAATCATTCCACCTTTAACAGCTACTACATCACCAAAGCCAAATTGCTCTGCTGGGTTTTCTTTTTTCAGCCATTCTGCATAGTCACCGCTGCCCGACTCGTAAGTTATTCCTACGTTATTATCCATCTGAATAGATTGTTCAGCCCATTGTGCTACACTGGCAAGCAGTTCCAAGCCATCCACAATTGCAGCATCACCATCATCAATACCAATCAGGTCAACTATAACCATTGCTATAGACAATGCATTGTCTATAGCAGACATTGCCTGAAACCAGATGTAATCAAAGCTTTTGTGCAGTTCAGAAGCAGTTTGTCCTTCTATACGGCCACGAAGTACATTGCTGTTGCCCCAAAAAGAAATGTAATGATTGCTTGCATCCGGATGTGCTTTGTCATTAAGTTTAATGAGCAATCCCTGGTTTTGTGCATCAAGCATCATGGCATAATTACCCGAATTATCTGAATTGCCTGCTTTAACAGAACGCAGGTACAACTGGCCATCGGAATTCATACTGAATTTATTGCTGGTGCCTGTAACTTCCACAAATAATGGAAACGCATCTGAAGATGGAGCAGAAACATTTAATCTCACATTAGAATAAACATTTCCAATGCCGGTACGGCCTCTTATTAAAGCATTGTTGCCAACATCCATATTATTACCAAGAAACAGATTTTGACCAATGCCAGCACCGCCGGCAACTACCAGTCCGCCGGTTGTTGTACTTGTTGAAAGCAATCCAGCATTGTCTATTGAAACTTTTTGTTTAAAAGTAGCATCCTTATCAACCCTTAATGTGCCGGTGAGTACCGAAGCACTTAAATTATTTACGTTAAATGAATTGTTCAGGTCTGTAATGCCATCCACTTTCAGTTTAGCCTTCAGCCAGCTGTCTTTGTCAACAGTTAATGTGCCAGTAAGATTTGTTGGGCTAAGGTAATTCACATTTAAAGTGCTGTTTAAATCAGTAATGCCATCCACTTTCAGTTTTGTTTTTAGCCAACTGTCTTTGTCAACAGTTAATGTTCCAGTCAGGCTGGTAGCACTTAGGTTTTTAACAGTAAATGGTCCGTTGCTGATGGTGGAACCACCTAAAGTATTCAGGTACACATTTTTTCTAACAGTAAGGTCATTGCCAATATCTACATTGTTATTTATGGTAAGGTCATTGCCGATTTGAAGATTGTTATTAATGTTTATGTCACCGTTTTTTGTAATTTTTAAACGCTCTAAATTATTAGTCATAAAAATAAGGTCGGTATAACTTTTGGTACCAATGATGTTACAAAATTCCATTAAAGCATTACCGCCAACTTTCCAGTCCATTCTTATATCACACACTGTGCATAGTGCATTATTTTTATTATCAAGATGAGAGATCATGGAAAAGTGTCCAAATGTTTCTCCCAGCGATGTTTCCCAGGGTTCTTTCAGTTCTTCACATTCTGTAGGCATTTCTGTAACCATAGTATCTTTTCCCAGCACCTGGAAATAGGTATTGTTTTTTAATTTGCCATCAGGAAAATTGGTTGTACTCACAGTTAAAATAGCACCTTTATTAACAGCGGTAAAAGTGCTTAAAAGTTCTGTCAGATTTTTATTTCGATATGCTTTAACAGTAACATTGGAAGGCCCAAGATAAAGTACAGTTATTTGCGAAAGCCCGCCTTCGCATGGGCAGCTTTTACTTTCATATTGTGAACCATTTGGGCTTTCTTTTATTGGGGAATTTTTCTTTAAAGGATTGACAGCCATTTCGCCTGCAGTGGCTGCATAAAATGCATAAGGCACTGCAAGCAACTTGCTTTCGGTAACTGCAGAAAAGCCTGTTCCTTTATCTTTTAATGAAACACCCATCCAAACATCCTGTGAACTCCAGGGAATGTCGGCAAATACACCGTTTATCACCTTACCCTAGCCTATTACCATATCAAAAAGCCCAAGTTGATTTGTAAGTACAGTATGCTCTTCGCTATAGTAAATAACATTTGCCTTCGAAGGGTCTCCTTTAAGGTCAATTCGCAGGGTTACATTTCGGTTTTGCAACACTTCGCCTTTCGAATTGCGGGCCACTGCCTGGTATTTCATCCCGGCCGGAACGTTTTGGGCTATACTGTTTGTGAAAACACAGGCAGTAATAAGCAACAATAAAATTATTTTTCTCATAATGGTTCTTTTTAAAAGTTTGTAACAGTTAGTTTGCTTTTATTATTTTAAATGAGTTAACCAGGTTTTTGTGACTGTCATATACATACAGCATATACATGCCAGACATTAAATGTTTAAGTGGAATTTCAGTGAAAGCAGATTTGCCGGTAATGGTTTTAGAGTAAAACGGCCTTCCCTGTACATCTGAAAGTGTAAGTGTCATAGTTTCATTTACTGCATTCTGCAACTGCACTTTCAGCATATTACTTACAGGGTTGGGAAAAATACTTACAGCAGATGAAATGATTTCTGCCGGTTGTTTAGTGTCATGGCTTATAAGTATTGGCTGGTGAAAACCTATCGTATAAAACCTGTCGGAAGAAGATGCAGACCCAATAACTGATTCGCCGAGTGTCCACTCCAGTTCTACTCCCGAAAATTTGCTGATTCCGCCACCGGATGCAATTATCTCGGGAGATAAAGTTGTTTGGGCACTGGCAGCCATAAACAAAAAAGACATTGGCAGTAACAAAAGAATCTTTATCATAAAAGAATAATTATAAATTAGAAATAACACAATACAATAGTGAACCGGGTTTAAAAAACCATCAATATGAAATCAAAAAAAAATAGAGGATTTTATTTTTCCTTTTAGAAGTTAGGTGGGGGAGGGTTACTAACTGTTGCTTTAAAAAGATTATCCAAAGTAGTCATTTTATCCGGTTAACCAAGTATTTGTCAGCATTTATTTTATCTGGCTGGTTTGCGTAGCCGAAAATCACCTGTTCAATTTTTTTATTTTACCTCCGGTACTTCCAAACTCAAAAATTCTGAAAATAGCCAGCAGGGTTTGTAGCCACAACCGGGGGGAAAGAAATGTATTGCCAAAGGCTGCAACCTTTTTATCTCTTTCGGAAACATATTTTTCCCTGTCTGCTGTTGTATTTATATGGTCATAGTCAATTGCAACCTGCCAGGCAGCATCACGGGCAATAATCATCGAAAAACCAGCTATTTCATTTTCTATTTTTCTGGTATTTAACTTTGCCAGTATTTTACTAAGCGGCCACATGGCATACAATTCAGTTTTCACTTCATTCACCAGTCCGTTTAATATTTCATTTATTTTATTGAAATCATCTTGAATGGCATTTATATCCGCACCTGCCGAAACAGTTGCGGCAGCAATTCCAAGATCCAGGCTTATATGTGCATTCATACCAGCAAGCAGGTGCTGAATAACCATTGGTTTCCATGATTTGGAACTGTCAAAAGCCAGTTGCCAGCAGGCTGAACAGGATTTTCCGCTGGTATAGTTTCTATAAGATTCCAGGTAGCGGCTGGCAAAAACTACATCTAATTTTTCCATCCTGGCATTGTTTTCAAAGTAACCTTCTTTTATTTTTTCAGCTACTGCCACTGTTACTCTTTTATACAAAGCGGCAAAATATCCGTCTCAGGCGGAGTGTAGAATTGAATAATCCACAATTTCATTTAACTGTTCAATTACTTCAGCAATATTGTTTGCAGCCATATTACCCTGTGGTTTGTTAAGGGTTAAAGTTAAAAGTTTTTTTATCAGATAAGATGTAGTTAATTAATTGCAGTAAAAGCTCCGGGTTAGTTAAATGAAAAATGTCCTGCACCTTTTTTTTGATGCAAGACAGGAAATGCAGTAGAATATTATTGTGAGAAAAAGTAACTGAATTAGGTTATTGTTTTTTTATTACCACGTCAATTTTCTTGGTTTCAACCTTAACGCCCTTTTTATCTAAAACAATCGTTGTAGATTTTACAGGAGGATCTTTAACTATTATAACCGGTGTGGAAGGTACAGTAACCGGTGAAGAGGGAACTACTATGATTTCTTTTTTCACTTCTGCAGGCTGATTGCCACATGATATTGCTGTAAATACAACAGCAAGAGAAAAAAGGCCAATGAATTTTTTCATAAAATAAGTTTAAGTTGTTTAAAACAATTTCAGAAAACCGGCAGTTATTCCAAAAGAAAAGCCCCATTAAAAAACGGGGCTTTTAACCCAAACTAACTGCGTACGAAATATTTATATTGTGTAAAAGCGACAGTGTAAAGGTGGGGTAGTTTTTACTGGCTATTGTTACACAATTTGAGAAATAAATTACATGATTCACAGGTTATAAAAAAATTAGTAACTTTTACAGGGCTAAGCAATGTGGCAAAAATTATTTTACAGAAAGTAAAAATAATTATACCTTAATATGCCAATAATTCCCTCTCTCTGTAATTTTTAAATGATTGCCTTTAATTATTAACTAAAATAAATCAAAATGAAAAAGTTACTTTTTGCATTACCAATTCTAATCAGTTGTTATTTTATTTCATGTAACAGCGGCAGCAGCGGCGGGCTTTCGGCAACTGCACAAAAAAACCTGGATGCCATGCATGGTGTTCAAAAATGTTTCGATTCTAAAGATTTCGGTAAGCTGGGAGACTTCATTGCTGCAGATGCCGTGGACCATGCCGGTGAATCGGGTGATTTAAAAGGCCTGGCAAGTATTAAAGCTGAATTTGAAAAATGGGCATCTGGAAACGACAACCCCAAAACAGAAGTTATTAAAGAACTTGCCGATGATGAGTATGTATTTTCATGGTGCCGCTATACAGGCACCTTAAAAACCCCTCAAATGGGACTTAAAGCCGGCGATAAATATGATATGAAAGCTATTGAACTGGCAAAATTTAAAGATGGTAAAGCAGTAGAACACTGGACTTTTATGGAACCTGCTGAAATGATCAAGATGATGGGTAAAATGGAACAGCCACAAATGCCAATGCCTGCCGATTCTCCTAAAGTTAAAAAAGAAGAAATGAAAAAAATGTGAGTATCATTTTATTCTTTCAATAAAATTAAAGGCCCGTGGTATCACGGGCTTTTTTTATTCAATATTACTTTTGGCTGCTTTTGTTTTTTTAGGTTTAACAAGTTCAAAGTAAGTGGCTTTAAAACGGTTGTCAACAATTTCGCCCTGCACTTTAGCTTTACTTATTGCGTTGCAAAAACCATCTTTTGCATGGGCGTCTCCATGCTCATCTATATTTGTACCATCAACAAAATATGCTTTGCCATTTATGCGAACGGCCAAATCGCAGGTGGTGCCGGGCAGGCCTAATTTACATTGGCCACAGGCAACTTCCACAATTTGAATTTTTTTATTGGAGTCGGGTATTGCTTTATTTGAAGGTGTAGTTTGACCAGATACCTGGATAAAAGATATAGAAGTTGTGATAAGAGAAAATAGTAGTTTCATAATTTAAAATGATGGTTTAAAAATAAACTTACAATTTTTAACCGAAAGTATTTTAAAACCCTGTAAAATTCAGGAACTATGAATATATGGTTAACTATAAATTTTGTACAGGTGATGAAACTAGACAACTAAAATGTAAAATTACCCGATACAGTAAAGATGCTTTATCTTTAGTTTACAAACCTTACCGGTGAAAAGTTGGAAACCTCTTTATATAATTGAAAGGCGTTTTTTCCACTGCAGCGCAAGTTTGTTATTACTATGCCTGTGCTCTTCTGTCACTATGGCTCAAAATTGCCCTCCTAATATTGATTTTGAAACCGGCACATTTAACGGGTGGACCTGTTACACAGGTTCCGTTGCAGAAGTAAGCAGTCAGAATGTAATTTCACTTTCACCTTCGGGGCCGGTTCCGGGACGCCACACAATGCTTTCAGCCAGCCAGGGCGGGGGCGATCCTTATGGCAACTTCCCGGTAAACTGTCCTAATGGAAGCGGCCATTCCATAAGGCTTGGCAACGACCAGGCAGGCACACAGGCCGAAGGTGTATCTTATGAATTTACCATTCCTGCAGGGCAAAATGTTTATTCACTTATTTATAATTATGCAGTAGTTTTTCAGGATCCCAATCACCAGCAATTTCAGCAGCCAAGAATGGAAATTGAAATAAAAAACCTAACCGATAATACTATCATTGATTGTTCTTCTTTCACTTTTATTCCCTTTGGTTCAATGCTGCCGGGTTTTTTTGAATCCTCTGTTGTGGTAGATAA
Organism: Bacteroidota bacterium; assembly: GCA_031384415.1. Lineage (GTDB taxonomy): Bacteria > Bacteroidota > Bacteroidia > Chitinophagales > Chitinophagaceae > Ferruginibacter. The sequence continues at coordinate 6,916 of JANNAM010000187.1, forward strand.
TACGGCTGTGTGGTGCAAAGACTGGACGGCTGTTTCAATTAATTTAGATGATATGGCAGGCAAAACAATCAGACTTTTTTTTAAAACAGCCGATTGTACTTTCAGAAAACATTTTGGTTATGCTTACATAGATGTTAACTCCGAATGCAATAGCGAATTTGTAGGCGCCACTTATTGCCCCGATGATACCACTGTGAATGTTACAGGGCCTTATGGTTACCAGGCTTACACATGGTACAACAGTACATTTACCCAGGTCCTTGGCACACAGCAAACCATCACCTTTACACCGCCGCCCATTGCAGGCACTACCATTGCAGTTGAACTGGTGCCTTATAATGGATACGGTTGTTTAGATACTTTATATGCATTGCTGATAGATACTTTAACTGTAAAAGCCATTGCCGGAAACGATGCACTTTCATGTAACAGAAACCCTGTGCCATTGGGCGCCATTCCAAAGCCGGGACTGGTTTATAGCTGGAGTCCGGCAGCGGGCTTAAACAATGCAGCCATTGCCAACCCGTTGGCAACACCCGATACAACCACTACATACATTCTTAGCGTTCGGCATGATGGTGGCGGGTGTTTAACTACTGACACAGTAGTTGTAAGGGCATCACTTATTAATGATTCGCTGAAGTTGATTGGTAAAGATGCATGGTGCGAAGGCTATGGAGACAGTGCAGTATTAGTAGTACAACCAACAGACAGTATTCAATGGTTTAAAGATAATGTTGTCATTGGCGGAGCCAATAAAACAAGATTGAGGGTAACTTCAACAGGTTCGTATTATGCTCTGCTTTTTAATAAAGATGGTTGCCGCATTGCAACTGCCAGGCAAAATATACTTGTTGAAAAACCAATAAGGGGAATTAATTATCCCGTTCAGTATGCAGTTATTGATTTGCCGCTTGATATGCAGGCAAGGCAGTTTGGGGCTGTTTATTTGTGGCGGCCTGCTGCTCATTTAAATTCGCCGGCAAGCAGTACCCCGGTTTTTACCGGCTCATCCAACCAGTTATATACTATTGAAATAAAAACAAAAGCCGGTTGCATCACTGTAGATACTCAGCAGGTAAAAACGGTTCCTTTTGTTGAAATTTATGTGCCCAATGCTTTCACCCCAAACAGAGACGGGCTTAATGATTTATTGCATCCCATATTAATGGGCATTAAAGAACTTCGCTATTTCAGAATATTTAACCGCTGGGGTCAATTATTGTTTGAATCGAAAGATGAACTTACTGGCTGGGATGGAAATTATAAAGGGATTGCTCAATCAAGCCAGGCGCTGGTGTGGATGGCAGAAGGTATTGGTGTTGATAACAGGGTTTATAAAAGGAAAGGAACCAGTACTATAATAAGATAAAATTTTAAAAAGTTAATGGAAACCAAAACAATCATCACAGTAGAAAATGCCATTAATGCACAGGTGGAAAAAGTTTGGGAATACTGGACAAAGCCTGAGCATATCACTCAATGGAATAATGCATCCGACGACTGGCATACACCAACGGCAGAAAATGATATAAGGCGGGGCGGCAGGTTTGTTTTACGAATGGATGCCAGCGATGGAAGTAAGGGTTTTGATTTTGGGGGCGTTTACGATGCAGTAACAACCAATGAATACATTGAATATACAATGGATGATGGCGGGAAAGCGACACTAATATTTACTGCAAGTGGTAACAGTACAAAAGTGACAGAAAGCTTTGAAGCTGAGAATATGAATTCAATTGAATTGCAGAAGGGAGGCTGGCAGGCAATATTGAACAACTTTAAAAAATATACAGAGGCTAACTAAACATTTTCTTCTTCATTAAATTGAAACAATCATTAAGTTTATTATGAAAATATTTTTGCTTCTCCTACTGCAAACAATTGCCATGAATACATTTTCTCAGCTGCAGCCCATTACTTCGGAAGTATTTCACTGGAATGAATTGCCGGTAAAAAAAGATGCACAAAGAGAAACCCGGAAAATTGCAGAAGGCTTCACCAATGAATTTGAGTATTTTGAAATGCATGCCACTACGCAGGAAAAAGGTGCGGTGCCCAGGCCGCCGCACACACAAAAAGATATTGAAGAACTTATCATTATCAAAGAAGGAACAATGAAATGTTCCATAGATGATAAAACTGCTGTACTTGGCGCAGGAAGCGTAATGCTTATTCCCCCGTTTCAATCACAAATTTTTGAAAACATTGGTAATGGGCCGCTAACTTACTATGTCTTTTTGTTTAGGTCAAAAAAAACAATGGATACTGCAAGAAGCACAAAAGCCGGAGGAGCACTCTTATTAAATTATGACTCATTAACGTACAAGGAAACAAATAACAAAGGAAACCGCAAATATTTTGACCGCCCTACTGCCATGTGCAGCAATTTTGAAATGCACATTACTTATTTGAAACTTAAAGGCCCAAGTCATGCACCACACCAGCATTTGGATACTGAAATTATTCTGGTAATTGATGGCTATGCCGAAATGATGATAGATGGAAAGAGTTATACAGGCGGCCCCGGCGATTTATTCATTGCAGAAAGCGGTAAAATGCATGGGGTTGGTAACGCATCCGATAAACCATGCAGTTATTTTGCATTTAAATGGAGGTAATTAAAACCAATTATAAGTATTGAGCATTATATAAACTTAACATAAACTATCAAAAAATAAATTTACTTTTAAGCAAACCTTAAAATATGAACTGGCCAATAATAATAATTGCGGGCATCGGGCTTATTGCGCTGATAATTTTTCTTGTGTGGCGTAATATGAAAGATGAAAATAAATTTGAAAACCAGCTTAACAATAATTACACCAAAACAAAAGAGGAAGAAGGGGATATTGAAACTGAAGAAGTAGTGAAATAGCTACTAATCTTCAAAAGCAGGATATTCCCATCTTATGGATAGCATTTTACAAATAGTAACTCCGATATTAATGCTCTGCCTGCCTTTAATATTAAACAAAAAACCAAATGAACCTTCAGTTGATGTGCAAGCAATTTTCTGATCTTCAAGAATGTTTTTTACTTCATCTTCTCTCAGCAAAAAAATCTGGTTGTCATGCCATGCATCCCACCAGTTGTCCCCTACATTAAAACTGGAGTATATCATGTCCCTGAATTCGATATGAACATTGACATAATAAGCAAAGTCAAAACTACCTTGTATATAAACATCTTTTTTATCAATTTCATTCACCCTAAAACTATAGCCTGCATTATAGACTCTGTGATTAAACTTTTCAAGTGCTGCAGTTATGGTATCAATATTGTCGTATGCAGGCATTAAAATTTCTTTACGATAACTTTCATTGACAGTTCAACAACTTATTTTTCTGCACACACAACTATGCCGCTGGCATCAATTGCCACTTCGCCTTCAGCATATTTTTGACCTACCAGTTCAAATACTTCATTCTTTATTTTCTGGCGCAATGCATCATCGGCTTTGCTTAATGCAGCAACAATGGGTGCCCCTACTTCGGTCATCATGTTCCAGTAGGTATCAGTTGTGCCTGCATTTAGTTTTGTTGCCACTTCTTCTTCCACGATATTATTAAAACCTGCATTTTCAAATATCGTTTTCATTAATCCTGGTTTGCAGCACCGAAACATGCCTGGTGCGCCGGAAGGAGGCTGCGGCAGTTCCATATTTTTATTGATAGTGCCCATTAATGCAGTAACCCAAAAATTTTTTTCCGGTATATTCCAAACTGAAGTAGCAAACTTCCCGCCGGGTTTTAATACCCTGTATATTTCATTTGCAGCCAACTGCATATCCGGAAAAAACATAAATCCAAAGCGGCAACTGACTGCATCAAAACTATTATCATCAAATGGAAGTTCGCAAACATCACAGGCAACCGTTTCAATATTGCTGATGCCACGGCTGGCGGCATTTTCTTTTGCTATAACCAGCATATCTTCTGCCAGGTCGGTAATAACAACTTTGCCACCGCTGAGCATGGAAGCGATTGTTAAACCAGGTTCTCCGGTTCCGGCGGCGATATCCAATATTATATCATTGCCTGCTGGTTTGATGGAAGCAATGATAGCAACTCCCATCGGGCTTAGAAAATCCATTGTAAGGTGATCCCATTTTTTCCACCCGGGTGAAAATTTATTCCATGATTGTTTTTGCTGTTCTCTTATTTCTTCTAATTCTGTGTTCATAATTGACAAGTTTTAAAGAGTGAAACGTAAAAATGGAACCCCACTAATGTACAAAAAGCTTTACAAAACTGCAAGCATTCGTTTGCTTTTTACCGGATGTTTATTTTCTCCGGGAAAGAACGGGCTGGCCGAAAGCAATAAGGAGCAGATAGAAGGTAAAACAGAAGGACAGGTAATTGTTATTCTTCAAAATACATACGAAAGCACTCTTATACTGAAAATATTGCTGTTACATCTTTCTTCCACCATTGCCTCTCTGCATCCTGTTATTATTATTGTTGTTGTTATTTTTGCCAGCGCCCTGTTGTGGCCTTCCGCCAAAGCGGTTTAAATTATAAGTAAAGCTGAGCAGGAAATAACGTTTTAATACAACCGTCCTGCTGTCGTAATAATAATTTTCTCCCTGGTTACGGGTAATACTTTGGTTCTGGTTTAAAATATCGTTTACCGAAAACTTTAATTCGCCGTTCTTCTTCTTAAAAAATTGTTTGGCAAGATTGGCATTCCATAATGGTACATTCCTGTTGAAGCCTGTAGACTGGCCGGTATAACGCAGGTAATCAAAATCGGTGGAAATTATCAGCGACTTTGTGATGTAATAATTAATATCAGTTGAATAAGACTGTGTAAAATAATCGGTGTTATTTCTGCCAGAGGCGATGCTGTATTTTGCCTGAGAATAAGAAACCCTTGCCTTTAATCCAAAATTAAATTTGTTTTTCACATCTAGGTTTACACCAGCCGATTGAGAAACCGTAATACTATTGGTAACATTCAGTTGTTTGTAAAGCATACTTAAATTGCGGTTGTAATTAACCACGTTGGTAAAATTTATACTGCTGCCCTTTAATTTTTTAAAAGGAATGCCAACGGTGATGTTGGAAGAAACATTGTAAGCTCCACTAAGGTTTAATGGTTTAATCAACTGCACACCCGGCCTCAGCAATGAATCGGGCAGGCCAAGGGTTTTTAATGAGGATGATGTTAAACTGTCTGTGCTGTTTACAATCCTGTTGCTTGTTTGCGAACCGGAAATTGTTATGTTCAGGTATTTAAAAGTAATTGCATTAAGTGTTTTAAAATTAATGTCAACATTATGGCCAAACTCCTGTTTTAAAGAAGGGTTACCAACACTGATACGAAGCAGGTTGGTAAGATCAGGCACATCCTGCAACTGGTTAACAGAAGGCTGGTTGGTGCGGCCACGATAATGAATGCTAAGGTTTGTTTTCTTAGTAAAATTATATGTAAGGTTGGCTGTTGGAAAAAGATTGGTAGCATTTTGTTTGCTGTAAATCACCGAATCTTTTCCATTGATTTGGTAAATACCACGAATGCTTTTATTATCTGTTTGCGATGTTTGCACAGCTGTACCCACCTGGAAGCTGTACTTAGGCATCAGGAACCTGAAATTACCACCATAGCGCTGTGCAATAAAATCGTTTTCAAAATAATTTGTTTGCTGCCTGTTGATGATGTCGAATTGTTTGGAAGAAGCATTGTAATCAAAAGCATCTCTGTCTGATGTGCTGTGCCTGTTGGTGTAGGCATAATTGAGTTCTAAAATTTTATTCTTGCCAAACATTTCGGTAAACGAACTGGTAATAACATTGCTCCTGCTCCTTGTGCTTTGTGCATTTTCAAAATTCTGGTCTATCACCGATAATACAGAACCATTGGCATTATAAAATACAATGGGCGAAATATTGCTTCCGTTGCCATCACTTTTATCTATACCGCTTGAATAGCCAAGCGTAAATGTGCGGCCGGTTTTTTTAAACTTTCGCCTGTATAATATTTCATTATTAATGCTCCTGCCGTTTCTTTCGCTTTGATACAAAGATGAGTTGCTGTTGGATAAATATTTAAGCGATGGCTTAATGGCCATGGCCTTTGAACTATCCTGTGTGTAATTATCAGAATGCTGAAAAGAAATGCCGGGAGTGTAGAGGATAGAATTCATAGAGTCAATATAATACTCCATCCTTAAATTAAACTGGTGATTGCGGCTTGTGTTAACAGATGTAGTCTTGCTGTTTTCAGTGGCAGAAGAATCACTAAAAAAAGTAGATTCCCTGTAACTGGTTTGTTCCCGCCGGTTAAGGGTTTCAAAATAATTGTAGCTGCCGGTAATATCTATTTTCTTACCTATCTTATCAATGTAATTTAAACCCACCGAAGATGATTTGGTAAGTCCGCTGCCGGCACCAGTTCCTCCGCCACCTCCACGGTTATTGCCACGGCCTCCACCACCGCCGCCATTGCGGCCGGCTCCATTAAAACCTCCCATTCTTGTAACAATGTCGTTGGAACTAAAACCCTGTTTATTGATATTGTTGGAGGAGGCCACCAGCGAAAAACGCCGGGTATCTACAAAGCGGTTTGCAGTTAACGAACTTTGGTAACGTCCATCATCGCCAATGCCTGCAAGCGCCCTTCCAAAATATCCTTTGCGTCGGTCTTTCTTTAAAACAATGTTGATGGTTTTACTACGGCTGCCATCATCAATACGGGTAAATTTTGCCTGGTCGCTCATGTCATCATACACCTGCACACTCTGTATCATTTCGGCAGTAATATTTTTAGTGGCCATCTTTGGGTCTTTGCCAAAAAACTCTTTGCCATCCACATATATTTTTGTTACTTCTTCGCCCTGTGCTTTCACATTGCCATCCATATCCACTTCCACACCAGGCAATTTTTTAAGCAGGTCTTCGGCATTGGCATTGGGCAATGTTTTAAAAGCACTGGCATTAAACTGTGTTGTATCTCCCTTAATTTGTATGGGCACATCCGATTTTACCACAAAAGTATCCAGTGAGTGAAAATCTTTTTTCATGATGATGCTGCCTATGTCAACTAACTGCTTTACATCGGTTATAGAAAATACTTTTTCGTAAGATTGATAGCCCTGATAAGAAATGATGAGTTTGTACGAATCGCTGAGGAGGTCTTTAATTTCGAAGATGCCCTTTTTATCACTGACACTGTAAGTACTTACCGAAGAATCCTTGGTAAGCATCACAAACACTGTAGCACCAGCCAGCGGCTGTTTGCCGGTTGTATCAATTACAGTCCCTTTAATGCTGCCTGCTGGTTTTTGTGCCAGCGCAGATAAACTTCCTAAAAAAATAATGGTAAAAAGAAGGGCAATCTTCCTCATAATATTGAGTTGTTTTCACTTTAGACGATTATGATAATATTAACAGGCGGC
>JANNAM010000216.1:0-28943 GCA_031384415.1 Bacteroidota bacterium
CTAATAATGGGCCTGCTTTAATATCCATTCGTATTTACTTTGCGCTGTAAAGGTAGGTTTTATGGCGGTTTTACAGTGGTATTAAACAAATTTTAACGGCAAAGGTTTTAGCCCGGGAAATTATTTCAATTTCATTTGTGCATAATATGGATGTTCGGGGTTTACTATCAATTCCTGCCTGAGCGGATGAATTAAAACGTCCATATCTTCTAAAGGAATGGCTCCTAACAACGGTTCATTATCGCCCTGCATTACAAGGGCATTGCAAACAGTTTGGCGGTTTTTAAATTTTAAAACAACCGGGCCCACCATATCATATTCTTCGATGCTGCCGTTGGCCAACTGCCCTTTTCTTTTTTCAACAAATGGTAACCCCAATTGTGCCTGGATACTTTCGTTAATACAAAGGTTATAAGCGCCGGTGTCAACCAGCATATTAATATTTATGCGTTTAACTTCCTCCTGGCCAATAATATGCCTTTTTGCTAATGCTATATCATCGGCATTTATTAATTCAATATCAGCATAAATTAAACCCATATCAATAAATTTAGAAGTCAAATTTACTTTATTCAAATGAAAAGCGGTAGTGAAAAAATCAGGCTACTCGTTTAAATTTTATATTATCTTCAAAAAAAATTAACCTCTTAAAATTGTTTGCAATGAATTTACCTTTCAAAATTTTTCTTATCAGCCTGCTGGTAATTGCAATACCCACGGTGGCCATTTGTGCCCAGGATGGGTTTACAACTAATGGGATGATTTTTATTTATGGCTTTTTTGCCATCATTGGCGGAGCTATTAACCTGCTGGTTGCTTTGATACTTGCTATAGCCGGCAACAAAAAGCCAGGGCTGCTGCAAGGATTTTTAATTAGCGGATTGTTTTTTTTAATTACCGGTTTTTTTTCGTTGACGCAGGTTGCGTTTTCAAGGTGATAGTTTTACTTTTTTTTAGTTTATTTTTTGTTGATTTCCGGCTGCATAGGTTTGCATTTTTCTTTTTACGTTAATGCATTTCTGGCATTTGGGACATTTGTGCTGAACTGACACTACTAATTTTTAAATTACTGTTACCGAATGTATTGGAAAGACTGTTAATGAGAGCACTTTTAATTGCTTATGATTAGAAGTAATTGGCTATTTATTTAATTACATTAGCCATTAATTTAATGAAAATTGCTTTTGATTAAAATAAATTGGCTGTTATTGTAATAATTTTTGCAAATGTTATAAGTATATTTGCTCTTTATTTAATTACATTCGCTATTATTTTAAATTTGATTGCCAATGCTGGAATGAAAATGGCCTTTGAAAGACTGATTTTGTGCGTTGCGGTCTTATTTTACACATAAAACCAGGTTTTTTATGCTTGAAATGAACTTAAAAGCCCTTTTGGAGGGAAAAGGAATTGAAAATCCGCAGCGGTATTTGGTGGCTGGCGGGCTGCCATATTATACAGTGAGCCGGTTGTTTAATAACAAAATACAGAACGTGACTTATGCGACACTGGAGAAGCTTTGTATTATTTGTAACTGCACAATTGATGAACTTTTTGTGTGGACACCTGGTGATGGGCTGGCTGATGCCAAAATTGCTTTGCAAAAACTGAAAGCTAAACCGGCGAAGCCCAGCCCAGTGGAAAGGATCAAGCACCTGCCGGTGGAGAAACTGGAAGAATTGCAAAAATTTATTGATGGGTTGGAGAAGGGTTGATGGGTTCTCCGCAGGACCCTGTGGGTTGTTTGTTGTTATTCGTTGCTGGTGAAACACCAAGCAACGGCGAAGATTGGAGCGGAGATTGATGCGAACACCGACTGCGGCGAAAGACGGGGGCTATTTGGGAGAGGGAAATATTTTAAATTTGGTAGCTATCGGGTTTAGGGGAGTTGGTAGCTACGATGTTCAAATTTTATCTTATCCATAATTCATTTACTCAAAATATTTAAAATCATGCACCAGCAAGTGATACAACTGCTGCTTTATAGCTTTGGTTAATTTATTTATTTCTGTAAAACGATTTAGTAACTCTGCATCTGCTTGTAATTGGGCATATTTTTCTATTTGTATTAACCCGCTGTATGGGGTTAAAAATCAGGGTAATTGAAGTATTTAAAATAAGGCTCGGTATGTAAACCATTGTTGTATAAATAAGCGGATAAAGCAAAGGCCGTTTGGCATCTTCATTATCATTGCTTCAGAGATATTTTTTGAAGGATTCTAATTCGTCAGCAATTTTTGGTTGGGCCATGCATCTTTGTTTACTTCGTAAAATTTAAAGAAATACAAATTATCAGCTAAAATAAATTAAAATAATTAGTAAAAGAGTTGTAACACTTTGAAAGATTGGCAACCAATGCTGCTGCCTTAAAACTAAATATACTTCATCATCCCCAATATCAGATCGGCATCGGGGCTATTGGCTAAGTATTTTTCTTTTTCGGAGGCAGTGCATACGCCGGGATAATCTCCTTCGCTTAGGTTAGCGGGCCACAGACCAGAACTGATGGCTATTTTATTTTCTTATTGTCAGCAGCTTTTCTTAATCCCTTTGCATTAAGTTTACTAACAACTTTTTTACCCGTTTTTGCTTCAATGGCTTTTCTTGTATTGCCTGCAATTGTGCCGCCCTGCAAGGCAATTGTTTTATTTTCATCAATATTTTTTGGTTTCTTTTCTTTGCTTATTTCGGTAGTAGTAGCTTCGGCAAGCATATTAAGCACCAACTCCAGGTTGGTCATATTATCACGGAGGTTTTCTTTTTTTAAACCTTTGTGCTGTTTGTATTGCTTTACTGTTTTGCCACTCCACCCCTTTGTAATAATATCAGTAAGGGTGGCAAATTGCTGCCCCTTCTTTACACCCCTTTGTTCCCATTCATCGGTAAGGTCTTTTCTTACTTCAATGCTTTTAAGCCGCTGGTTTATCCATTCTTTACTATAGCCCAGTTTTAAATAATTCTCTATAGCCAGGTCAATACTTTTTTCGGGGTCCTGTATCTCTTCAATACGTTCGTAACCTGTTTTAGCAAGCCATTGTTTAAAGGGTTCGGCTTTGGGCGATGGGATGGACTGGATAAGACGGAGTAAATCCTCGGTTCGCAGACAATCAGTAGCATATTTTTTTCCGTCTGCGGCTTCAAACTTCAGTTGTACGATTTTTTCGTACAACTGACTGCCCTCTTTGGCAAGTTTGTTTTTTAAATCAGTCCAATACCTTTTAGGAATCGAACTTCCCGTTAATATTTCAACTACATCTACAACCGAAAAATACCAGGTCTCTGCTTCTGCATCCCAGTGGGTTCTTAGATTTTTATCTTCAAATAATTTTATCTTTTCCATACAGATATTTTTAAAGTTTTATTACGCTTCTAAAAAGTCAAATAAAGATATGCCGTACAAGTGAGTGACACAACGATGATGCTATGAAAAACTGTAGCTGGTAACAAAAAAATCACACATACTTCATCATCTCCAATATTAAATCGGCATCGGGGGAGCTGGCTAAGTATTTTTCTTTTTCGGAGATGGTGCTTACGCCGGGATTGACACAAGAGGTGACAGCTTTTAAAAAGCTGTGACCTCTAACTACACATACTTCATCATCCCCAATATCAGATCGGCATCGGGGCTATTGGCTAAGTATTTTTCTTTTTCGGATTTGGTGCATACGCCGGGATAATCTCCTTCATACTGCCCCATTTCAGTGATAACCTGAAAATGGAGGTGGGGCGGCCAGTTGCCGTTTTCGGCGGGCGGACCAAAATGTGCAAAGCATTGCCCCCGTGTTATGAAGCTTCCTGTACGCAGATTGGCAATATTTGCAAGGCTTACATGACCATAGAGGGTGTAAAATGAAACCATGTCGAGCTGGTGCTGAAGGAGGATGGTGGCGCCATAATCGCCTTCATTGTTATTGTAAGCAAAACTGTGTACCATGCCGCCGAGGGGTGCAAAAACCTTGGTGCCTGCCGGCCCCCAGATATCAATACCCAGATGAATGCTTCGGGAAGCAACAGCCCCCTCTAAATCTCCCCCCGTGGGGGAGACTTTGGAAGAACCTGCTGAATTGAACATCTCAAACTTTTTATAGAGTACCCTGTCTTCAGCATAGCCACCGATGCCATATTTTGCGCCTGCATCTTTTAATGACTGGCTTATATGCAGGCTGAACCATTCGGTATTTGCAATATAATCTGTTCTTAAAGCTGTGTTGGATTGTGAAAAATCGAAACGAAGCAGTTTGTCTGTTGCCGGGTTAAACTCCACCACTTTAGAAAATTCGTGCTGGTGCTGTTGTAAAATATCTTTTAAGTCATGCATGACGGGTTTGGGGTTTATAGGTGTTTGTCCAGGGTTTCTTCCATCTTTAATAATGATTGGGTGATTTCTTTTTCGAACCCGGGATTGCCTTCTGCTACCGGCTGGGTGGCAAACCATATGAGCACCATGGCGATGTAATCCTGCATGTCTTTGCCGGCAAACTGTGTTTTGAACTCAATGATTTTATCGTTGATGGTTTTTAATGTTTTGCGAATTACTTCCTCATCAGTTGGGTTTGTTTTGATGCGGTAACTTCTGTCGCCGATGAAGATGTTGATGGGGATGAGTTCGGAGGACATTGCTTTTGGTTTAGGGGTTTAGGAGTTTAGAGTTTAGAATTTAGAATTTTTTTATTTAGAGATTAGTCGGCGAGATAGCCGATGCACTTGTCAACTTCTTTGATGTAGTTGTTGATGTGCTTTTCGAAATTCTTTTTTTCGGTTTCATTCATCTCTCCTGCTGCTGCTTTTAGTATTGCAACCTGCTGCTGCAGTTCTTTTATCTGTTCGGTATCTTTTGTTTTTTTATCCTGCAGTTCTTTTATGAGTTTGCTCTGGCGTTCGTTGTCTTTTTTTAATAGCTGGTAGTTCTTCAGCAGTTGCTGCAGTTTATCGTTAATGCGTTTGATATTTATTTCTAAAGTACTCATAAGTGTCTTGGCCACTAATTACACTAATTTTCACTAATAATACAGAACATTTGTGCTAATTAGTGCAATTTGTGTAATTCTTGGCTTTACTTTCTTATTTCAGCATTCAGTTCTTTTTCATACGCCGCACTTAGCTTACTCATCATTTCATCTATTTCTTTATCGGTTAATGTTTTTTCTTCGTCGAGAAAGGTGAAACTTACTGCCATCGATTTTTTACCGGCGCCCAATTTATCACTTTCAAAAACATCGAACAAATTAACTGATTTTAACTTGCTCACTTTGGCAGCATAAGTTGTTTTTTCAATTTGCTGGTAAGGTAAATTTTTATCTACAACAATGGCCAAATCTCTTTGTACAGCCGGGAACCTCGGTATTTCGGTAAACTGAAGTTTTAGTTTCTTATTTAATTTGAGCACTTTGTCCCAATCAATATCGGCATAAAAAACCGCTTGTTTAATTTCGAAACGCTCCTGCAATTTTTTATCTGCCAATGCTATTGTTGCCACCACATCGTTTTTTATTTTAGCAAACAAGGTGCTGCTGTTATTTTCATCTGTGGCAAATTCTGTTACCGCAAGCCCGAGTGCTGCCAGCGTTTTTTCAACAACACCTTTAATAAAATAAAAATCGGTTTTAGTGGCTTTGCTCTTCCAGTTTTCGGCTGCTTTGTTGCCGCTTACAAACAAACACAAATGATTTGCCTCGGCATATTTTCCAACATCAGTGGTTGAATATGTTTTTCCAAATTCAAAAAAGTGGAGGTTATTATTTTTCCTGTTAAGATTGTAAGCCACCGTTTCTAAACCGGTTTGCAACATGGAAGGCCGCAGCACATCCAGTTCGGCACTGAGGTTGTTTATCATTTTTACAGATGACCGCAACACTTCTTCTGTAAAATAAGCGCTGTTGGTAATGCTGTTGGTGAATATTTCATTAAAGCCAAGACCAATTAAATAATCAGCCAGCTTTTCCTGGTACACAGCTTCATGGGCCAATGTTTCCACCGAAGGTGCAATGGTTATCAGTTGCGGAATTTCTACATTGTCGAGCCCATCTATCCGCATAATTTCTTCCACGATGTCGGCAGCAATGGTAATATCGGGTTTGCTGTAAGGCACTTTCACCCTCAGTTCATCCATGCCTTCTTTTATCATTTCAAAACCAAGGCTGGTTAAAATATCCCTTACTGTATCGCCATGATAATTTTTGCCGCTTAGTTTTTTCAGGTAATGATATTTGAGCGCTACTTCTGTTTTTTCTTTTGGCGCAGGATAAATATCTGTTACATCGCTTGCAATTTCGCCGCCGGCAATTTCTTTTATCATTGCAGCGGCACGTTTTAAAACATTTACCGTGTTGCTGATGTCCACACCTTTTTCAAATCTTGTGGCTGCATCTGTTCTTAAGCCGTGCCTTAAACTTGTTTTACGGATCGAAACAGGATTAAACCATGCACTTTCCAGGAAAATATTTTTTGTGCTGCTGCTTACGCCACTGTGCAGGCCGCCATATACTCCGCCCATGCACATGGGTTCTTCGGCGTTGCAAATCATTAAATCTTCGGCAGATAATTTTCTTTCTTTTTCATCCAGTGTTACAAATGTTGTTCCTTCCGGTAAATTTTTAATCACTACTTTTTTACCTTTTATTGCATCGGCATCAAAGGCATGCAATGGCTGGCCTGTTTCGTGCAGTATAAAATTGGTGATGTCAACAATATTATTAATGGGCCGCAGGCCAATGGCTTTTAATTTTTGCTGTAGCCATTTGGGGCTTTCGGCAATTGTGACGCCCTGAATACTTACACCTGCATAGCGCTGGCATGCTTCGGCATTTTCAATTACTATTTCCATCTGCAGGCCCTGGTGGTCAACCTTAAAACTATTCTTGAAAGGAGATTTTACAATAGTGTTTTTTTTATTGTGGTGCGATAAATAAGCACACACATCTTTTGCCACACCCAAATGGCTCATGGCATCCATGCGGTTGGGCGTTAACCCAATTTCATAAATAATGTCGTTGTATGTTTGAAAATATTCAGCGGCTGTTGTTCCCGCTTTTATATCGGCAGGCAACACAATAATACCTGCGTGGCTTTGCCCAATGCCAATTTCATCTTCAGCGCAAATCATTCCCTGGCTTTCGGCGCCCCGGATCTTTGCTTTCTTCATCGTCATAGACTCGCCATTGATGGGATAAATAGTGGTGCCAATTGTGGCTACTACAACTTTTTGCCCCACTGCCACATTGGGTGCACCGCAAACAATCTGCAAAGGTTCGCTGTTGCCAATGTTTACTTTTGTTAATGATAATTTATCGGCATCGGGATGCTTTGCACATTCAATTACTTTGCCAATTATTAAACCCTGCAAGCCACCTTTTATTTCTTCAAAGGCAGTCATGCTTTCCACTTCCAGCCCTATGGAAGTTAAAATTTTGCTGAGTTTTTCGGGTTCAATTTTTTCGGGTAAATACTCACCAAGCCAGTTATAAGAAATTGTCATTCGGGTAATAATTTTTTATCGGGGCAAAGATAGTTTATTGGCGGCTAAGGCATACCTAAATGCAAAATCAGAAACTAAACATTCCTTTTCAATTTTGCAAGTGCCTAAAAAAATTGATTTAGTGCAGAAAAAGAAAGTTTACGTTTTCTTATTGTTGATAAATGATGATTTATTTCAGCTTTGGTTCAATTTTATCTGTGGATAGTTCCGTTTGTAACCTGTTAATAACCTAATTTTGGCTGTGGAAACGTAGTGGAAAATCATTGCAGAAACTTGTTAAGGTACCTATGTGAATAAAACAGAACTTATTTGCCTTTATCTTAGCCGCCCTGCAAAATTTTTTTGCTGATTGCTTAACAAGTTTTATTAACCCTAACTGGAAATTTACAGAACAAAATGGATTTTACGAACTTAAACAAAGACCGAAAAACCAGGCGTAAACCGCCTTTGGATTTAACCACAATGGTGTATGGCAAAGTACCGCCACAGGCCAAAGAATTGGAAGAAGCTGTACTCGGTGCTATTATGCTTGAGAAAAGCGCTTTTGATACTGTGGTGGAAATTTTAAAGCCCGAATGTTTTTATTCTGAAGCCAACCAGCGCATTTTTAAAGCCATGCAGGGGCTTGCAATAAAAAGCCTTCCCATTGATTTATTGACAGTGGTAGAAGAATTAAAGTTCAGGGAAGAACTGGATTTGGTGGGAGGACCTTATTATGTTACGAAACTTACCAATGCAGTTGTTTCGTCAGCCAACATTGATGCTCATAGCAGGATTGTTTTACAAAAATTTATCCAGAGAGAACTGATAAGAATCAGTGGCGAAATAATCGGTGATGCTTACGAAGACAGTACTGATGTGTTTGATATGCTTGACGAAGCCGAAAGCAAACTGTTTGAAATTACCAACAATCACCTCCGCAAAAATTTTGATGATATTGATACGGTGCTGGTAAAAACCATCCAGCGTATTGAAGATATGCGGAACAGGCAGGAAGAGATAACCGGCGTGCCTACAGGTTTTGCATCGCTTGATAAAATTACTTATGGTTGGCAGAGCACCGATTTGATTGTGCTTGCAGCAAGGCCATCGGTTGGTAAAACTGCTTTTGCATTAAACCTTGCCCGGAGTGCAGCATTGCATCCTACCAAGCCAACGGCAGTTGGATTTTTTAGCCTGGAGATGAGCAGCGGACAACTGGTGCAAAGAATATTGAGCGCCGAAAGTGAAATATGGCTGGAAAAAATTGCCCGTGGTAAATTAGAAGAGCATGAAATGAAACAGCTTTACAAACGTGGTATCGAACGCCTGAGCAAAGCACCGATTTTTATTGATGATACTGCCGCACTAAATATATTTGAGCTAAGGGCAAAATGCCGCCGCTTAAAAAACAAACACAATGTTGGCTTAATCATCATTGATTATTTACAATTGATGAGCGGCGCCGGCGAAAACAGAAACGGAAACAGGGAACAGGAAATAAGTCGTATATCAAGGGATTTAAAAGGGCTTGCAAAAGAACTGCAGGTGCCCATCATTGCTTTATCGCAATTAAGCCGTGAGGTGGAGAAAAGAAAAGAAGGCGCAAAGATTCCGCAGTTGAGCGATTTGAGAGAATCGGGTGCTATTGAACAGGATGCAGATTTGGTTATGTTTTTATACCGCCCCGAATATTATGATATTACCAGCAACGAAATGGGCGAAAGCAATAAAGGAGAAACGTATGTAAAAATTGCCAAGCACCGTAATGGCAGCCTGGATACCATAAAACTGAAAGCATTGCTGCACATTCAAAAATTTATTGAAGATGATGGCGGCGGCGATTTTGGCAGCGGTATGCCGCAAGGCAACTGGAAACCAGTATCTGGAACAGATGGCGATGGGGGTGCAAAACTCTACATACAGAAAGGGAGCAAGATGAATGACGGTGAGTTTGATGAGGAAGCACCTTTCTAATTGATAAATTATAATGCATAATTAATAATGGGGAATAATTCATTCCTCATTTTTATTTTTATTAAGTTTGGTATGATGAAAAAAGTATTTTTAGCAGCGCTTTTGTTCTGTAATCAGTTAACTGCACAAACTAACTGTGATAATACACAACTTCCCATTGTTTTTGTACATGGCTTTATGGGCAGTGGCGATAACTGGGCTGCACAAATACAACGTTTCAGCAGCAATGGTTTTTGCGAAGACAGGCTTTTTGTTTTTGACTGGAACAGTATTGGTGATGGAAAAAATACTGGCTTCCTTTTAGACAGTTTTATAAATACAGTACTTAAAAAAACAAATACCGACAGGATAAATCTTGTTGGCCATTCGGCGGGAGGTGGTGTTTGTTATACTTATTTAAAAGATAGTTTGCATGCATCAAAAGTGGCTCATTATGTTCATATTGGCAGCATTAAAATGAAAGCACCTGCTGGAAAAAATGGACAAGTACCAACCATGAATATCTACAGTACAAATGACAAAGTAATGAGAGGTGGTGGGGATATTCCCGGTGCTAAAAATGTAAAGCAAACAGAAAATGATCATATGCAGGTGGCCACCAGTGCGGCTTCTTTTACAGACATGTATTATTTTCTTACAGGCACTGCCGGCAAAGTAAATACTTCAATAGTTACTGAGAAGGGATTCTACAGGGTGATGGCAGGCAAAGCAGTTTTGCTGGGTGAAAACACAGCACTTGCTTATGACAGTTTTAGGGTGGCGCTTATAAATCCTGCTACCGGGCAGCGATACAAAAACAAACGCAACCAAACCAATGATTACTATGTTCGCTGGACTTCATTTGGCAAAGAAGGCAATTTTCGCTTCCAGTTAAACAAAGAAAGTTATACTGAATTTGAAGTACACCCAAAAAATGGAAGAACCCTGTTTTATTATTTTGAACCTCTGGTACGTAACAATAAAAATGTTTACCTGAGGGGGCTGCCCACTTCGGGCATGATTGCTTCCATGCTTGGGAATATACCAGCTGATTCTTTGCAAACAGCATTGGTAATTTTTACCAGCAACAATGCTGTTATTGCTGGGAGAGATTCATTGGCGATTGATTCGATTCCCCTGTCATTACCTAACCTTATGCCTGCCAGTAAAACATCTATTGCAACTTTTTTATTTGATGATGGAGATGAAAAAACAAGCGTAAAAGCATTAAAGCAATTTTCCATGACACCATTTTTAACGGGAGCAGATGTTTTTATTAAAGCTGATGAAAATAAAACAATGCGTATTTATTACAATGGAAGAAGTATTGTTTTACCAAAGAGAAAAAGTAAAGACGGAATAATGATTTTAGTATTTAATTAAATCAAAATGGCACTCCCCTTTTTTTATAAAGAAGATATCACTGCTGCATCCGAAAAAATAATTTTAGATGAAGATAGCAGCAAACATATTGTGCAGGTGCTTCGTATGCAAAATGGAGAACAACTGCAATTAACCAATGGCAAGGGTGATTTATTTACCTGCACAATAGCAGATAACAACCGAAAGAGATGTACAGTAACGATTGTAGAAAAATCTGAAACCAAAAACCTAAAATCTAAGATCTCCATCGCTATTTCTCTTTTAAAAAACAATACCCGTTTTGAATGGTTTCTGGAGAAAGCAACAGAAATTGGCGTAACTGAAATCATTCCCCTTATTTGCGAAAGAACAGAAAAAACTGCTTTTAAATTTGAAAGGATGAAAAGCATTTTAGTAAGCGCCATGCTGCAAAGTCAGCAATGCTGGCTGCCCGTTTTGAATGAACCAACAAAATTTGCCGCACTTATAAAGCAACCAGTTGAAGGGCAAAAATTTATTGCTCACTGCGAAGAAAATAAAAAAGAAAATCTGATTGATAAAATAATGCAGCAAAAAGAATTGAATGCTTCAAAAGTCCTTCCTACCGGGAAGAATTTAGGATGGGCTCTCATCTGTATTGGCCCCGAAGGCGATTTTACCAAACAGGAAATTGAAATGGCTTTGCAAAATGATTTTACCCCGGTTAGTTTGGGTAATACAAGACTGAGAACAGAAACTGCTGGCATGGTGGCTGCTGCATTACTTCGCCTCGTCTGAAAAATTTTCTTCCTTTTCTTCCAGCATCGGCTCATTCAATTGAACAACCCTGTTCCTTTTCTGCCTTCTTACCATTGTCATGTTCAGTATTTCCACAATAAAAGAAAAAGCCATTCCGAAATAAATATAATTTTTCAGGTGCAGTTGGTGTGCCTGTTCGCTATCCCACCCTTCAATAATTAAACTAATGCCAATCATTACCAAAAATGAAAGCGCCAGCATTTTTAAAGTGGGATGCTTATGAATGAAAGAAGAAATTTTTGGGCTGAATAAAAACATAACAATCATGGCAATTACCACAGCGGCAATCATAATCTCTACATATTTGGCTGTGCCGCCTGCGGTAATAATGCTGTCGAAGGAAAAAACAGCATCAATTACCAAAATCTGAACCAGCGCCTTACCAAGCGATATGCCCTTTTTGTGCTGAATTTGACTGGGATCTTCTCCTTCCAGTTTTTCATGAATTTCTTTTACCGATTTATAAATAAGAAACAATCCGCCGGCAATCATTACAAGGCTTGCCAGATCGAAACCCTTGCCAAACCAGCTTTCGGGAATAATATATTTTCCTTTTTGAGACAGCAGCCATGTTAAGCCCATTAATAAAAGGCTGCGGACGATGATGCCGGTAACCATCCAGAATGTTCTTGCCTTTTTTTCATCCTTGTGAGGCAGCCGGTTCATGATGATGCTCACAAAAATTACATTGTCGATGCCCAGTACAATTTCCAGTACTACAAGAATAAAAAAACTGATAATGCTTTCGCTGGTTAATAAATGTTCCATAATTCTTATTACTTATTTTCTAATGCCTGCAATTTATAATCCTTTACAAATATTTTTTACGATGCCCAGGCCCTCGTAAACAAAAGCCGTCCATACCTGCACAAGTGAAGCGCCTGCATTTAATTTTTCCTGTGCATCTGCTGCAGTAAAAATTCCGCCGCTTGCAATGATGGGTATTTGCCCCCTGGTTTTTTTATGAATGTATTTTACAACTTCGGTACTTCTCTCTCTCACAGGTAAACCACTCAAACCACCTGCACCCATCTTTTTTATTTTGGAAATTTCAGTTTTCAAATTATCCCTGCTAATCGTTGTATTTGTTGCTACCAATCCATCCAGTTTTATTTTCATTGCTAAATCTATCACATCATCTAATTGTCCGCCACTTAAATCTGGTGCAATTTTTAATAAGATTGGTTTTTGAATTTTGAATTTTGAATTTTGAATTTGAAGATTACTCAGAATAATACGAAGAGCATCCTTCTCCTGCAGTTCCCTTAATCCTGGCGTGTTGGGGCTGCTTACATTTACCACAAAATAATCAACATAATCATGCAATGCAGTAAAGCAGGTTTCATAATCTTTCCAGGCATCTTCATTGGGTGTGATTTTGTTTTTGCCAATATTGCCGCCGATAATTATTTTAGATTGGAGATTGGAGATTTTAGATTTTTTTTGTCGCCAAGTTTCTAATCTTTTTGCCACAGCTTCCACTCCGTCGTTATTAAAACCCATCCGGTTAATGAGTGCTTTATCTTTTGGCAGGCGAAAAAGCCTGGGTTTATCATTTCCTTTTTGCGGCAGTGGCGTTACAGTTCCAATTTCTACAAAGCCAAAACCAAGTGCCTCCAGTTCGTTTAAATATTTTGCATTTTTATCAAAGCCAGCACCAAGCCCGATTGGATTTGAAAAGTCTAAATTGAAAATTCTAAATTCTAAACCTGCTTTGGGTTTGTAGCTTGTAACCAACAGTTTTTTTAATCCGTTAATTTTACAAAGCAACTTCAACCCATTCATTGAAAAATAATGAACCCATTCGGGGTTGAATAAAAACAAAAAAGAGCGAAGCAATTTGTACATACTTATTCTGCTTTTTCAATTAACGCTGCCAATTCTTTTTCAGAAATGGATTCTTTTTCAGCTTTATCATAAACATCAAGCAGCGTAATACGCCTCTTTTCTATTTTTACATAAGTAATAACTCTTGCGCCATCGCTTTTGCCTTTATTTTTTGAAGCAATACTCATTCTGATTTTATAACAATCTTTTCCAATTGGAATTCCGCCCGTTGGGTTTTCTAATAATTGAACTTTTAGTAACTGCAACTCTTTAATCAGTGAAGGATACTTTTTGAAAAGTTTTTTAACCGATTTTTCAAAAATTGAAGTGGTAACAATAATAAAACTAGAGTTCATTGATTAACTGGTCTAAGGTTTTCAATTTTACTATACCCTGCTCAGCCTTTTTTGCTTGTTGCAATGCAGATAAAAAATTTTTTGCCTGCTGTTTCTTTTTTGGCGAAAGTGAAAGCAAGGGATCGCTTACTATCTTGATAAACTTTATTTCTTCCAGGCTTTCAATTACTTTTTTTGCCTTATTGTCCTTTATCTGAATGGTAATAATATCTTCCATCTTTTTTGTTTTTACAAAAATACATTTTTCAATGGCAATTCTCTACCTTTGACATAAGGTTGCATAAACAACCTTTTTAGTTAATGGCAAATGGTTCATAGTTCATAATAACATGATTTTGCCTTAACCATGAACTATGAACCATGAACTTTGAATTAATTTACCATGCAGGAAGCATACATTGTAGCAGGATACCGCACCGCCATTGCAAAAAGCAAAAAAGGTGGCTTCAGGTTTACAAGACCCGATGATTTGGCCATTGAAGTAATTAAAGGATTGCTGGCAAGTGTGCCGCAACTTGATGTAAAAAGAGTGGACGATGTGATTGTGGGCAATGCAGTGCCCGAAGCCGAACAGGGTTTGCAGGTGGGAAGGATCATCGCAGCAAAAGCGGTGGGCTTTCATGCGCCGGGCATCACCATCAACCGATATTGCGCCAGCGGGCTTGAAAGTATTGCAATGGCTACTGCCAAAATAAGAACCGGCATGGCAGAATGTATCATTGCCGGCGGCACCGAAAGCATGACAATGGTGCCAACAGCAGGATGGAAAACTTCGCCTGCATATTCCATTGCCAAAGACGAACCCGATTATTATTTAAGCATGGGCTTAACAGCAGAAACAGTGGCAAAAGAATACAATGTAAACCGTGAAGACCAGGACGCTTTCAGTTACAACAGTCATTTAAAAGCCGGCATCGCTATTAAAGAAGGTTATTTTAAAAGTGGTATTCTTCCTATTAATGTGGAAGAAGTTTATCTGGATGCAAAAGGAAAAAAACAAAAAAGAAATTTTACGGTTGACACTGATGAAGGTTATCGTGCCGATACTTCCATTGAAGGGTTGGCGAAACTGAAACCAGCTTTTGCAATGGGTGGAAGCGTTACCGCGGGCAACAGTTCGCAAACAAGCGATGGAGCAGCTTTTGTAATTGTGATGAGTGAAAGGATGATAAATGAACTGGGATTAAAACCAATTGCCCGGTTGATAAACTGTGCCAGCGCCGGTGTACATCCACGAATAATGGGCATTGGCCCGGTAGAAGCGGTGCCCAAAGTTTTAAAACAGGCAGGCATGAATCTTTCTGATATAAATTTATTTGAATTGAATGAAGCCTTTGCATCGCAATCGCTTGCAGTAATCCGCAAACTTGAACTGAATCCCGATATTGTAAATATAAATGGCGGCGCTATTGCACTTGGCCATCCGCTTGGCTGTACCGGCTGCAAGCTTACCATTCAGTTGGTAAATGACATGAAAAGGCTGAATAAAAAATATGGCATTGTTACCGCATGTGTTGGCGGCGGACAGGGTATTGCAGGAATTATAGAAAACATCCAATAATTTTTCTATCTTTAAAGCAGGAAAATAAAGGGGCACAGGCAACGTTATAACCGGACAGGAAATCCAATAGAAATAAAGTATTACCCCGGTTTAAACTTTTTTATACAAGTTCAGTCGTAACAATTTATTTATAAATCTGCTCATCCAAAATTATTTGCTATGGATAGAAGAGACTTTCTTACCGCAGGCAAAGCCAAAAAAAAGGCTCCTGTTACATTTGCTTCTCCCGCCCGTACATTAAGTGGCATCAATCCCTACACCGGCCCCTGGGGTACCAATGAAGCAATCCATCTTTTAAAGCGAACCATGTTTGGTGCAAAAAAAGCCGATGTGGATTTTTTTAGCACCATGACTATGAGCCAGGCAGTTGATTCCCTGCTGAATGTTTCAGCAGCACAATCTCAGCCAGTGCCCCCCGTAAAAAATTACGCCAATTCAACAGACCCCACTGACCCCGACAATGCAATAGCTGCCGGGCAAACCTGGATAAATGTAAATACCAACGACGGTGGAATTAATTCTGCAAGAGTTGCTTCCTTAAAAAACTGGTGGATGGGCCGGATGGTTACACAGGAAAAAAACATTCTGGAGAAAATGACTTTGTTCTGGCACAATCATTTTGCCACAGAAACAAATGATATCAGCCGTGCTATCTGGTGTTACCAGAATAATGCCGTTTTGCGTAAAAATGCACTGGGTAATTTTAAAACATTTGTAAGAGAAATAACCCTTGATACAGGCATGCTCCGTTACCTGAATGGATATTTAAATACTGCAACTGCGCCTGATGAAAACTATGCAAGGGAATTGCAGGAATTATTTACCGTAGGTAAAGGAATAAACAATGCTACACCACCTTACACCGAAAATGATGTGAAAGAAGCCGCTAAAGTGCTAACCGGCTGGGGTGTAAACGGAACTACAAATGCACCATCATTTACTTCATCAAGGCACGCCACCACTAATAAAAGTTTTTCTTCTTTTTATAATAATACTGTTATTACCGGCAGAACCGGCGCCACAGCAGGCGACCTTGAACTGGACGACCTGCTCAATATGATATTTGCTACAAACGATGTAGCCCTGAACATTTGCCGTAAACTTTACCGCTGGTTTGTTTACTATGATATTGATGCAGCTACCGAAACAAATGTAATAGCACCGCTTGCTCAAATATTCCGCAGTAATAGTTATAATATTAAACCGGTTCTTTCGGCATTATTTAAAAGCGAACACTTTTTTGATGTGCTTAACCAGGGTTGTTTAATAAAAAGCCCTGTTGATATAATTGTTGGGCTGTGCCGTGAGTTCAGTGTAGTTTTCCCCGACCCGGCTACTGACTATGCCGGTGCTTATAATACTTATCAATCGCTCAACAGCCTGGCCATTTCTTTTCAGCAAAATATTGGCGATCCGCCCAATGTTGCCGGCTGGTCGCCTTATTACCAGGAACCACAGTTTCATGAAATATGGATTAACTCCGATACATTTCCAAAACGCAACCAGTTTACCGACCAGATGTTGCTTACAGGATATACAAGGGGCGGAAAAAATATAAAGATTGACAATACCATTTTTGCAAAGTCGCTGCCAAACCCGGCCGACCCTAATGCGCTGATAAGCGATTCCATCACTTATCTTTTCCGTTTGCCTTTAACACAAGCATCAAGGGATCAGTTGAAAAAAGATATTTTACTAAGCGGCCAAACTCAGGATTATTACTGGAGCAATGCATGGAATGCCTGGATTGCCAATCCCAATGATGTAATCAACGCCAATATTGTAAAAACAAGATTACGTGACTTGTTCCAGTATTTAATGAAATTATCAGAATACCAATTAGCTTAATCTCTTAAAAACTAATAAATGAAAAGAAGAGATTTCATACGAACCGCAGTACCGGCAACAGTGTTACCGGCTGTTATCAATGGCTTTTCTATAAAAGCATTTGGCGCAGAGTCGTCGCTTGCCCAGTTACTTACAGGTGCAACGCCTACCGACCATGTGCTGGTAATAATACAGCTCAATGGTGGTAATGATGGCCTTAATACAGTCATACCGATTGATGGCGGCTACTCAAACTATGTTGCCGCAAGAAGCAATATTGCCATTCCGCAAAATGCTGCATTAAAGTTAACCGACAAAACAGGGTTGAACCCTGCCATGACCGGCATGAAGGCTTTGTGGGATGATGGCAAATTAGGAGTCATTCAGGCTGTTGGTTATCCCACACCAAATTTTTCTCATTTTCGGGCTACCGATATATGGATGAGTGCTTCGGCAAGTGATGAAGTGATAGTTAACGGCTGGGCCGGAAGATATTTAAATTATGAATTTCCGAATTTCCCGGTTGGCTATCCCAACAGTGAAATGCCCGATCCACTGGGCATTCAAATTGGCTCCACAACTTCTTTAACTTTTCAGGGTCCGGCAGTAAGCATGGGCATGAGCATCAGCAATCCTACCAGTTTTTACAATTTATTAAGTGGTGTAGAAGACCCGGCACCCAACAGCCCTGCAGGAAAAGAATTAAAATATGTGCGACTTGTAGCCAAACAAACATCCCAATATGCCGACAGGGTAAAAAATGCAGCATTGGCAGTTACCCAGCAATCGCCTTACCCAACCCCCAATTCGTTAGCCGATCAGTTAAAAATTGTGGCAAGATTAATTAAAGGCGGCTTGAAAACACGGGTGTATATGGTGCAGTACGGTGGTTTTGATACACACTCATTGCAAACAAATACAAACGACACCACCACCGGCAACCACGCCAATTTATTAAAAAATGTAAGTGATGCGGTAAAAGCTTTCCAGGATGATTTAAAATTTTTAGGCGTAGAAGAAAGAGTTGTAGGAATGACTTTCAGCGAATTTGGCAGACGGATAAAAAGCAATAGCAGCCTTGGCACCGACCATGGCGCTGCCGCCCCAATGTTTTTATTTGGTAAAAATGTGATAACAGCCGTACATGGTACCAACCCAACCCTTCCGGCCAGCGCAACTGTAAATGACAACATTCCAATGCAATATGATTTCAGGAGTGTTTATGCAACCCTGCTTGAAAACTGGTTGTGTGTAAAGAATGCCGACCTGCAGCAGATAATGCTCAGGAATTTTCAAAGCCTTCCATTGGTAAATGCACAGGGATGCAAACTGATAAACCCAAGCCTTGCAGGCGAAACTTATTTGCAGATTTGGCCTACTGCTTTCACATCCTCTACAAAAATTATTTATAAAACAGATGGCGGCCACACACTCCTGCAGATATTTGACACCATGGGCAGGCTCATAAAAGTTCCTGTGGATGCAGATATGACAGCAGGCACTTACAATTATTCTTTCGACAGCGGTCCGTTGCCGGCTGGTGTTTATTATGCCCGGTTACAAAACGGAGCTATGCAACAAATGAAACCAATGGTTAAAGTAAGATAACCGTTCAAATAAGAATTAAAAAAGCCCGTATTAAAAACACGGGCTTTTTTAATAAATGTTTTACATTTGCAACATAGTTGCAGCATTATATAAATGAAATCAGGTAAAACAATATTGCAGAAAAAAATTTCAGCATTCGCATTGCTGCTGATAATGCTTTTTGCAACAGTCATTAAGATTTCACATACCCACCCTGCAGTCAATATATCTTTTGACACGAAAAAAAGCAATACCAGGAACCTTAACCTTTCTCTCATTTATGAAAGCAATGCAGATACTAAATGTATCTTTTGCGAATACCAGCTTGTAAAAGATGCTGACTTTAAGCTACTGGTTTTTAACCAGCTCACAGTTTCAAATTTCAGTGTTATAAACCCTGCAAAATTTACTTTCACAATCTTACAGGTATTTTCTTTGTCCGAAACCCGTGGCCCACCACAATCTTTTTGCTGATTCAATCCTTTATAATGCCCTTTTTAAGGCTGCATTAAAAATCAGCTCCCTCTTTATTCATCCCTGCAATTTTATTACGTTATTAAACAATGACAATGAAAAAAAATATCTTCATACTGATTTATAGTTTCTTACTAATTACAGTGGCTGCTGCACAAAACGGATTTGTTACAACTCAACAGCCAGAAAAAATCAACAGCCTGAAAGGAACAATCAGCGGCAAAATAACAGACGCAAAAACCGGCGCCCCGGTGCAAAGCGTTTCAGTTTATATCACTGATATAAAATCGGGCAGCAGCACAGATGCCAATGGCGAATACTTTATAAAGAATGTATCCGAAGGAAACCATTTAATTGAAGTGACACATATTGGCTATTCATCCATTGCAGAAAATATAGAAATAGCGGGTGATACAAAAAAAAATTTTATACTGAGTGAATCAATTGTAGAAAATAATGCAGTGATTGTTACAGGTGTAAGCGGTGCAACGCAGCAAAAGAAAATTCCTTTTTCCATTTCGGTTTTACGCAAGCAGGATTTGCAGCAAAGCACCGCCAGCAATATTGTTGAATCGCTTACAAAAATTGGCGGCGTTTCTACTTTAGCCACCGGGCCGGCCATTTCTAAACCGGTAATACGTGGATTAAGTTATAACCGTGTACTTACCATTAACGATGGCGTACGCCAGGAGGGCCAGCAATGGGGAGATGAACACGGAATTGAAATTGATGGTGCCAGTGCTGCCAAAATTGAATTGCTGAAAGGTCCTGCATCTATCATTTACGGAAGCGATGCGATGGCTGGTGTGGTAAATATTATTACCAATGTGCCGGTGCCCAACAATACGGTACAGGCAAATTTTAGCAGCAATTATCAAAGTAATAACAGGCTTGGTGCTTTCAATGCTTCTGTTGGCAGCAACAGCAATGGCTTTAACTGGAATTTTTATACCAGCAATAAAAAGGCACAGGACTACCAGAATAAATATGATGACAGGGTTTTTAATTCAAAATTTAATGAACACAATGTAGGTGGTTATGCCGGCTATAACGCTAATTGGGGATACAGTCATTTGTTACTGAGTAATTTTAATTTAAAAGCCGGTTTGGTTGAAGGCGAAAGGGATAATGATGGTTATTTTATCAAACCGGTTGCAGGCGGCAGCAACACAAGAGCAACAGATAATGATTTTAAAAGCACAACACCACTTATTCCTTTTCAGCATATAACCCATTTTAAAATTGCAACAGACAACAGTGTTAAATTGGGAAAAAACCGTTTGGCATTTAATGTGGGCTGGCAACATAATCAAAGGCAGGAGTTTGGCAATGCCGATAATGTAAACGAAAAGTCTTTATTCTTCGATTTACAAACACTTACTTACACCGCACAATTTCATTTGCATGAAATAAACGGATGGAAAACATCTATTGGTACAAACGGAATGAAGCAGCAAAATGAAAACAAAGGAACTGAACAATTAATACCCGATTATGATTTATTTGACATTGGTGCCTACCTATATACTCAAAAATCAATTAATAAATTCACGTTCAGCGGCGGTGTACGTTACGACAGCAGAATGGTAGATGCAAAAAATTTACTGGATGGCAATTTGGTTAAAGGAATTGCATTCAAAAAATATTTTGCTAATTTTTCAGGCAGCCTTGGCATGGCCGCTCAATTAAGCGATAACCTGAATATTAAACTAAACCTTGCCAGGGGTTTCAGGGCGCCCAGCATTCCCGAACTTGCAAGCAATGGGTCGCATGAAGGCACCATCCGTTACGAATATGGCGATGTAAATTTAAAAAGTGAAACAAGCATCCAGGCAGATGCATCTTTTGAATTCAGTACTGAACATATGTCTTTTACACTAACCCCGTTTTATAACAGCTTCAGCAATTTTATTTTTTACAAAAAATTAGAAGCCGCTGCCGGTGGAGATAGTCTGGTAAATGTAAATGGTAATGATTTAACAGCTTTTAAATTTGACCAGCGTAAGGCAACAATGAGTGGCCTGGAAATGGCACTGGATTTTCATCCGCATCCACTGGACTGGCTTCACATTCAAAACACTTTCAGTTTGGTTTCGGGTCAGTTTAAAGAGCAAATAGAATTTACAAAGTTTATGCCTTTTATTCCTGCACCAAGATTAGTAACAGAATTCAGGGCTAATTTTAATAAAGTGGAAGACCACATGCGAAATTTTTATTTTAAGGTAGAATTTGACAATACTTTTTCGCAGGACAATATTTTCACTGCTTACAATACCGAAACAAAAACAGATGGCTATTTATTACTGAACGCTGGTATTGGAACCGATTTTGTAAACAAAAAAGGAAAAACTTTTATGAGCCTTAACATTGCCGCGCTCAATTTAGGCGATGTGGCCTATCAAAATCATTTAAGCCGGCTGAAATATGCTGCTGAAAATATGGCAACAGGCAGAAATGGAGTGTTCAACATGGGACGTAACTTCAGTATCAAACTTAATATTCCGCTTAGTTTCTCTATTACAAAATAACGCTGATTAAAAAATATAGAGTAAGGCGGAGCATTAATTGCTCCGCTTTTTTCTTTTAAGCCATATTAAAAAACCTGTAATACTTAATAAGCCGCCTGTTAACCCAAACAGGCTATAAATAATTTTTACAGGCATACCACCATATTTTCCAAAATGAATTTGGGAGTTGATAATATCATACCTGTCACCTGCACTAATTTCATTTACAAATCTTGTTTTGCTTATTGCGCCGGCGCTGTCTAACAAAATAACATCGGCAAATTTTTTATTGTGAATAAAGGAATTACCGCTTCTGCTTCCGTAAACTGCCGTATTGCTTTTTTTATTTTGGGCAAAATAAATAACATAGGCTGTAAAATCAGGATGCAGGTTTTTAATTTTTACTAAAACGCTGTCTAAACTAAAAAATAATGGCACAGATGGTTTGAAAACAGGTGTATAATTATTTGAAGCATAAAAATCTTTTTTAAAAACATAGCGCTGCATCCAAAAACCAGTTACACAAATCATCAGGTTAAATAACAAAGCATATACACCAATTACCTGATGAAGGTTGCCTTTTTTAAAGGCTGTTTTTCTAAACAGTAAAACATTTAAAACAGATTTTCGGTAAAGAATAATTCCTGTAATAATACTCAGCAAAAAAACAATGGCGAAAAAACCAAGTAACCACTCACCCGTTTTGCCGGCATGAAATGAATTATGCAATTTGGCTACCCAGCTCATGAAATTATTTTCCACGTCTTCGCTGCCGCCCCTTATTTTTAATACACCACCGGTTGCAGGATGAATAAAAACCTGCATAGCTTTTTTCCTCAATTTATAAGAAGAGTCAAAAATAGTAAACACAAATGCCTGATGACTGTGTGCCGCAATGCTGCAATTACTTATATATGCATGTGGATATTCTTTTTGAAGGCTGCCGTATGCATTGTCAGTGGAAATTATTTTACCTTGAGCAGAATTAATGTATGGATATTGCAAACAATCCAGTTCATCATAAAAAACCAGTGCTGCACCCGAAATTGAGAGCACTAATATAAACAGACCCGAAACCAGACCGGCTACAGAATGTATAAAAAACAATTTGCCTTTTTGAATCATTAAATAATTTTTGCTGATGGATAAAAATTATATTGCAATATAATTTTAAAAATCCTCCATGAAATTTTTTTGTCAAATTTTAGTTTTTATTTTAATCACTTTCTCAGGCCAAAAATTGCACAGTCAGAATTTTGATGTCAATTTATTGAAGCCAATCAATAAAAATGAAACCTCATCTAAAAACTGGTATCTCCGGTTAAATTCATCCGCTACTTTTCCATTATGTATTGGCATACCGGCGGGTATTGCTATTGCAGGTTTTATTAATCATAAAAAAGATTTACATCAGGATGCACTTTTCATAGGTGGCGCTTTTTTTGTTTCGTCGGCCATTACCATATCTGTTAAAAAAATTGTGAACAGGAACCGCCCTTTTCAAACATATTCTTTTATAGTAAAAAGAGACAATCAAAGCGGTGGCTATTCTTTTCCATCTGGCCATACTTCTTCGGCATTTTGCACTGCTACTTCGGTAGCACTGCGTTACCACAAATGGTATTTTGTTGTACCCTCTTATGTTTTTGCAACAAGCGTTGCATGGGCAAGAATGTACCAGGGCCTTCATTACCCAAGTGATATATTTGCAGGTGCTGTTGTTGGTGCAGGCAGTGCATGGCTGGGATGGAAAGCACAAAAATGGTTCAACAAAAAAAAGTATATTGTTCTTCCAAATCCAACATTTTAATATGCTTGAAATAAACATCAATACACCGGCTTTGCTTTTTCCTGCCATTACTTTATTAATGCTGGCTTACACCAACCGCTTTCTTTCGCTTGCTTCTTTGGTAAGAAAACTGCATGACGAATACCACCGGGGTGAAAAAGAAAAAAATATACTTCAGCAAATTAAAAATATACGCAGCCGCTTGAATCTTATCCGTTACATGCAGGGCTTCGGCATCATGAGTTTTTTGTGCTGCGTATTGTGTATGTATGTAATTTTCAGGGGGTGGATGCAACTGGCCCACTGGATATTTGCGGCAAGCCTTATTTTTTTATTAGCTTCTATCATTCTTTCCTTATTAGAAATTAATAAGAGCACCAAAGCTATTGAACTTGAACTAAGTGATATTGAAGAACTGAGTGCCGGAAATATTTTTAGTGATATTTTTAAGAAGGAGGAATGATTAATCCGCACTTTTTTTGGCCCTGTTTCAAAACCGAACTCAATACCCGTTATTTTTTCTTTACGTTTAAATCTTTTGGTACCAAAGCAACTTACTTCACACCAAAATGCCTTCAACAATTGCTGTAACCTGTGTGAGAGTCTGTCATCTCGCCACAGTATTTTTTAATCTTCCTTAATCCGAAACCTCCTCAAAAACAATCTGCCGTATCTTTGCGCCATGAGCAAAAAAGGAAAAGTGCTGATGGCCATGAGCGGCGGTATTGACAGTACTGTGGCTGCCCTTATGCTTCATAAAGAAGGGTACGAAGTGGTAGGTATTACAATGAAAACCTGGGACTATGCAACCAGCGTGGGCACCACAGGCAAAAAAGAAACCGGCTGCTGCAACTTAGACAGTTTTAATGATGCAAGGCAGGCAGCAGTGCAGCATGGCTTTCCGCATTTTATATTAGACATCAGGGAAGAATTTGGCGATTTTGTGATAGACAATTTTGTGGAAGAATACATTGCAGGCCGTACACCCAACCCCTGCGTAATGTGCAATACACATATTAAATGGCGTGCCTTATTAAAACGTGCCGATGCCATGAATTGTGATTTTATTGCCACCGGCCATTATGCACAGGTACACCAGCATACAAACGGACGATATTTCCTACGCAAAGGAATTGACGAAACCAAAGACCAGAGTTATGCATTGTGGGGCTTGCAGCAGGATTTGCTGAAACGGACCTTGTTGCCCCTGGGAACTTACCGCAAAACAGCCATCCGCCAGATGGCATATGATTTTGGTTATCCCGAACTGGCCAAAAAAAACGAGAGCTACGAAATTTGTTTTGTGCCCGATAACGATTACCGTGGTTTTTTAAAACGCAAGGTTGAAGGCCTGGAAGAAAAAGTAGATGGTGGATTTTTTGTAGATAAAACAGGCAAAATACTGGGCAAACACAAAGGCTATCCTTTTTACACTGTTGGGCAAAGAAAAGGACTGGATATTGCCCTTGGCAAACCTGCATTTGTTACCGAAATTGTTCCTGAAACAAATACAGTTGTATTGGGCGAAGAAGATGATTTGAACCGTACTGAAATGAACGTTACCAAACTAAACTGGATAAAATACGACGGCATTACAGAAGGAATGGAAGCTATAGCCAAAATACGCTATAAAGATAAAGGCGCTTTAAGCAACCTCTATACATACGAAAACGGTATAAAAGTTCGTTTTTATACAGATGTTAAAGGCGTTGCCCCCGGGCAGAGTGCTGTTTTTTATGAAGGGGATGATGTAATAGGTGGAGGAATCATACAACGGTCACCTGCTCCCCAAAGTGGATAAGACATGCAGCCTTTTGCAATGTAATAGCATCTATAAAAATGTAACTTACACTCTTATGAGGAAAATAATTTTATCGGTTTCTGTTGCGCTTGTTGTTTTGCTGGCAGCCTGTAAAAAGTCAGACAACTTCCAGTTGCTTTCTTTAAGCGACTATTATCCGCTTAAAGTAGGCAAGTATATTACCTACAAAATAGATTCCACCAAGTACATCAACTTCGGAACAAAAGATACCATTGTAAGTTCGCAGGTAAAACATCAGATAGATGCCTTGATAACAGATGGCCTTGGCCGCCCTGCCTACCGCATCATCCGTTACATACGCAAAACAGCCACAGACCCCTGGGTGCCTGACAATACTTTTATGGCTGTGCCAACAGACAACGCTGTAGAATTTATTGAGAACAACCTGCGCTATATTAAAATGAAAAGCCCCCTTAGGGAAACTTTTTCATGGAAGGGCAACGCATTCATTGATACTTATTCTTTAAACTCCGACCATAAATATTTAGACGACTGGGATTATACCTACGACAGTTTAAATATGCCTGCAAAAATTGGTACATTAACCATTGACAGTACAGTTAAAGTAGATCAGCGGGATGAAATCATTGGCAACCCCGCCGACCCCAGCAGCTACAGCGAACGCAATATTGGTGTAGAAAAATATGCAAAAGGCATTGGCCTTATTTACCGCAATTTTTTACACCGTGAATACCAGCCGCCCACTCCCGGAAGCGGAGGATATAAACTGGGATATGGCGTTACGCTTACAATGATTGACCACAATTAATTTTTCTTCCTGCAAAAAACAGAAAAGTCGGTCTGCGGAATTTTATCTGCATTCAACTGGCGCAGCAACGTTACCAGTTGTCCCCGGTGATAAGTGCCATGATTAAACAGATGCAGCAGCATATTATGCACTAGCATTTTGATTTCTTCTTTATTTCTTACAAAAGAAAAAACATGCGCCAGTTGGTTGTCAGTAGCATTCTCCACCCATTCTTTCCATTGCAAACTTTGTTTAGCAAGATTAGCAGCTAATTCATCAAATTTTCCTTTAAAAACTTCGTTGGGTATAATAATTTGTTCTGCCAGTTTTAATCTTTGCCACCAGATGCTTTCTGCATCCCACATGTGTAAAACGGTTTTGTACAAAGATGGAAAACTGCTGGCAATTTCTTTGTTTATATCTTCTTCAGACAATTGTTTAATACGGTCGGCAAGTAATTTAGTGGCCCAGATATTATAAGCGGCTAATTGTTTCAATAATTCCTTCATCAAAGATGTATTTTTGTAGCAGCGAAGTTAATTTATAACTCATCACTGATAATTCATAATTACCAACAATGCCCGATAAAAAATTTCCCTTCTCCGGTTTTGGTTCTGTTGCCATTCATGCCGGCCATACCGATGATCCCAACTATGCCCACCTTACTCCCATTTATGCCAGCAGCACTTATGTGTTTGACGAAGCTGAGCAGGGCATGAGAAGATTTACCGAACAGGAAAAAGGATACATCTACAGCCGCTGGGGAAACCCCACCATGACAGAATCGGAAGAAAAAATTGCAGCGCTTGAAAGCTTTGGTCTTGTTGATGAAGCAGGAAATGCTTTACAACTGAAAGCAATTTTACATTCAAGTGGCATGGCAGCATTAAGTACTTTACTCATCAGCAATTTAAAGAGCGGCGATAAAATACTCACTCACTTTTCATTGTATGGCGGCACACAGGAACTAGTTGAAAAAGTTTTGCCTCCTCTCGGCATCGAAGCAACCATTGTTGACCTGAGAGATTTAAATAAAGCAGAAGAAGCAATGAAGGCAGACCCCAAAATAAAAATGCTTTATCTGGAAACACCTGCCAACCCAACTATCCAGTGTGTGGATATTGAAGAGTTGACAAAGCTGGGCAAACAATACAATTTAACTATTGCCTGCGACAACACATTTGCAACGCCTTATCTTCAGCAACCTTTTAAATATGGAGTAGATTATGTTTTTCACAGTACCACTAAATTTTTAAATGGCCATGGCACTGCCATTGGCGGTGTATTGCTGGGCAGAGATATTGAAAAGATGAACGGCCACATAACAAAAGTGCATCGCCTGCTTGGTGGCAACAGCAATCCTTTTGATGCTTATTTGTTAACCATTGGCATGAAAACGCTGGAGGTAAGAATGGAACGCCACTGCCACAATGCAATGGAAGTGGCCGGTTTTTTAGAACAACATGCTGCAGTAAAAAAAGTAAATTATCTTGGCCTTGCTTCTCATCCGGATTATTACACGGCTGCCAAACAAATGCGGCATCCCGGCGCCATGCTTAGTTTCGAAATGAAAGCAGGGCTTGAAGCCGCAAAGAATTTTATTGATAAACTTCAGTTGTGCATCCGTGCAGTTTCACTGGGCACTGTTGATACCCTTTTAAGCCATCCTGCAAGCATGACACATTTTGGTGTGCCCAAAGAAAAAAGAGAACAATATGGTATTACCGACGGATTGATACGCATGAGTGTGGGCATAGAAAATGTGCAGGATATTATAATGGATTTAGGCCAATCGTTAGGAGATTAGAAAATCATTTCCTTTAAAAACCCTTTTAAGCCTTGAATTTTTTGCTTAGCTTTAATGCTGCAAAATCAACACTACTGTGCCTTCTGTTTTATACAAAATATCAGTTATTATTTTTTGTTTGTTTAATTTAAATTCAGCAAAA
Source organism: Bacteroidota bacterium (assembly GCA_031384415.1). Taxonomy (GTDB): domain Bacteria; phylum Bacteroidota; class Bacteroidia; order Chitinophagales; family Chitinophagaceae; genus Ferruginibacter. The sequence goes on from JANNAM010000216.1 coordinate 28,020, forward strand.
GCACAAAATCAATGCCCGCCTAATATTGATTTTGAATTTGGTGATTTTACAAATTGGGTTTGTAAAACAGGAACCGTTTCGCTTGTTGGAGGAATTAATACACTTGGAAACTGGATGGTCACCGGCCCATTAGCCACGAGGCATGATATAATACCTGCAACAAATACTAGTGTCGATTATTATGGAGGTTTTCCTGTAGCAAGCCCCAGCGGAAGCAACTATTCAGTAAAAATCGGAAATGGAAATGATAATCCCTCGAGAAAAACTGCAGAAGGTGTTTTTTATACCTATACAATACCTGCCAATATCTCCAATTTTTCAGTTTTATATTATTATGCTGTTGTTATAGAAGACCCAAATCATACCCCTGAACAAAAACCAAGGTTCAGGGCCAATGTTATAAATTTAACTGATGCCGATACGATTAACTGTGTATCCTTTGATTTTTATCCTTACCCCGGCGGGTTACCAGGGTTTAGGATTTCGTCCCAACCCGGCCCGGGAAATAGCATCGTAAGATACAAAGAATGGACACCCGTAACATTAAACCTCACCCAATACGCAGGCAAAACTGTTCAACTTCAATTTATAACAAGCAGGTGTGAGCCCGGCGGTCATTTTTGTTATGCCTATGTAGATGTAAATTCAGTTTGCAATGGTGCAATTGTTGGCACAACCATTTGCCGTGGCGACACCATTGTTTCTCTTACTGCACCTTATGGTTTCGAAACATACCAATGGTACAATGATGTTAGTTTTTCGCAGGTAATAGCCAACACACAAATCCTTTCACTCAACCCAGCACCCAATGCCGGCGCTGTTTATCCGGTTGTTGTTACTCCATTTCCCGGTTATGGTTGTATAGATACTTTATATGCAACGCTAACTCTTGCAGACAAACCAATTTCCAACGCAGGCACCGAT
>JANNAM010000229.1:0-28900 GCA_031384415.1 Bacteroidota bacterium
GCCACAAACCTTATCATTTCTAGGTAAAGAAAAATAATTGAGTACTTCTGTGTCGGTCATCATGCTGAAGTCAACTACTTCTTTGGCGCAGGCATAGCAAAAGCGGCCTTGGTCGGTGGGTGTCATGTCCTGCCAGTTTTCGTGGCAGGGTTCGGGGATGGAGAGTTGAATTTTCTGCATAAGCCGTTGGTTTGTTTTAAACGGATGCAGGCAATAATGCAATTACATAAGAAAAAGAAATTTTTTTATTAAACCAATGAGAAAGGGAAAAGCATAAAAAGGAATTACTTCCCTTCCAGCATTACTTCGGGTTGCTGAAAACTGCGGTTGTTGGGATAAACTGTATTGGTAACTTTTTTGCGGTAGTTTTTAAAGAGGCTTTGCCAGCGAAGCTTTAGTACGCCGAGGATTCCTTCTTTAACGATGCCTTTGTTCATTTTGCTGGCGCCCAGTTTGCGGTCAACAAAAGTGATAGGCACTTCGGCTATTTTAAAGCCCAGTTTCCAGGCGGCAAATTTCATTTCAATCTGGAAGGCGTAGCCAATAAAACTTATTCCATCCAGGTTGATGGCTTCCAGCACTTCACGGCGGTAACAAACAAACCCTGCAGTGGGGTCTTTAACGGGCATCCAGGTTATCATCCTTGTATAAAGCGATGCGCCTTTTGATAAAGCAATGCGGTTGGTAGGCCAGTTTTCTACAGCGCCGCCTTTTACATAGCGGCTGCCAACTGCTACGCCGGCACCATTTGCACAAGCGTTGTATAAGTGTTGTAAATCGGAAGGATTGTGAGAAAAGTCGGCATCCATTTCAAAAATAAACTGGTAGCCATTGTGCAAAGCCCATTTAAACCCATGGATATAAGCAGTACCCAACCCAAGTTTGCCTTTTCTTTCTTCTAAAAATAACTGGCCGGGATATTTTGCAGTTAATGACTTTACAATTGCTGCAGTTCCATCAGGTGAGTTATCATCAATAATAAGTACATGGAAATTTTGCTGCAAACCAATTACCGTACCGATGATGTTTTCGATATTCTCTTTTTCGTTGTAAGTAGGTATGATAACCAGTTTTTCCAAACAATGCAGATTTTTCTCATACCAAATTTACAAAAAATTACGGTATGTATTATCAACATATTTTCTACAGCAATTGATTAGTTATTTTTTAACAGTGCCCGGTTGAGTAGTTCGGTTAATTTAAGCTTGGTGTGCAAAGGGAAATCTCCTTTCATCATCCAGTCGTAATACTGAGGTTCGGTTTTTAATACATCAGCTACCGGGCGGCCTTTAAACTTTCCGAAATTAAAAATCTCACGGCCTTTGTCATCAAAACCAAAGCGTCTTGCGTAGTCCACAATTTTTTCTTCGCCAATGGCTCCTAAAATACTTTCAACAGAATTGCCAAGGTTGCTGTAACGTTTTAACTGCGATTCCAGCACTTCAATGGTAGCATTAATATCAGCTTCGGCACTGTGAGCATCTACCAGTTCTTTTTCGCAATAATATTTATAAGCTGCAGTAAGTGTACGGGGCTCCATCGTGTAAAAAATATGCTGCACATCAATCATCTTACGGGTGGTTAAATCAACTTCTAAACCAGCCCTTAAAAATTCTTCGGCCAAAATAGGAATATCAAAACGGTTACTATTGTAACCGCCGAGGTCGCAGTTTTCGATGAACTGTTTTATTTCATTGCCCGACTGTTTAAAGGTGGGAGCATCTTTTACCATTTCATTGGTAATGCCATGAATATCGCTTGCTTCTTTTGGAATGGCAATTTGCGGATTAAGGAGCTTGCGTTTTGCAATCTTGCTGCCATCGGGCATTAATTTAACAATAGCAATTTCTACAATACGATCTGTAGCAAGATTAACACCTGTAGTTTCCAGGTCAATGAAGGCAATGGGCTTAGTAAGCTGTAACATATGGGAGGTTATTGGTTTTCTTGGTTAATGTATCAAGACGGTATTCATTTGGATTTTCCAGTTTATCCGGCAGGCCAAAAATAAGATAATATGGTGCAGAAATGATTTATCTGGTAAAACTGTTCAAAAATATGTTAGCATTTTCAAAAAAGAACGTTTAAAAGTAATTTTAATTCAATTTCGCCGTTTATTACGCAAAAGTTATCTTTGTAACAATGTTTTTTAACCTCAATCAATTTAAAATGAAAAAAATATTTTTTGCCGCAGTTATTTTTGCAACTATGGCAGTAATATTTTCCAGTTGTGCAAGCAGCCGCCGAACAAGCTGCCCCATGGCAGAAGGCATTATTCATTAAATCTACTTCATGAACTGGACTGAAATAGGTACTGAATTTCATATTCATGAAATTAAAGAACGTTCTAAACAAAAACTTCAACTGATATTTAAACACAGTACCCGTTGCTCTATTAGTTCTGTTGCTAAAAACAGGCTCGAACGGAACAGCCAGCCAGCAGAGATTGATTTTCATTTACTCGACCTTTTACGCCACAGGAATATCTCCAATAAAATTGCCGAAGACTTTGCTGTTTTTCACGAATCGCCACAGGTGCTACTTATTAAAAACGGCGAATGTGTATATGACGAAAGCCATAACGCAATATCTATGGATGATATAACCATGCAGGCAAATGAAAAATGTTGAGACCGCAGCTTCCTTCTTAATTATCCCTTTTAAACATACTATATTTACATAAACAAAACCTGTTTATGCACTTCACAGGCCCTGATGATGTTGCTGGCTTTCAATCAGCTTTACTTGATATTTTCTGTTCTTCTACAGATGAGTTTATTGGGGTAATGGAGGTTTTTGAAAACCGCTTTATTTATATCAATGAACGGGGGGCTACCATGTTTGGCTATCAAAGCGCTGATGAAATGATCAGTAAAAATGCCCTGCAAACCGGAAACGAAATTTTATCCCTGGAAAAAATTGAAACTATACGTAAAGCGATAAAATCAAATGAAAATTACAGTGAAGAACTTGAGTATAAAAATATTAATACTAAAATATTTTATGGTTTATTAGTAGTTAATACCTTTTCATACAATGATAAATTTTATCTTTTTGTAAGAATAAGAAATATTGACCTGTCCAAAAAAAGCGATTCCAACCTGGTGCTGGAAAAAGAAAGGTTTGAAGCCCTGTTTAATTACGCAACTATGGGTATTTTGGTAGCAGACAGCAGCGGCTCAGTTATTTTGGCAAATAATTTTTCAACCACCCAGTTTGGATACAATCACCGGAATGAATTAACAGGTAAAAAAGTAGAAGAACTGATACCCTCCCGGTACAGGCAACAGCATTTGCAGAACCGGGAAACTTACAACAAGAACCCCTATCCACGAAGCATGGGCGTTGGCATGGATTTATTTGCATTAAAAAAAGATGGCAGCGAATTTCCGGTAGAAATAAGTTTAAGCAATTTTAAAACTACAGAAGGTTCTTTTGTAATTGCCTTTGTAATTGACATTACAAAGCGCAAGGAAATTGAAAAATCTATTCTTTCGCAGCAGGCCGAAATAAAAAAGCTAAATGATGAACTGGAAGATAAAGTAGAGTTAAGGACCCAGCAGCTTACTGAGGCAATGCAGCAGCTGGAAGCCTCCAAAGAAGAATTAAGCAAATCATTAAACAAAGAAAAAGAACTGGGCGATATGAAAAGCCGTTTTGTATCAATGGCATCGCATGAATTCAGGACACCGCTGAGTACTATTCTTTCCTCGGCATCCTTACTGGCAAAATATACATTATCTGAAGAACAGGAAAAAAGGGATAAACATATTCATCGCATTAAATCATCAGTAAATAACCTTACCGATATATTGAATGAATTTTTATCAATAGGGAAAATAGAAGACGGGAAAATACTTGCCAATATGTCGGAATTTAATTTGCAGGAATTTATAAAAAACATCAGCAACGATTTACAGGGAAACCTTAAACGGGGGCAAAAAATTGTTTACTATCATGAGGGATCAAAAACCGTTTGCCTTGACCCTTCGCTGATGAGAAATATTATTATTAACCTGGTATCCAATGCTGTAAAATTTTCTCCTGAAAATGCGGAGATAATAATTACCACTGATGTTTCGGAAAATGAAACAGTTTTGGCAGTAAAGGACAATGGCATCGGAATTTCGGACGAAGACCAGCAACACCTTACCGAGCGGTTTTTCCGGGGAGCAAATGCAACCAATATACAGGGAACCGGCCTGGGCCTTCATATAGTATCAAGGTATGCAGAACTGATGAATGGGCAACTTGAATTTAAAAGCGAATTGGAGAAAGGCACAGAAATTATTATTAAATTTAACGTATGAAAAGTATTCTGCTAATTGAAGATAATAACGAAGTAAGGGAGAATACGGCTGAAATTTTAGAACTGGCTGGCTACAAAGTAAATGCTGCCGAAAATGGAAAGATTGGCGTTGAACTGGCACTGCAGCATAAACCCGATTTAATTATTTGTGATGTAATGATGCCTGTACTGGACGGATACGGTGTTTTACACCTGCTTAATACCAATCCGGAATTAAAAGGCATTCCCTTTATATTTTTAACGGCCAAAGCCGAAAGGGGCGATTTTAGAAAAGGTATGGAAATGGGCGCTGATGATTATATCACCAAACCCTTTTCGGATATTGAATTACTTACTGCTATTGAAAGCCGGCTGAAAAAAAACGAACTCCTTAAAAAAGAATATGCTGCCAATGCTGATGGCATGTACCAGATGCTGAACGAATTTGCAGGAAAAAATGCATTAGCCAATCTTAGATCAGACCGAAACACCAATATTTATAAAAAGAAACAGGTAATTTATTCCGAAGGGAATCATCCATCCCGTTTATTTTATATCCAAAAAGGAAAAGTAAAAACTTTTAAAACAAATGATGATGGTAAAGAGCTTACAGTTGGATTATTAAATGAAGGCGATTTTTTGGGATATACCCCGCTGCTGGAAGGAACTGCATACAAAGAAACAGCCGAAGCGTTGGAAGAAACTGAACTGGCTATTATACCAAGAGAGGATTTTGAATCGCTGATAGGAAGCAACCGGGAAGTAACTCAAAAATTTATTCAGTTGCTTGCCAAAAATGTTGCTGAAAAAGAAGATCAGCTTTTAAAGCTTGCCTATAATTCGTTGCGTAAAAGAGTGGCAGACGCATTACTCACACTACAGAGGAAATATCAAAAAAAACCTGATGAAAAATTTTCCATTCACATTTCAAGGGAAGACCTGGCAAATATTGCCGGTACAGCAACCGAATCGCTGATTCGTACTTTAAGTGATTTTAAAAACGAAAAACTGGTAGAGATTAAAGACAGCAATATTATTATTACCAATGAAAAAAAACTGGCCGCCATGCTTAACTAAGTTTATAAGTCCATTAACAGCCATTTATTAAATTCGTTTTTCAACAGGTTAAAGTTATTTTCAAAATAACCCATTTCATTTCGAAGTTTTGACTGCTTAATAAAAATTTTATTTTTAACCTGTTCATTTGTGTCTTTTAGTTCCCTTTTAATATTTACTTGTTGCTCATTAATATCCTGCAGCAGTTCATCATGCACTTCATCTTTTAAAATTAACTTGTTCTGAAAATTTTCAGCTATTGCTACAAATTCCTTGTCTTGTTTTTTATCAACTACTTCTGCTAACCGGTTTTTCAAAAAAGTATTTTCCTGCTTAAAAAATTCAAGCAATCGCTCCCATGTCAAATTTTCGTGATAAAATTGTTCCAGGATACTCAGGGCCATTGTAAAATCATTATTTATCAAGTAAAATGTATTTAGCCAAAATTAAACTCATTGTTATCGTTAGTGTATAACATCCCTCAGCAGCTTAAATGATTATTATCAGGGTTTATGGCAACAGCTTTTTATTTCCTTTTTTGCCATATCCACTTTTGGGCTAACGTACGGTATGCCTAAACCCATCCCTCTTACAATAAGTAAACAGGCCATTAAAGCCATTGCATAAGGATATACAGTACGGATTCTTCTTCTTACGCCAACTGCCAGATAATTTCCAAAAAAAGCAACTGCCCACATTACAGGCAATGTTCCAAAACCAAATGAAGCCATGAAAAAGATGCTGTTTAAAACTCCGCCTGCTGCAATGGCACCTGCAATGGCCATATAAACAAGGCCACAGGGAAGTAAACCATTGAGTAACCCGATTAAAAACAAAGAAAAAAAATTTTTGTTCAGATATAATTTACCAAGCATGTTACGCAGCATCACAAAAAAATTATTTACCCACGGTATTGAAAACTTTGCTTTGCTGAATCTTTTACCCGGCAGGATAAATAATAAAATTAATACTCCTAAAATAACAGAAAGTATTTGCTGAAAACCAAACATCGCAACCGATTTTCCAATTAAACCAAATAACAAACCCAGCAAAGAATAAGTAGCAACACGGCCAGCATTGTAGACTAATGCACCAAAAAATTTTGCTGTTTGGCTGTTATTATTTAGAGGCAAGGACAAAGCCAGGGGTCCACACATACCTATACAATGAAAACTACCAATAATGCCAATCATAAAACCTGCTGCTACCAACTGTATCATGTTATTTTATTTTAAAGCTGTATTTTATGATGTGTTAAATAAATATTTTATGACTGAAATAATAATTTACACCGCCAGCCTGCCAGCTTATCTGCAGTTCGTGCAATCCATAATTTACTGCCGGCAGTTTTATTGCAAGGCTGCTGCTTTCTGTAGAAAAGGGGACTGTAATATCCTTGTTTTTATCAGCCGGATAATAAATTACCGCTGTACCCGAAATAATTTTGCCTTCAAAATCTTTTGGGAAATAAATTAACATAACCCCACTTTTTATTTCGTAATTCAGTTTGCCCGAAAGTGCTGCTGTATTTTTATTTTCATCAATCCTGTTCTGAAATTTTAATTCTTCTCCATAATAATCCTGCGTTACCAGGTCGGTTTTTTGGCTTGATGATTTAACAACAAGGAAAAGGATGCCTGCAACAAACAAACCATAAGCAAACATTATTTTATATCCCCAGTTCATAATAAAATTTAAAGGTTGATTAATTGTAAACTTCCGGCCCCATAAAATTGCCGGTAAGTGTTTTAATTTTTTTCTTCGTACTGCTGTCGTATAAACCGATTTTGATTGCTGTCTTCCAGCTTTTAATAGCTGCTTTGTTTAGCTTAATAAAAAATTCAAGATTGGTATAGTCTTCTTTTTTGATAAGCGATGAACTGCTTCCTACCATCATAATTTCGCCGGGCAAATTTTCCAGTTTTAAAATAACAGGAATATCTCTGTGGGTTTTATTGACCAGCTTTAAATTGTAGAGGTTGCTGATTAATCCATCCGGCTGCTGCTGGTAGGTTAAGCCATTGGCACGCATTAATGTAGCATCAAGATCGGTACGGCTTAACAATAAAAACACCAGCAGGGAAAGTAACAGTGTTAATACAGCCGAATACGCTTTTATTCTTGTAGTAAATTTCAACTGCACACCCTTGGTTATACTATTTTCAGATGCATAACGCACCAGCCCTTTAGGCTTATGAATGCTTTCCATGATAGAGTCGCAGGCATCAATGCAGGCTGTGCAGTTGATACATTCCAATTGTGTTCCGTTCCTGATATCTATGCCGGTAGGGCAAACCCTTACACAGGCAAAACAATCTATGCAATCGCCCTGCTTAATATATTCCTCAAATTTTGAAGCAATACTTTTGCAGGCTCCTTCTTCTTTGCAATCGGTGCATTTGCAATCGTGGTCATCTGCTTTTTTTAATTTACCCCTTGGTTCTCCACGCTTGTGGTCGTAAGCAACCACAATTGAATTTTTATCAAGCAACACACCCTGCAATCTTCCATAAGGGCAAACAACAATACAAACCTGCTCCCTAAACCACCAATAAACAAAAAAGAAAACGCAGGTAAATATTAACAAGGCAGAAAGAGTACCCAGGTTTGCTGCAGGATGCTGAACATAGTTTAGCAATGTGTCCATGCCAATAAAATATGTAAGAAAAAAATTGGCAATAATAAAAGAGATCGTAAAGAAAGCTGCAAATTTTAAAGCCCTTTTTTGAATTTTATATCCTGTCCACGACATAGCAGCCAATTGCTTTTGCTGAGCAGCATCGCCATCAATCCAGTATTCAATTTTACGAAAAACCATTTCCATAAAAATGGTTTGTGGACAAGCCCAGCCACAAAAGATACGGCCAAACACTACAGTAAACAACACCACAAACACCACAAACGTAAGCATGGCAATGCCAAAGATGAAAAAATCCTGTGGCCAGAAAACCATACCGAAGATGATGAACTTTCGTTCCAGCACATTCAGCATTAATAATGGCCCGCCATTTACTTTTATGAAGGGAAGTGTAAAAAAAACAATGAGGTAAAAAATACTGAACCTGGTACGAAGATTAAACAAACGGCCTTTCGGCTTTTTAGGCCGAATATAGTTACGGTTGCCTTCTTTTGAAATAGTGGCAACAGAATCCCTGAAAGATTCCTTATTGTCTTTTACTGGTATTATAGTTTCTGTCATATCATCCATTAATTTATCCGGTTACTGCTCATTTACCTTTTATCAGAGTATCTTTTTTAATTGTATTTATAAAATCTTTTTTCTTGCTGATTGAGTCACTGGTTACTTTTATTGCTTCCGTAAACAAATCGCCCTGAGGCGCTTTGGCTCCCGGTGGATTGCTGCTTTGCAACGTTTTAATAAAACCTGCCAGTTCGCTTATTTCTTTCGGGTTAAATTTTACACTCCATGCCTGCATGCCTTTATCGGGATAACCATTTTTTATTGATTGATAAATATCATTGAGCGAACCTTTGTGAAGCCAGTAATCATCTGTAAGGTTTGGTCCTGCCCCACCCTCACCCAGTTTGCCATGACAACTCCAACAGTCGGTAGTAAATAATTCCTTTGCCTTTTGCAATCCTGCAGCATCTGCCATGGGTACATTGGCTTCATCAATCCTGTCTTTATTTTTAGCATCAAAAATTTCTTTTTCTTTTTGAGCATTTTCAATTTCGGCTTCATATTCCTGTGTTGGGTTTTTACCATTGCCCAGCACATGAAAATTGAGCATGTAAACAAATGCAACAACAATAGTGATGTAAAAACCATATTTCCACCAGGGCGGCAATGCATTATCAAGTTCCCTGATGCCGTCATAGTCATGGTCAAGCATAACATCGGCCTCTTTGGCAACGGGCACAGCACGGGTAAATAATTTTTTATCCACGTTAGCCCACGAGGCAGCCAGATTGTTTTTTTGTGTAATAACTTTTATCTTTTCGGGCTGCAGTTCTGCATAAATGCGCCTGATGAAAAAAGTTAAAAAAAGAATAACGAGTATTTCGGTGCCTATCACAATTACAAATGTGAGGAACGCACTTTCAGATAAACCGCCATAATTGGGAATTATTTTTACAATTTCTGCTGCAGGCTGCTGTGCCACTGCTGTTTGACCGCAGATGCTTAATGCAACCAATAATAAAATGCTGAACACTTTTAAACTGTCGTTATTTTTTTCAAGTGCCTGCCTGCTTACTTCAATCAGCACTTTGCCCATGCCCCAAATTACAAATGCCAGTACAATGGCAGTAATAGATAATAAAATTGCCAGTTGGTTATTACTGCTTGCTACTCCTTTACTGGCTGGTTTTACAGCATCTTGTGCAAATAATAAAGCCGGCAACAGCAATGCTGCAATGCTTGTTATTGTTTTTTTGATACTCATTTTATAATTCAATTTATTTTCGAATAATATTAAAGCCAGTTGAGACTGTATATTTTTATTACGCTCAGATAAAAGCTAAATAGCATTACTGCAGATGAAAGGATTGCGTCGCAACGATGTTATAACAGGGAACTACTGCCTGTATCACAATTTTCATCCGTTTCATTCAACGGTATCTTCGATAGTTCAGCCACTTTATTTTTATCCATTTTTTTTACATACCACAGCAATGCAATAAAAAAAAGCAGGAAGATGAACATTGAAATGAGTGGATAAATCTGTGCACCTTCAATTTTTTCTACATATTGTTTTATGAATTTAAACATGGGTTATTTATTTTGCGGTTTACTAATATCTTTCCCCAGGCGCTGTATGTAAGCAATCAGCGCAATGATTTCTTTATTGGGCGGCAGTTCAATTCCTTCGGTTTTCAAATTTGTCTGTATAGTTTTTGCCTGCTGCACCAAATCGCTGTTTGCCTGGTACTCGTATCCTTTTGCATAAGGCACACCTAATGTTTGCATGGCTTTTATTTTTGCAACAGTAGATGAAGTATCCAGGTTTTGTTCAATCATGAATGCGTAAGAAGGCATAATGGAGCCGGTGCTCATGGAAGCTGGTTCTCTGAAATGGCGAAAATGCCAGCCATCTGATTTTTTTAAGTTTCCTGTTCCTTCTCTTGCCAAATCGGGCCCGGTTCTTTTGCTGCCCCATTGAAATGGATGGTCGTAAACAAACTCGCCGGCCTTGCTGTATTCACCATAGCGTTCGGTTTCGCTGCGGAAAGGTCGAATCATTTGTGAGTGGCATGCATAACAGCCTTCCCTTACATAAATATCCCGGCCCTGCAGTTCGAGTGGTGTGTAAGGCTGCACACTTGCAATAGTTGGCACATTTGATTTAACCAGGAATGTAGGCACCAGTTCAATCACTCCGCCAATTAAAATAACAACAAGGCTTCCAATCATCAGTTGTACAGGCCTGCGTTCTATCCAGCGGTGCCAGTGCTCGCCTGTATGTTTTACATACACTTTTTCCAATGGCGCTGCTTCGGCTTCTTCATTGGCAACCAGTTTGCCAGCCTTCACTGTTTTATAAATATTGTAAATCATCAGCAAAACACCAGCTAAGTAAATTAAACCACCCAATGAACGCATGGCGTAAAAGGGTTTCATGTTGATGGATGTTTCGAGAAAAGAATATTTTAACTGGCCTGATTCGGTAAACTGTTTCCACATGCTGCTTTGCATAAAACCTGCCCAGTACATTGGTATTGCATAAAATAATATTCCTAAAGTACCCAGCCAAAAATGCTGGTTGGCCAGTTTTTTTGAAAAAAGATTTGTTTTAAAAATTCTTGGAATTAGCCAGTATAAAACACCAAAAGTTAACATACCGTTCCATCCCAATGCACCTACATGCACATGAGCAACAATCCAGTCGGTGTAATGGCTGATGGCACTCACGCTTTTTAAAGAAAGCATAGGACCTTCAAAAGTTGCCATGCCATAACAGGTAACTGCCACCACAAAAAATTTCAAAATCACATCATCTCTCACTTTGTCCCAGGCACCACGTAATGTGAGCAATCCATTTATCATGCCGCCCCAGCTTGGAAAAATAAGCATCAAAGAAAACACAACCCCTAAAGATTGTGCCCAGTTGGGCAAAGCAGTATATAACAAATGATGTGGCCCAGCCCAGATGTATAAAAATATCAATGCCCAAAAGTGAATGATGGAAAGCCGGTAAGAATAAATTGGACGGTTGGCCGCTTTGGGCATAAAATAATACATGAGGCCCAGGTAAGGTGTTGTTAAAAAGAAAGCCACTGCATTGTGGCCATACCACCATTGCACCAATGCATCCTGCACACCTGCATACCAACTGTAACTCTGCAGCCATGAGTAAGGCAGTTCGCCTGAACGGACAATATGCAAAACAGCCACGGTTACAAAAGTTGCTATGTAAAACCAAATAGCTACATACAAATGTTTTTCTCTTCTTTTAATGATGGTGCCAAACATGTTCCATCCAAAAACCACCCAGATGATGGTGATGGCTAAATCTATAGGCCAGATTAATTCTGCATACTCGGCACCCTGCGAAAGGCCTAATGGCAATGTGATTGCAGCAGCAACAATTATCAACTGCCATCCCCAAAAATGTATTGCACTGAGTTTGTCGCTAAACATTCTTGCTTTGCACAGGCGTTGTAAGGAATAATAAACCCCCATAAAAATACCATTGCCTACAAAAGCAAAAATTACTGCATTGGTATGCAACGGCCTCAGCCGGCCAAATGAACCATACTGTGTAATATTAAGCGAAGGAAAAACCAACTGCAGCGCCACCCAAAGGCCGGCAAGCATCCCGACAGCACCCCAGATTATGGTAGCGTACGCAAAATTCCGTACAGTTTTATTGTCGTAATAAAATTTTTCTACCTGCATGTATTTATTATTTGGTTTGGGTTAAGATTTCTTCTTTAGGGTGTTCATCATCAAAAAGTATTCTTACAGAAGGGGTGTAATCATCATCATACTGGCCATTCTTTACACTCCATAAAAAAGCAGCAAGAAAACTTCCTGCTACCAATATGCTTACGCCTATTAAAATGAATAATACACTCAAGGGATATTTTTATATCGCAAAAATAAAGTAGCTGATAAATGAGTTAACTGATGACAGTCAAACAGAGGGATGATATAAATCAGTAGTAAATAATTATGGGAAATTGAGTGTTAACCATAAAAAGCAAACACGGTTTCACCGACTGCAGCAGGAAAAATTACAATTCCATTCTTTTTGCAACTATATTACTCAACATTGTTACAAACAAAACAATGCTGATACTGCTGGCGGGCATCAGAATGGCAGCAACCAAAGGAGATAAACCGGCTGATACTGCAAAAGAAACTCCCACAATATTGTATAAGATAGAAAGAATAAAACTTGCAGTAACTATTTTCTTTCCGGCTTTGGCATATTTTAAAAACTGGTGGATGTTTTTTAAACTGTTGCCATTCAAAATGGCATCACAGGCCGGAGTAAACCTGGCCGTGTTGTCGCTTACCGCAATTCCCACATTGCTTTGCATAAGGGCTCCGGCATCATTCAGCCCATCGCCAAGCATCAGTACACTTTTATCCTGCTTTTGCAGATACATTATAAAGTCCAATTTTTGTTGTGGCGTTTTATTAAACTCCAGCGTTGTCTGAATTCCAAAAAGGTGTTTCATTCTTTCTTCCTCGCCGTTGTTGTCACCAGATAATACGTACAAATTGTAGCCTGTCTTTTTTAAACCAGCAATTGCCTTTCCTATATCTTTCCTGTAATGGCTGCTTATTGTAAAATGACCCTTGTGAACATTGTTCATCAGCAGGTGAACCTGCGATCCGGTATCATAACCAGATTTATCTTTACCAACAAATTCTGCTGAACCAATTTTTACCGGCATATTATTTACGAGGGCTTCAATTCCATAGCCACTAAATTCTTTAAACTGCTCCAGGGTGAGTGAGTGTTCTTTTACAATTTCCAGGTAAGAAGAAAGCATTTTACTAAGTGGATGTGAAGATTGACCTGCCAGATTTTTTACAGCCGTTTTTTCAAGCCCCGTTAAAGGAGTTCCATTGTAAGAAACAGCATCGGGTAGTTCCTGGGTAAGGGTGCCTGTTTTATCAAACACAATTGTATTAACCGCTGCAAGCGATTCAATAACTGATGCGTTTTTTAAATACATTTTATTCCTGCCAAAAATACGGAGCATATTACCATAAGTAAAAGTAGCCGACAGCAATAAAGAACAGGGACAGGCCACAATAAGCACAGCAGTAAGTACAGGTAAAATATTGGCCGGGTTATTTATCCACCAAAATACAACAGCACCCAACGCTATCGAAAATAAAATCAGCGTAAAATACCTGCTCCAGGGATGAATGAAAGATTTGTCAGTATTTTTTTTACCGGTAAAAATATCATTGTTCCAGAGTTGTGTAATATAACTGTGTGATACATCACTCACTACTTCAAGTTCTATGGCGCTACCCGATTGTTTGCCACCGGCATAAATTAATTCTCCGTTATTTTTTTGAACTGGCCTTGCTTCGCCGCTGACAAAACTGTAATCTACATTGGCTGCACCTTTTCTTAAGACTGCATCGGCTGGTATCATTTCTTCGTTGCGGATTATTATGGTGTTCCCTTTTTTTAATTGAGTTACAGGAATATTCTTTTCTTCACCATCAATTAAAGCAGTAACACCCAGCGGAAAATATGATTTGTAATCTCTTTCAAATGAAAGTGAATCGTAGGTTTTATCCTGAAACCAGCGGCCAATAAGCATAAAGAAAACAATACCGGTGCCCGAATCTAAAAAACCTGCCCCATTGTTGGTAATGATTTCGTAATAGCTTCTTCCAAATGAAACCAAAATTGCCAGCACAATAGGAGTATCAATATTTAAAGAGCCCTTGCGTAACCCTTTCCATGCCGAGACAAAAAAACCGGATGCACTGTAAAACAGCACCGGCAACGATAATAGAAATATTAAATAAGAAAATGTTTGTTTCAATCCTGCCTGCTCAATATTGCCCGATGAAAAATATTCAGGAAAACTAAGCATCATGATATTGGCAAAACAAAAACCTGCTACACCAATTTTAAAAATCTGGCTGCGGTTATATAATTTTTTTTTTGACTGAGCAGCATCTTTTAAAGTTATCAAAGGTTCGTAGCCAATGAATGCAAGCAGTTCTACCACCTGGCGCAGGGTGATGAGCAACGGATTGAAAATGATGAATAGTTCTTTACACTGAAAATTAGTTTGCGATTTAACAATGCCCGGATTTATCCGGTACAGATTTTCCAGCAGGTAAATGCAGGATGAACAATGCATCTGCGGCAGTTCAAAAGTTATATTTGTTTGGGCATGGCTGTTAAACTGAACAAGCTTTTCAATAATACTTTTATCATCAAGGTAAGCAAAGCGCCCCAATACAAATTTACCCTTTGCACTTAAGCCGGGGTTTTTATCAAGGCAATAATAAGTGCAAAGATTATTTTCACTGAGCAGCAAAAAAACCTGCCTGCATCCATTACAGCAGAAATTTTTCTCTTCCAGATGAATACTTTTATCGCAGTGATTGCCACAGTGATAACAACTTGATTGTATGTTGGTACCGGTTTTTATTTGTACATGGTTTGTAATGTTAAAAAAGCCACCACATAAGACTATGCAGCGGCTACGTTGACAGAACTATCTTAAACTGATAAGGTGTTTAATAAATCAGCTGCAAAACAGTAATAAGAAATCATTCGGGCAAACATCAGGACACTGACCAGTAAACTCCCGAACAAATTTTAAGTTATGCTCCGGAAGCTCCTGTTAATAAATCAACCTGTGTATTAGCTCTTTTTAGTTTTTTGGGATATTTAATTTTAAAAGTAAATTTATTAAACTGCCTCTTCTTTCACTTCTGCAATACAAAGTTGCTCTAGTGTTACCAACAGAAAGATGACCAGCATCAAAAACGAATATGACCTTTGTCAGGAATTTTATTTTACCGGAAATTTTAAACCCAGGAATAAATGGATTATTTATTCCCTTTCAAACAACCATTTAAAAGGCCGTCGTGGTTTTATTGGAACAAGATTAAACTTGTCTATGCCATTTTTTTGTATGTATGCTACCACTTCATCAACAGAATCGGTAACAAGAAAAAGATTGCTGTCGTTTGGCGAAATGGTGCCTTTGGCTTTCATCAGTTCAATATGTTCCAAAAGATCTTTGTGAAAAACTGTATCAAATATTACTATGGGAAATTCGCTTATTTTTTTTGTTTGTATCAATGTAAGCGCTTCAAAATATTCATCCAGCGTTCCAAAACCGCCTGGCATTACAACAAAAGCATAGGAATATTTAATGAGCAATGTTTTCCTTACAAAGAAATAACGGATGTTAACCCATTTATCCAGATATGGATTTTGATTTTGCTCAACAGGCAACACAATATTGCAACCAACACTTTTGCCGCCTGCTTCCCTGGCTCCACGGTTGGCAGCTTCCATTATGCCCGGGCCGCCGCCTGTCATTATTGTAAATCCTAACTGTGCAATTTTGCCCGAAAGTTCTCTTGTTAATTCATAATATGGATGGCCTTCATTATACCTTGCCGAACCAAAAACTGTAACACATGGCCCTGCAAAATGCAAAGCCCTGAAACCTCTTATAAATTCTATAAAAACTTTAGTGGCATACACAAAATCTTTCCACCGGCTTTGCGGACCGGCTAAAAATTTAATCTCTGTTTTTACCTGCGATTTTATTTCTTTATCTGTCATTATTAATTACAGCTCTAAATAGCCCAGTTAGTTAATTATTTTTTTTCAAATAAAACGATTGATAATATTTTCAAAATACTCCTGCCGGCCGCTTGATACAGCCGGCTCTCCGTTTTCAATTGCATAATTTCTTAAATCTTCCAGCGATAATTTTCCCTGCTCAAAATCTTTTCCTTTACCACTATCAAAAGAAGCATACCGTTCTGTTCTTATTTTTCTGTAATCAGATTTTTGCAAAATTTCATCAGCCACAATCAATGCCCTGGCAAAAGTATCCATACCGCCAATGTGAGCATAAAACAAATCTTCAGGGTCAGTAGAATTGCGGCGGATTTTTGCATCAAAGTTTATTCCCCCACCCTTAAAACCTCCTGCTTCCAGAATTATCAGCATCGCTTCCACCAGTTCAGTGATGTTATTTGGAAACTGGTCTGTATCCCATCCATTTTGATAATCGCCCCGGTTGGCATCTATGCTGCCAAGCATACCGGCATCGGCAGCCACCTGCAGTTCATGCTGAAAAGTATGGCCTGCCAGTGTTGCATGATTTACTTCAATATTTAATTTAAAATCATTCATTAAACCATACTGGCGTAAAAAACCAATGACCGTTTCCGAATCATAATCATACTGATGTTTGCTTGGCTCACATGGTTTTGGTTCTATAAAGAAATTTCCTTTGAAGCCATTTTTTCTTGCATAATCTTTTGCTGTGTGTAAAAATTTTGCAAAATGCTCTTTCTCCTTTTTCATATTTGTGTTGAGTAAACTCATGTAACCTTCCCTTCCGCCCCAGAACACATAATTTTCTCCGCCCAATGTTATTGTTGCATCCAGTGCAGCTTTTACCTGTGCAGCGCCATGTGCCAGCACATGAAAATCCGGATTGGTGGCGGCCCCGTTCATGTATCTTCTGTTAGAAAATAAATTAGCAGTGCCCCATAATAATTTTACTCCGCTAACTTTTTGTTTTTCGGCCAAGTAAGATGTTATTGCCTGAAGTCGTCTTTCGTTTTCATTTATATCATTTGTAAAATCAACTGCATCCAGGTCATGGAAACAATAATAAGGCAACCCAAGTTTGGTTATAAATTCAAATGCAGCATCTGCTTTGTCTTTTGCCCTTTCAACAGCATCCGTTTTTTCGTTCCAGGCAAATAAATGTGTTGGCTCACCAAATGGATCGGCACCACTACCGCAGAAGCTGTGCCAGTAAGCACATGCAAAGCGTAAATATTCCTTCATTGTTTTTCCTGCAACCATTCTATTTTCGTCGTACCAGCGAAAGGCCAATGGATTATCTGATTGGGTTCCTTCAAAAGCAATTTTATTTATTCCCTTAAAAAATTCTTTACTTCCTGTTATTACAGACATGATGTTATTTTTTTAAAAATTATTTAATCGGTTTAATTGTTTGTGCAATTGTGTTAACCAGTTTTGATAAAACGCTTCATATACATTTTTACTGGCAGGTTCTGTTATTTGAACAGGTTTAAACTCCCGGAATGCTTCTTTTGCATTGCTGAAAATTTTTGCACCAATGCCTGCACCAATTGCTGCACCAATGCTGCCATCACAGTTGTACATTTCAACAGGCACATTAAGTGTGTTTACAAAACTTTCTGTAAAAACATTGCTTAAAAACATATTTGCCCTGCCAGCCCGGATTACTGTTGGATTCATCCCGTTTGCTTTCATTATATCAAGCCCGTAACGAAATGCAAATGCAATTCCTTCCTGTGCAGCCCGAAATAAATGAGGAGCTGTATGTCTATTCAAATCAATATTGTGAATATGAGCATTCACCATTTTATTGTCCAGCATCCTTTCGGCTCCGTTTCCAAAAGGTAAAATAATCAGGCCGTTGCTGCCGGCATCAATTTTTTTTGCTGCTGCATTCATTTGCTCATAACTAAGTTTATCGCCTGTTATATTTTTTATCCAGCGGTTTGTAATGCCTGTTCCGTTAATGCAAAGTAAAACACCCAATTTATTTTTTTCTGCTCTATGATTAACATGAGCAAAATTGTTTATCCTCGATTGCTTATCATAAGTTAACTGGTCACTTACCCCATAAATAACTCCCGAAGTTCCTGCGGTGGCAGCCACTTCACCAGGTTCAAGTACATTTAAAGACAAAGCATTGTTTGGCTGGTCGCCGGCTTTATAAGAAACCGGTATGCCTGCTTTCAACGAAAGAGCAGCAGCAACAGTTGTTGTAAGCCTTCCATGTTCTTCAAAAACATTTTTTATCTCAGGGATAAAACCTGTGCTGAATCCATAATAATCAAAAACATCTTTCGACAACTCATTATTTTTAAAATCCCAGAACACTCCTTCTGATAAAGCCGCAATAGTTGTTGTAATATTCCCGGTAAGTTTCATTGCGATAAAATCGCCGGGCAACATTATTTTATCAGTCTTTTCAAATACTGCAGGTTCGTTTTGTTTTACCCATGCTAACTTTGATGCAGTAAAATTTCCGGGTGAGTTAAGCAAATGCGATAAACATTTTGCTGCACCGATTGCTTTAAATGCCTTGTCGCCAATTTCAACAGCACGGCTGTCGCACCAGATGATGCTGTTTCGTAAAACATTTTTATCCTTGTCTGTCATTACCAGGCCATGCATCTGGTAAGCAATACCAATTGTGGCAATATCTTGCGGATTATATTTTTTTAGCGCATGCAATTTTAATATGGCCTGTTGAACATTTTGCCACCACATATCAGGCGATTGCTCGGCCCAGCCCGGCTCCAGGGCAATAATACCCGTTTCAGCTTCGGGATATTGTGCCGATGCAAGGCATTGCTGTGTGGCTGCATCAACCACCGAAACTTTAACAGCCGAAGTACCCAAATCAATTCCCAGCAGCAACATGTATAAATTTGTTTTGTTGTTAAGTTACCAATTAAAAATAAAGGAAAGTAATTATGCAAATATCAATAAACAATTTTTTAGTGACAGAAATATAATTTGGTCTTCTTTTTTTA
The DNA here is from genome assembly GCA_031384415.1 of Bacteroidota bacterium. Lineage (GTDB taxonomy): Bacteria > Bacteroidota > Bacteroidia > Chitinophagales > Chitinophagaceae > Ferruginibacter. Next base: position 19,089 of record JANNAM010000229.1, read on the forward strand.
AAATTATACTTTCCCTTTACAAAAATTTTCTCAAAGCAGGTGATAGTCACGCAAAAGGTTTTACTTTCGGGTCTAATAAAACGCTTCCTGCTTGCAGAAATTTGGAAAAAGAATATGATTTTGATTCAGGATTATATTTGCCGGCAATTCAATTGTATAATTTTACCACATTCATTTTAAAAATAACAGTATGAAATTTAAAGGAAAAACAGCCATTGTTACCGGCGGTGCAAGAGATATTGGAAGAGCCGTATCAATAAAGCTGGCAAAAGAAGGCGCAAAGGTTGTTGTTAATTACCTGAGCAATGAAGAGCATGCCAATGAAACTTTGAAGCTGATAAAAGATGCTGGAGGAGTAGCCATTATTGTAAAAGGCGATGTTACAAAAAATACCGATGCTGCAAATATTGTGAGCGAAACACAAAAAGCTTTTGGCAACGAAATTCATGTTTTAGTAAATGTTGCCGGCGGATTGGTTGCCCGGAAACTTTTGGCAGATATGGAAGAAGATTTTTGGGACAAAGTAATTGCCCTGAATGTGAAATCTGTTTTTTTAATGATAAAACATGTTGCGCCGCTGATGCCTCCGGGTTCAGCAATCGTAAACTTTTCATCACAGGCAGGCCGTGATGGCGGGGGATTTGGAGCATCGGCTTATGCTACGGGCAAAGGTGCCGTTGCCACATTTACAAGAGGCATGGCAAAGGAACTTGGCCCCAAAGGAATCAGGGTGAATGCTGTTGACCCCGGTATGATTGCCACCGCTTTTCATGATACATTTACAAAACCAGAGGTCAGAGCCAATGTTGCAGGTTCAACTCCATTGCGAAGGGAAGGACAGGCCAATGAAGTAGCTGATCTTGTTGCTTACCTGGCAAGCGATGAAAGCAGTTTTATAACCGGAGCAAATATTGATATTAACGGCGGCACTTATTTTTCTTAGCGATTTACTTAATAGTATTATTTTTTTCAGTTACAAATTTGTTGCTTGTTACCTTGCCCGATTTTGTAAGTACATTGTTCCTGAAAAAATGCGCTGCCCTTACCGCATCTTCATACTGAATAATTGAAGCGCCATCATTGCTTGCCACGAACCTGTTGTATTCAATAACTGATTGCTGTGTTCCATTTAGTATTATCAATGGTTTATCACCGCCACTGCGGCAGTTGTCAATAATATTATTCTTAAACAAAAGCAATGGCCCCATTGTGCTTTCATCATTACCGCCCCGGAGCATATCCAGTAAAACTCCCTCGTTGACATTAAAAAAATTATTGGTCATTTTTAAATGCTCCACATTGTAAAGCCCTTTCTTATCTGTTTCGTTACTAAAATTGAAAAGCGTTCCTTTATTGCTGAAGAAAGAATTATTGCTTACAATAATACTATCAAACACAGTTGATTTAGCTGCATTAAAAAAAATGCCATTCATACTTTTTATGGTGGATCCACTAATTGATAAATTGCTGTGATTGCTGCTGCCACTCAAGTCAGCAGTAATAAAAGCAGCCGCATGTAAACCAGAAAGATCAAGATTAATATTTTTTAAATACAAAGCATTGCCGCCTTTTATCTCCAGCAAATAAGTCAAAGGATCTTCTATGCTGCTGATAAAACTGATTTGCTTTTTGCCAGATGTAATGGTCACATTTCCTTTAATGGAAAGCGGCCCTTCCAGTTTATATGAATCGCCGGTAAGATGTATAATCAACAAATTTTCTCCTGCCTTATCTAATGCTGTTTTTAAACTCAAGCCATCTTTGCAATCAACTTCAATTGGAGTTGCAGGAGTTTTTACTGAAAGTCGTTTGAACCACTCAGCACCAGCATACACTATGTTTAGTAATTCTGTTTCATTTATAACCTGCTTATTTGATAGCCCCGGCATGTTGGAAAAACGACCTGATAATCTGCCCTTGCTTAACAACAAAAGTGAATCAGGCATTTTTTTAACCTGTTCTGCATACACTTCGGGAATTTGAATAAGTATTGATTTCCATACGGCAATAGGATATTTAATAAATCCAGCAGTTATTGATTGTGTTATGGATTTACTTACAATGTTCTGACTAAAATAAATTTTGCTGATGTCATCATAACTATTGTAAATAATTTTATCCTTTGTGTTATAAAAAATATTATTTGCAAAAAAAACTTTTTCCGGCACTACTGTTCTTTCGGTATCACTTCCTTCGCAAAAACTTATGGGCGTGCAGTTGAAAAAACTGTTGTTGGCAATCACTGCATCTGTTACAGCCACATACCTGAATGCCGGAGAATTTGGTACGCCGTTCATTATAGACAATGAAGAACGAAAACCAACACCCCTGCATTTATAAAAAAGATTATTTACCACCCACTGCCCCTTATTAATGATACGAACACCGCCGGTGCCTTCTTTGTCATTTCCCCAAAAAATATTGCTCTCCACAGTATTATAATTACCATGCCGCAACACCACACCGCCCTGGCATTCTTTAAAAAAATTATTCCTAACTACATTGCTGCATGATTTAATTGAAATGATTTCAGTTTCCCCGTCGCAGTGTTCAAAAAAATTATCAACAATCTGTGTATTTGAATTGAATTCGCAGTGCTGCGAAACCCCCACCCTTATTATCTCCCCTGAATTGGAAGCCAGCGGTAATCGTACTCCAAAATAATTATGGTCTATAGAGTGAAAATTTTCCCTGCTTCTTTCATCATCCAATATCACCGCCATCAGCACACCCATATTTTTCTTGTTGAGAAAACTGCAGTGGTCAATGCGGTTGTTTTTACCAGATAAAGAAACCCAGTAATTCTCATCCATTCTTTTAAGGTTATTAAAATCATTGATAACACAGTTTGTAATTCTGCAATGATTGGCCAGTTGCTTTTTGTCAATCCTGAAATCAATGATGGCATCGTCACCGGCATAGCCATTGGTAAAATAAAAGCCATCAATTACAATAAAGCTTCCGCCCAGCTTCAATTGCGAATGACCGGTAATTAAAACTTTACCAGCTTCCTGTGCCTTAAAAGTAACTGGTAAGTCTTTGGTACCATTACAATTCAATGCAATGACAACATCTTTCCATTCGCCATTATGAAGCAGAATAGTATCACCTGGTTTACCAACTTTATTTGCTGCCTTAAGTTCATCCAGGTTTTTTACGGTAATAGTATTAGCCATGGCAAACACACAAAGCAGCAGCGAAAATTTCAATAACAGCAATCGTTTCATAATAATTATTTAGTGCGGCCATTCTTTGCCGCATTTCTCATAGATGATTCTCTGATAAATAATTTGGGTTTCAATACTTCTTCCACATGGCTCATGTCGTCATTGTGGTGCATGCTTTCAATAAAAAGTTTGGCAGCCATTTTTCCAAGTTCAAATGCCGGCTGGTCCACACTTGAAATGCCGGGGCTTACAAGGCTTGTCACCGGTTCATTATTAAATCCAACAAGGCCGATGTCATCCGGCATTTTCAATCCCTTTTCTTTTATGGCCAGCATTGCACCAATTGCCATGCGGTCGCTGATTGTGAAAATTGCATCGGGCCTTTTCTTCATTGCAAGCAATTCTTTGGTTGCTAAATAAGCATAGTCCTGGTCAAAATCGCAATGAATAATAAGATCAGGGTCGGGCTTTATTTTATATTTCTTTAAAGCGGCAAGGTATCCTTCCATTCTTTCATTGCTGATGCCCAAAGTTTTTGGCCCAGCTAAAATTGCAATGCGCCTGTATCCCTGCTCAAGCAAATGCTCTGTTGCCTGCAGGCCACCATCTTTGTTATCAAGTCTTACACTCGGCACTTTCACATCAGCAATCAGCCTGTCAAACATCACCATCGGCATATTTTTATCCAGTATCTTTTTAAAATGGTCAAACACTTTTGTTTCGCTTGAAACAGAAATGATGAGGCCATCCACAAGACTATGCAATAATCTTCTTGTATTAACAATCTCTCTTCCAAACGATTCATTGCTCTGGCAAACCATCACAGTATAGCCAGCTTCCAGTGCCACTTCATCAATTCCTTTTACCATTGTGGCCAATACATAATCGAGGTTGGGAACTATTACACCAATGGTATGTGTTTGTTTTTGCTGAAGGCTTAACGCAAATTTATTGGGCTGATAATTCAGTTCTTCTGACAATGCTTTTACAGCATTCCTTGTTTCCTTGCTTACATCAGATGCTTCACGAAGTGCCCTTGATACTGTGGAAGTAGAAATCTTAAGAGTTCTGGCAATGTCTTTAATGGTGGCTGGCTTATTCATCTGGCAATCTTTCTGTAAATCTAAGGCAAAGAAGTTTACGGGATTTCCGGCAGCGTTCCCGGCAGCGTTCTCGGTAAAAATATTTTAGCCCCGGTAAACTATTCCCTCTTTTTGTTGATGCCTGTCTAACCAAACCATTTAAAATATAGATATTTTAAAACAGCCAAATAAACTGCCCGTGCTAAAATGAGCTTAATATTACATTGACAAAATGCTACGATTGCTGAAAATAATAAGCTTACTGCTGTTTCCTGTGCTTTGTTTTGCACAGCCCACAGGGCCCGGTGGGCATCCCAATACTTTTTTTACCAAACCCGAAGCAGCAGAAATAAAAGCAGGCATCACAAAATATCCGCTCCTTACTAAATCTTACAATGAAATTAAAAAGCAGGTTGATGAATGGATTGGCAAAGAGGTGGATATTCCATTGCCTAAAGACCCGGCCGGTGGCTACACACACGAAAAGCACAAAGCCAACTACAATCTTATGTTCAACAGCGGCGTGCTGTATAATATAACTGGCGAAGAAAAATATGCAACATTTGTTAAGAACATTTTGCTTAAATACGCTGCACTCAATCCAACATTAAAAAAACATCCGCAGGCAACCAGCAGTTCGCCAGGCCACATTTTCTGGCAGGCATTAAATGATGCCAACTGGCTTGTTTATACAGGCATGGCTTACGACATGGTTTATAATTTTCTTTCTGCACCAGAAAGAAAAACAATTGAAGACGGCGCCTTTAAACCCGAAGTAGATTTTTTTACTAAAGATTTAAAAAACTGGTTTAATCTAGTACACAACCACGGAGTGTGGGCTTGTGCAGGTGTTGGCATCGTTGGCATTGCAAGCAATAACAAAGACTATATTGACATGGCCTTGTATGGCACAGAGAAAGATGGCAAGAGCGGTTTCGTGGCGCAGATGGATGGCTTGTTTTCGCCGGATGGTTATTATACCGAAGGGCCTTATTATGTTCGCTACGCAATTCTTCCCTATTATCTATTTGCAAATGCACTCGATCATGCAAGGCCCGAATTGAAAGTATTTGAATACCGCAACAGCATTTTGCAAAAAGCATTGCTGGCTGGTTTGCAGCAAACAAATACCGACGGCATATTCTTTCCGCTTAATGATGCACTGAAAGACAAAGACTATACAAGCAACGAACTTGTATCGGCAATAGACATTGCATGGAAAATTTATGGAGCCGATAATGGGTTACTTACTGTTGCAAAAAAACAGGACAAAGTTTTGCTTAACAAAGGCGGCGCTTCCATTGCTGCTGCAATTGCAACTGCTAAAAATATTTCGCCTTATTATCCCTACCAAACTGCTGAATATACTGATGGAGCAAAAGGCGATGAAGGCGGTGTAAGTTTTCTTCGCAACGGAAAAGATAAAGACCTCACAACACTTATATATAAATACACATCCCATGGGCTTTCGCACGGGCATTTCGATAAACTGAATATTAACCTGTTTGATAAAGGCAATGAAGTGATTACCGATTATGGCTCTGTACGTTTTATTGGTGTTGAACAAAAATATGGTGGCAGGTATTTGCCCGAGAATACAACTTATGCTTCGCAGACGATTGCCCATAACACAATGGTGGTGGATGAAACAAGCCAGTTTAATGGAGATGGAAAAATTGGAGAACAATACCATGCTGATAAACTATTCAGCAGCATCAGCAGCAATGCAGTGCAGGTGATAGCTGCCAAAGAAGACAATGCTTACAAAAATGTTCGCCTGCAGCGTACGCTTTACATGCTGCAATTGCCCGGCGGCAAAAAAATTATTGCCGATATTTTTAATGCAGCTTCTGCCAATGAACATCAGTACGACCTTCCATTTCAGTACAGCGGCAATCTTATCAGCACCAGTTTTAAATACTATGCCAGTACAAAAACGCAGGAAACATTGGGGAAGAAAAACGGTTACCAGTTTTTATGGATAGAAGCAGAAGCTGCGGTGAAAGATAGGCTGGCGCAATTTACTTTTTTAAACAAGCGTACTTATTATACCATTTCAAGTTTGATAGAAGATTCGGCACAAATATTTTTCACCCGTACTGGTGCCAATGATCCAAATTTTAATGTAAGGCGTGAGCCTGCTTATATCATCCGTAAAAATGGAAAGAACAAGTCATTTATAAATGTGATAGAAATACATGGAAGCTTTGACCCCATCATGGAATATTCTTCAGATGCTTACTCATCTGTACAAATTATAAAGTTCCTACAGAATGATGAAGAGATAACAGTAGCAGAAATAATGGTAGCAGGAAAAAAATTACTCATTGCACAATGCAATAAAGATTTCTCTGCTCAAAGCAAACATACATTTAATAAAGCAGGAATGAATATTACATGGACAGGACCATACACTGTTTTGTATGATGAAAAAACATTGAAATAAACATCGTTAACTAAATCAATAAAGATGGGAACAACTGAAACTGTAAAGGTATTTATCGAAAACGCCGATATACCCTGGCAGCAAATGGCAACTGGCGTAAAAAGAAAAATTATGGCTTATGATGAAAGCCTGATGGTGGTGAAAGTAGATTTTGAAGCCGGTGGCGTTGGAACATTGCACCAGCATTATCACACACAGATAACTCATGTGGAAAGCGGCGTGTTTGAAGTGGAAATTGGTGGCGAAAAAAAGTTACTCAAAGCCGGGGATGCTTTCTACATTCCTCCTAATGTAATGCATGGCGCAGTTTGTATGGAAGCCGGAGTGCTGATTGATATTTTCAGCCCAATGAGAGAAGATTTTATTACAACACAGGAATAATAATTAAGTAATGAAGATGATGAACATTATAAATATTATTGGCATCACATTGCTGATGACCTGCAGCAAAAAATCTGTGCCTGTTAATAACACAACAGCAACCAGCAGGATTGTGAATGTGAAAACCGCAGCAGAATTAAAAACCGCACTCACTAATGCCGTTGCAGGCGACGAAATTGTTATGGCCGATGGTATTTACAGCGGCAAATTTGTTATTGCACCGGGTGTAAATGGCACTGCAGTAAAACCAATTATTTTAAGAGGCAGCCGCAATGCAATTTTGGATGCAGGCGATATTAATACCGGCTATGTATTGCACCTTCAGTCAAATTACTGGGTAATAAAAGGTTTTTCCATCACCAACGGATTAAAAGGATTGATGATTGACGGTTCTCTTCACAGTACCATTGATGGACTAAAAGTTTACAGCATCGGCGAAGAAGCAATTCATCTCCGCAAATTTAGTTCGCACAATACCATTCAGAACACCGACATCAGTTTTACCGGTTTAAAAACCCCTGACTATGGCGAAGGAATTTATATTGGCTCGGCCAAAAACAATTGGGCAACTTATTCTAATGGCAACCCCGACCTCTGCGATTCTAATTTAATCGTCAATAACAAAATTGGGCCCAATGTAACAGCAGAATGTATTGATGTAAAAGAAGGAACAACAGGTGGTATCATACGTGGAAATAATTTTGATGCCACCGGCATTACCGGCGCCAACAGCGGCGATAGCTGGATAGATGTAAAAGGCAATTACACTTTAATTGAAAATAATATTGGCACCAATCCCGGTGGCAGCATTTTTTTAGATGGTTACCAGGTGCATTGTGCTTTTGCAGGCTGGGGCAATTACAATGAATTTAAAAATAACAATTGTACGGTGAACGCATCAGGGTATGGATTCAATATTCAGCTTAGTGGCAGCAACGGAACAACAACAGGAAATAAAGTTTATGTAAGCAATACAGTAACCGGTGCTGCAAGTGGTGTGGCAAATATTCCGCTTAGTAATTAAATTAATCAAGTAGTAACAGCACATGAAAATAAAAGGGCTCAGATGGTGGATCATTGGTTTGATTGGCATTGCGACAGTCATTAATTATATTGACCGCAGCGCCATCAACATCATGTGGCCGTATATCTATAAAGAATTTGGAATTGCTGATGCCGACAATAAAAATGCGCTTGCAATGATTACTACTTTCTTTATGGTTGCTTATGCAATCGGGCAAACAGTAACCGGAAAAATGATGGATGCCATTGGTACAAGATTAGGAATGGTTGTATCTATTGCTGCATGGAGTGTTTCGATTGCTTTGCATGCACTGGCAAGGTCAATTAGTTCATTCAATATTTTCCGTTCAATGCTTGGCATCAGCGAAGCAGGCAACTGGCCCGGCGCAACAAAGAGCAATGCGGAATGGTTCCCTGCAAAAGAAAGAGCCATTGCACAGGGAATATTTGGTGCAGGTGCTTCATTGGGTTCTGTTGTGTCGGCTCCGTTAATTGCTGGCATTTACCTGGCATTTGGGTGGAGAGCAACATTTGCAGGCATTGCAGTGTTAGGCATTTTATGGATAATTCCCTGGCTGCTGATTAATAAAGGCACACCCGATAAACATCCGTGGATTACAAAAGAAGAACAGGATTATATTTTAGATGTTAATGCAGATAAAAAAGTGTTAACTGCTGATTCAAATGTGTACACTTGGAGGCAATTACTGCAGTTTAAAAATACCTGGGGCATTATTAGTTCCCGTTTTTTTATAGACCCCATCTGGTGGATGTTTCTTACATGGCTGCCAACTTTTTTAAAAGAGCAATTTCTGTTTGATATAAAACAGGTAGGTGCTTTTGCATGGTTGCCTTATTTGTTTGCTGCCATTGGCGGATTGCTTGGAGGTTTTTATTCATCGGCCAGGATAAAAAAAGGAGTGCCTCCTTCCAAAGCAAGAAAGTATGCCATTACAATTGGGTGTGTGCTGATGCTTGGTTCATTAATTGCCACTGCTATTTACTTAGATCAATTAAAAGAATATGTGAATCTTGCCATTGCTTTAATAAGCATTACATTATTCGGATTTCAATTCCTCATTAATAATTTACAAACATTGCCTTCAGATTATTTTAATGGAAAAAATGTGGGAACAGTTGCAGGTATGGGCGGCACATCTGCAGTAGCCGGAACAATCGCAATCACATGGCTGGTTCCTGCATTAACTAAAACAAGTTATACATCTTTTTTTCTGATGGCAGCATTAATGGTGCCGCTTGCATGGATATGCATCACTTTTATTTCATCAAAAAAGAAAATACAAAACAACGATTTGCCTTACATAAAATAATTTTAAACCGCTGTTATATGAAAAGAATTTTATTTGCCTGTCTGCTGATAATAACCACTGCCGGTTACAGCCAGACAACTTATTACTGGGTTGGCGGAACTTTCAGTTCCGGTTTTACTTCCAATATTAACTGGAACACTGCATTGAACGGTTCAGGAACAACAAGAGTTGCAGCAGACCCAACAGACATTTTAATCATCAATGGCACCAATATCGGAGGCACTGTTCCAACAACAGGAACAGTTACAGCTACAATAACTTCTACTTCTTTATCTCAATTAAAAATTACCGGCAATGCAACAGTTTTCTTCCTTCGCCCTGTTGGCGGCGGCGGAACAGGAACAATGACAATTGGTGGCAACATTGGCGATGACTTTACCGT
>JANNAM010000239.1:0-19898 GCA_031384415.1 Bacteroidota bacterium
CCCAATGGTATGCTGTACAAGTGACCCGATAGCTATCGGGGGACACAATCCCGTACGTACGGGAACCCCATGAAAAACAAAAGCCCATATCATAATCTTCCCCTGCAACCCATGTCTTCGCTATTCATTATCTTTGGCCGATTAGTTTATGAGTATCCACACACAGGAAATACAGGCTGCTGAAGAAAAAAAGACGGGTCCTAACCCTTCCTTACTGCCGCATATTAAAAAGGCAATTCTTATCAGGAAAACAGAGGAGAAACTGCTTGAACTTTTTTCGTTGGGCAAGTTAAACGGCACGGTGCACACCTGCGTGGGCCAGGAGTTTTCGGCGGTGGCAGTAATGCATAATTTGTTGCCGGATGATTTCATTGTTAGCAACCACCGGGGTCATGGGCACTACATTGCCAGAACGGGTGATGTGAAGGGATTGATTGCTGAAATACTGGGCAAGCAAAGCGGCTCGGTGGGTGGCGTGGGCGGCAGCCAGCATTTGGCCAATCATAAATATTTATCCAACGGCATACAGGGCGGCATGTCGCCAATTGCTACAGGTGTGGCGCTTGCCAATAAACTTAAAAAGAACAATAATATTTCGGTTGCCTTCACCGGCGACGGAACTTTTGGCGAAGGTATTTTGTATGAGTCCTTTAACATTGCTGCGGTGTGGGAGCTGCCGGTTTTGTTTGTGATAGAAAACAATGGCTATGCACAGTCAACAAGCATGCAGCAAACCTTTACCGGCTCTATAGAAAAAAGAGCAACGGGTTTTGGGCTTGCTTATTTCCAGGGGTCAACAGAAAACCCGGAGGCATTGCTGCAAGTTTGCGAAGAAGCAAAGGCATATACAAGAAATAATTCGAAACCCTGTTTGCTTGAGATAAAAACCTTCCGCCTTAATTCGCATTCTAAAAGCGATGATAACAGGGCAACAGAAGAAGTGAAACTTGCCGGGCAAAAAGATTACCTGAATACCATCTGCAAAAATTTTCCTGAACTGTTTAGCGAACTGGAAGCAGATGCAAAACAATATATTAATGCCTGCCTTGCCGAAGCTGAAGCAACAGAAACATTAACACATTACCCCACTGCTGAGCCTGCTGCTTTGCAAACTGAACTGAAGTTTGAAAAGGCGACAGCTACTTCCGACAAAAGAATAAATGTGTTGCTGTATGAAAATTTTAAAGAAAATTTCAGCAACGAATCTTTTATAATGATTGGCGAGGATATACAATACCTTACTCCATTTACTGATAAACCTTATGGCGGTGCATTTAAAGTAACGGGTGATTTAAGCGAATTGTATCCGGGCAGGGTAAGAAATACTCCCATCAGCGAAGCGGCTATCATTGGTGTGGGCACCGGTTTGGCCATTGAAGGCTTCAGGCCGCTGGTAGAAATTATGTTTGGCGATTTTCTTACACTTGGGCTGGACCAGTTGCTGCAGCATGCCAGCAAGTTTAAAAAAATGTTTAACGGCCGGGTGAATGTTCCGCTGGTTGTGCGTACACCAATGGGCGGCAAAAGAGGATACGGGCCAACACACAGCCAGTCGCTGGAGAAATTTTTCCTGGGCATTCCCGATTTAAATGTGATGGCGCTGAACCACCGGCTTCATCCCGGAACAGTTTACAATGCTATTTTTAAAAACTGCAGCGACCCAACACTTGTTATTGAAAATAAAATCTTGTACACAAGAAAATTAAATGAAGCACCGATAGAAGGATTTACCATTGAACAGTCGGTAGAAAATTTTCCGGTAATAAAAATAAGCCCCGAAGGTGCCAATGCTGATGTAACAGTTATTTGCTACGGCGGCATGCTGGAAGATGTGGAGAAAGCAGTGCAGGCTGCTTTTGATGAAGAAGATATTTTGTGCGAAATCATTTGCCCTACTTGCCTTCATCCGCTTGATATGAGTGCCATTGCACAGTCGGTTAAAAAAACGTGCCGGGTTTTAATTGCCGAAGAAGGTGCCAGTTTTGCAGCGCTTGGCTCCGAGATAATAGCAAGGCTTGCCGAGCTTTCTGTACCACTTAAAAAAACAGCAAGACTTGGCAATAACACTGTTATCCCCTGTTCTTTTGCTGCAGAAAATAACCTGCTGCCCAACCCACACACTATTTTGCAAAGTATTAAAGCATTAAAAAATGGATAACCCGGTAGTTGAAATACTGATACCAAAAGAAACGGTAAGCGACGACAGCTATAAAATAAGTTCGGTTTATTTTAAAAATGGCGAAGCGGTAAAGCAGGGGCAAATCATCGGCAGCTTCGAAACATCCAAAGCAGATATTGATGTGGAAGCGCCGGAAGAAGGATTTATTTTTTATGCCAATATTAAAACAGGCGGCATCATAAAAGTGGGGGAGGTTTTTGCAGTGCTGAGCAAAACAAATGAATATCCCGAAAAATATTTTGCTGCCATCACTCAAAAACAACATGCTGTATCAACAGCCGAAAATCAAAACAGCATTGCTGATACAAAGGGTTTACGAATTTCCAAACCGGCGCAGGAGTTAATTCAACGTCACAATATTGACCTCTCGGTTTTTGAAGGCAAAAAATTAATTACCAAAGAAGACGTGGAGCTGGTTATTAAAAAAAGTAACAAGCAGGATAAGAAAATAACTTTTGGCACCCGGCCAAAAATTGTAATCATTGGCGCCGGCGGCCATGCAAAAATTTGTATTGACATTCTGCGGCAAAATAAATTATTTGAAATAGTTGGCGCCACATCCAACAATGCCGGCCAAAAAGATATCATGGGGGTTCCGGTGCTGGGTACGGATGAAGAAGTGCTCGAAAAATTATTTAAAGAAGGCGTATTGTATGCAGTAATTGGCATTGGCTCTTTAAAAAAACTATCTCTTCGCCAGGAAATTTTTGACAGGCTTAAAAAAATCGGTTTTCATATTCCCACCATCATTCATCCACGGGCCATTTACGAATCGTCCACTTCTTTTGGCGAGGGTTGCCAGGTAATGGCAGGCGCTATTGTTGGCAGCGATGTAAGGGTAAACAATAACTGCATCCTTAATGCCGGTTGCATCATCAGCCACGATTGTTACCTCGAAGACAATATCCACATCACCCCCGGCGCCATCCTGGCCGGCAATGTATATGTGGGCCAAAACAGCATTATTGGTATGGGTTCCAGCATTTATCTTGGCGTAATCATCGGCAACAATGTAATTGTATCCAACAATGCCAATGTGCTAAAAGATATTCCAGACGATACAATGGTAGCCGGTAACCCGGCACAGCATATTTGATTTTTTTTGTACCAGCTATATTTCTTTGGTCATCATTCTTGTGTCACTCACTTGTACGTCATACCTTGGGCAACATTTCAGCCCCTTTATTTACCGGCAAAATCACCTTAAAATCTTTGTTTTTAAAGCAATATTTTACCCCATTCCCCGTTATCAGTTACAGATATCCAGGATGATTTTATCAAGTATCCTGTTTTATCTCTAAATCCAATTTTTATGATACTCATAGGTTACTCCGGCCATTCTTACGTTATAAATGGCATTTTGCATTCGCTGGGCATCAAAACTACCGGCTACTGCGATAACGAGGAAAAAACATCGAACCCCCTTTCATTAAAATATTTTGGCAAAGAAGTTTCCGAGTCGGGCATTAAAGCGCTCAGCCAGGACGACTTTTTTATCGCCACCGGCAACAATGCCATCCGCAGGAACATCTTCAATAATCTTGCAATAAGAAACTTACTTCCCATCAATGCAGTGCATGCTTCTGCCACATTAGACCATACAGTTGAAATTGCTTCACATGGTGTAATGATTGCAGCCAACGTAACCATCAATGCCTTTGCAAAAATTGGCACAGGAGCCATCTGCAATACTTACAGCATTATTGAACACGAATGCGAAGTGGGCGATTTTGCTCACATTGGCCCCGGCGCTGTGCTGTGCGGCAATGTAAAAGTGGGCGAAAACTCTTTTATTGGCGCCAAGTCTGTTGTAAGAGAAGGCATCAGCATCGGAAAAAATGTTATCGTAGGAGCCGGTTCTGTGGTGGTTAAAAATATTCCTGACAATGTGAAAGTAGTGGGCAACCCGGCCAGGGTACTGGTTAAATCATAATTAGCTAACTGCTTCCTTTTTAGCTTCCAGCTTTAATTTTAAAGCATCTTTCCCCTACCTTTGCCACGCAAAAAATCAATTCCCAAATGAAGGTATTAGTTACAGGCGGAGCAGGTTATATTGGTTCTGTTTTGGTTCGGCAGTTGCTAAGCAAAGGCTTTAAAGTCCGGGCATTCGATTCCTTAAAATTTGGTGGCGAATCTTTGTATGATGTAATGCTGCATCCCAATTTTGAATTTATGAAAGGCGATGTACGCAATGCGGCTGATGTTGAAAATGCTTTAGAAGGCATTGATGCCATTGCTCACCTGGCAGCCATTGTAGGCGACCCAGCCTGCAAAAAGTTCAGCGATGAAGCAAAGCAAACTAACTGGGTTGGAAGCGTAGCCTTGTTTGAAGCGGCCGAAAATGCCGGCGTTAAACGTTTTGTTTTTGCCAGCACCTGCAGTAATTATGGCAAAATGCCCGACCCCAATTCTTTTGTGGTTGAAACCTCGGAACTAAATCCTGTTTCTTTATACGCTGAGCTAAAAGTAAAATTTGAAAAATATCTTTTAGAAGAAAGAAAAGATTCAAATATCTGCAGCACTGCCCTTCGTTTCAGTACTGTGTATGGTTTTTCTCCTCGTATAAGATTTGATTTAACCGTAAATGAATTTACCCGTAACGGCACCGTTAATGGCGAGCAGGAAATTTGGGGTGCACAGTTTTGGCGGCCTTATTGCCATGTAGATGATTTGGCAAGATCGGTGGTGCTGGTGCTGGAAAGCCCCGAAGAAAAAATAAGAGCCAATGTTTTCAATGTAGGTACCACAGAAGAAAACTACAACAAAGGCATGGTGATTGAAGAAGTATGCAAAGTGGTGCCCAATGTAAAAGTGAATTATGTAGAGATGAACGAAGACCCCCGTGACTACCGGGTTAATTTTGATAAAATAAAAAATGAGCTTGGCTTTACCATTACCAAAACGGTGCCCGACGGGGTAAAGGAAATTTACACATTGCTTAAAACCGGAATTATTACCGATCCATTTGAACAAAAATTTAAGAATATCTAAGCTTTAACAGCACCTCAATTTTTATTTTCAAACAATGTCTTTAAGGAGCAGCATAAAAAATATTGCACTAACCCTTCCCCGGTTTTTGGGCCAGGGTACAGCATCATTTCTTATCAAAACCGGGTATCTTATCAGGGGTTCAAAAACCTATGCCAGCCGCCAAGGAAAAAAAATGGAAGGTGGTTATTATAACCGCTATAAATTATACGATTATGTGGCGGAGCAGGAAAACCTTGTAAATGCAGAAATTCTCTTTCTTGAGTTCGGCGTTTTTCAGGGCGACAGCATCTTTCACTGGTTGGCACTTAACAAAAATAAACAATCGTTTTTTTGGGGCTTTGATACTTTTGTTGGCTTGCCCGAAGACTGGGGCAGCGATAAAAAAGGCTGCTACACCAATAAAGGCGAACTGCCAAAAACAGAAGATACAAGATGCGGCTTTAAAAAAGGGCTGTTTGCCGAAACATTGCCTGGCTTTGATTTAACGCCATATAAACGGCTCAGAAAAATTATACACTTAGATGCAGATTTGTACAGTTCAACTTTATTTGTGCTGGCCGAACTGCGGCGTGATATAAATAAAGGCGATATTATAATTCTGGATGATTATTTTAGTCCTGCAAAAATGGACCATGAATTTAAAGGGCTGGATGATTTTATAAAAGCATACCCGTTGAAATTTGAAACCGTGGCAAAAACAAATTCACAAATCGTACTGAAGGTTATTTAATCCCGCCAAATAAAAAGCATTATGTTATTACTCAGTGGCCCCAACATGGGCGGCAACGAATGGAAATACGTTAAAGACTGCCTGGATACAGGCTGGGTAAGCAGCGTTGGCAGCTATGTGGATCAGTTTGAAAAAATGAGTGCCGAATTTGCAGGAACAAAATATGCGGTGGCTACCAGCAGCGGAACTACTGCGTTGCACATTTGTTTGGTAATGATGGATGTTAAAGCAGCTGATTTAATCATTGTACCCAACATCACTTTTATTGCCACCATTAATGCGGTAAAATATACCGGCGCCGACCCTGTACTGATTGATGCCGATGAAAAAACCTGGCAAATGGATTTGAATTTGCTGGAAGAATTTTTGATAAATGAAACCGAACAAAGAAACGGCGTTTGTTATCATAAAAAAACGGGCAGAAGAATTCCGGTGTTAATGCCGGTGCATGTGCTGGGTAATATGTGTGATATGGACAGGATGATGTTGCTGGCAAAACAGCACAACCTGGTAATTATAGAAGACAGTACCGAATCGCTGGGCAGTTATTACAAAGCAAAACATTCAGGCGGCTTTGGTTTGATGGGCACATTCAGTTACAATGGAAATAAAATTATAACCACCGGCGGCGGTGGCATGATTGTTACCGATGATGAGGTATTGGCAAAGAAAGCAAAGCATTTAACCACCCAGGCCAAAAGCGACCCTTTTGAATACCGGCACGATGAAATAGGATATAATTACCGCCTTGTAAATGTGGCTGCAGCAATGGGCGTGGCGCAAATGGAGCAGTTGCCAGGTTTTATTAAACGCAAACATGAAATTATTGAATTTTATAAAAACGAATTGCAGGGCGTGGGCGACATCAGGTTTCAGGAAGTGGACGGTGACGTAAAGGCCAACTGGTGGTTGCCAACTATTATGACAGAGAAGCAAAAAGATGTTTTAAAAATTCTGAACGATAATAAAATGCAAAGCCGCCCTTTTTGGGTGCCCATGAACCAGTTAAGAATGTTTGCAGATAATATTTATTTTAATAAAAATGACCGATCCGATTTTGTGTATCAACGATGTTTAAGCATACCTTGCAGTACCAACATTACCAACGAACAGTTAAAAGCTGTGGCAAATAAAATAAAGGAAGTGTTTTAATACCACTATGTACAAAATTTTAAAGCGTTTTTTTGATGTTTTTCTTGCATTACTTGCATTGGTAATCCTTTCGCCCATTTTTATCCCATGTCTGGTTATTTTGCTTTTTACTGGCGAGCATGAAGTTTTTTACCGACAAAAAAGGGTTGGTTATAAAAACAGGCACTTCCGTATCTGGAAATTTGCAACCATGCTAAAAAACAGCCCCAATATTGGAACCGGAGAAATTACGTTACGAAACGACCCCCGTGTAACCAGGTTTGGAAAGTTTCTGCGTATTTCAAAGGTCAATGAACTGCCGCAAATTATTAATGTATTAAAAGGAGATATGAGCATTGTAGGCCCAAGGCCGCTTATGCCAATAAGTTTTCAGCATTACCCCGAAGATATCAGAAACAGGATTTACAATGCAAAACCCGGGATGACAGGAATTGGCTCAATAATTTTCAGAGATGAAGAAAAAATTGTTACCGAAGCACCAGACCCCAAAGCGATGTATGCTAATATCTATCTTTATAAAGGAGCCCTCGAAATCTGGTATCAGCAAAAAGCATCACTTTATCATGATTTCATGATAATTTTTCTTACAGCCTGGTCAATAATTTTTCCAAAAAACCGACTGGTGCATAAGGTTTTTAAGGATTTGCCGCAAAGGGGCTTCTAATCCTGTTTACTGTTTCTTATTCATTTTTTAAACAAAAGTTTGCTATAATTGTAATACTACACACAAGTAATTACAATGAACCTGTTTACCATAAAAGATTTAGAGAACCTCTCCGGCATTAAGGCGCATACCATCAGAATTTGGGAACAGCGCTATAATTTTATTAAGCCAAGCCGTACTAAAACAAATATCAGGTATTATACCAGCGAAGAATTAAAAATGATCCTGAATGTTTCGCTGCTTAACAAATACGGGTTCAAAGTATCGCATATTAATAAAATGACAGGGGCAGAGCTGAAAGAAAAAATACTTTCACTCAACCAGGCGCAGGCGCAACAGGAACGTCTTGTAAATGAAATGCTGCAGTGCATGATTGACATGGATATGGACCAATTTGAACTTGTGCTGGATAATTTCATTGCTGCAAAAGGAATTGAAAAATCCATCAACTTTCTTGTATTTCCATTCCTGGAAAAAGTGGGAATACTGTGGCTCACTAATCATATAAACCCTGCACAGGAGCATCTTGTAACCAATATCATCCGCCAGAAATTAATTGTGGGAATTGAAAAAACGTATGCTTTATTAAAAATAAGTAAAAAGGTTTTATTGTTTTTGCCCGAAGGAGAGCATCATGAGCTGGGCCTGCTTTTTATGCAGTATATTTTAAAAAGCCGGGGGGCTTCTGTTATTTACCTGGGCAGCAGTGTACCGATTAAAGATATTGAATATGTTGTAAAAACCCTTAAACCGGATTACCTCTACACTCACTTAACAGCGGTTGGCAAAAACTTCCATTTCGATAAATTTATCAGCAATATTTTGCAGCAGGTTCCCAACACACCATTGGTTATTTCCGGCTACCTGGCTGCCTGCTGGCATAAAAAAGCACCGACATCGGTAGCTTTTAAAAAGTCGTTTGCAGAGGTAATGGAGTTTGTAGGCAGCCTGTAAATATTTCCTTCTTTTCGCTAAAGTTTGTTTTTCTCATTTTATTTTGTTTAACTTTGCATAGAATAAGTTAAACAAAAAATTTTATGTCTTCTATAGAGTTCAGCCAAATGGTAATTAATAACGAGGAATACCTTAAGCCATTTGCCATTACATTAACAAGGGATATTGAAACTGCGAAAGACCTTTTGCAGGAAACTTTTTACAGGGCTTTTGCCAATAAAGAAAAATACAATGCAGGCACAAATATTAAAGCATGGCTGTACACTATAATGCGTAATATTTTTATCAATAATTACCGGCGCAAGGCAAAGCAGCAAACAGTTTTTGATAATACCCCCAACGAATTTTTACTCAATAACAACCAGGCTGCAATAGCAAATGGCGCCATCATGAATTTGCAAACAAAAGAAATTCAATTGGCTGTTCACAAATTGCCCGAAATTTTCCGCAATCCATTTATGCTTTATTTTGACGGTTATAAATACAATGAAATTGCCGATATGCTGCATGAGCCATTGGGAACTATTAAAAGCCGTATACATTTTGCCCGGAAATTATTAAAAGAACAGTTAACAAGGTTTTAATACTTTTAGGAGATAAAGAAACCAGATAAATTTTCTTTCAGGAACAAGCGTTTGAAAAAAGCAGTAATTATAGGTAGTGGATTTGCAGGAATGTCCGCAGCATGTTTTATGGCAAAGGCAGGATGGAAAGTAACTGTGCTTGAAAAAAACGGTTCTCCCGGCGGCAGGGCCAGGCAGTTAAAACAAGATGGTTTTTTGTTTGATATGGGTCCAAGCTGGTATTGGATGCCAGATGTGTTCGAGCATTTTTTTAATTGCTTTGGGAAAAAAGTTGCAGATTATTATCATTTAGAAAGACTGGATCCATCTTACAGAATTTACTGGCCCGATGAGGCGATGGATATACCGGCAGATTATGACGGATTGAAGAAGTTATTTGAAACAATTGAAAAAGGCAGCGCTGAAAAACTTGATCAGTTTATGGCGGAAGCCGCTTATAAATATGAGATCGGCATTAATAAATTAATTTACAAACCTGGTCAGTCATTTACCGAGTTTTTAGACCAGGATGTTATAAAAGGAGTTTTTAAACTGGATGTATTTACCAACATGAAAAAACATGTTGGCAAATACTTTAAGCATCCAAAGTTGCAGCAGTTGATGGAATTCCCGGTGTTGTTTTTGGGGGCTTTGCCCGAAAAAACGCCGGCATTATACAGCCTGATGAATTATGCCGATATAAAATTAGGTACATGGTATCCGCAGGGTGGAATGTATAAAATTGTAGAAGGTATGTATGAACTGGCAATGAAACTGGGCGTAAAATTTTATTTTAATACTAATGTTGCCCAAATTAAAGTTGAAAACAGCATAGCAAAAAAAGTAATTACTAAAGCCGGCAACAATTATGAGTGTGATGTTGTTATTGGTGGAGCCGATTATCATTTTATAGAAACAAAATTATTGCCACAGCAATACAGAACTTATACGGATGAATACTGGAACAAAAGAGTGATGGCGCCGGCTTGCCTTCTGTATTACATAGGGCTAAATAAAAAACTGAATAATGTGCAGCATCATTCCTTATTTTTTGATACAGATTTTGGTGTGCATGGAAAAGAGATTTACACAAATCCGCAATGGCCAACGCAACCATTGTTTTATGTAAGCGCCACCTCGGTAACAGATAAAACAACTGCGCCAGAAGGGTGTGAAAATTTATTTTTTCTCATTCCGGTAGCTGCAGGACTGGAAGGTGATACCGAAGAACTGAGGGATAAATTTTTTGAACAGATACTGCAACGTTTTGAACAAAAAACAGGGCAATCAATAAAAGAAAATATCATTTATAGAAAAACTTACTCGATAAGTAATTTCGTAAGTGATTATAATTCCTTTAAAGGTAATGCTTATGGGTTGGCAAATACACTGATGCAGACGGCAGTTTTAAAACCATCCTGCCGAAGCAAAAAAGTGAAGAACTTGTTTTATACCGGCCAGCTTACAGTGCCGGGACCGGGAGTGCCGCCAAGTTTGATAAGTGGCGAAGTGGTGGCAAAAGAAGTGTTGAAGAGGTACTAAAGATGAAAATAGAAATTATGCCAGGCTGCTGAATAAAGATAAAAAAGTACAAGTGAGATTATTCATTCTTTTAAAAAAAGAATGAATGACAAAACAAGTTCACAACGATGATGCAATTGAAAAAAAATGTTTTTAAAAAAATATTCTGTTATAAAATATGATGCAACTTTTTCATGATACAAGCTGGCAGTGCAGTAAGATAACTACTGAAACCTACAGCACTTCTTTCAGTAGTGCCATTAAGCTGCTGCATAAAGATTTGCGTTCGCCAGTATATAATATATATGGCTTTGTAAGATTTGCAGATGAAATTGTTGATACATTTCATCAGCACAACAAACAGGAATTGCTGGATGAATTTAAAGCGGCAACATGGAATGCAATTGAAAGAGGAATAAGTTTAAACCCAATATTGCACAGTTTTCAGATGACGGTGAATGAGTATAAAATTGAGCACAGCCTCGTCATTGCTTTTTTCAACAGCATGGAACTTGATTTGAATAAAACAAAATATGATGCTGCCGGTTACAAGGAATATATTTATGGCAGCGCCGAAGTAGTAGGATTAATGTGCCTCTATGTTTTTTGTGAAGGAGACAAAGCTGCTTACGAAAAACTAAAACCACATGCCCAGGCATTGGGTGCTGCTTTTCAAAAGGTAAATTTTTTAAGAGATGTGAAAGCAGATTACCAGCAACTAAACCGCACTTATTTTCCGGAGGTGGATTTTGTAAATTTTACCCCGGATATGAAAAATAAAATTGAAGCAGATATTGCTGCCGATTTTGCCAGGGCTTATGCAGGTATTTTGCAATTACCGGTAAAAGCAAAATTTGGTGTGTATGTGGCTTATAAATATTATCAAACACTGTTTAAAAAAATAAAACGTACGCAGCCTGCCAAAATTCTGGAACAAAGAATAAGGATACCGAACTATTCTAAAATATTTATCCTGGCCAAAGCAGGGTTGAGGACGCAACTGAACCTTTTATAATTGCTATTAATAAAAACAGATTGGACAAATTAATATTAGTGGACAGCAATGATGTGCAAACGGGTACCATCGAAAAAATGGAAGCACACAGGAGTGCATTGCTGCACCGGGCTTTCAGTATTTTTATTTTCAACAGCAAAGGCGATATGCTGCTGCACCAGCGTGCCGAAAATAAATATCACAGCGGCGGCCTTTGGACTAATGCCTGCTGCAGCCATCCTTACGAAGGCCAGGAAATTATGGCTGCTGCCGAAAAAAGACTGCAGCATGAAATGGGATTTGCGGTGCCTCTTACAAAAGCATTTGAATTTATTTATAAAGCACCTTTTGACAACGGCTTAACAGAATATGAATATGACCATGTATTTATTGGCAAATACGACGGCGAAATTTTTCCGGACAAAGAAGAAGTGAAAGATTTTTGTTTTATAGGTATGGATGAAATAAAATCGTCGCTTCAGTCGCATCCACAAAAATATACCGAGTGGTTTAAAATTGCTTTTCCAAAAATGGAGGAGTATCTTGCAGCGGTTTCTCTCACCTGAAATTTGTTTTCATGCAGTCTTCAAAAGTAATTGTCATCGGAAGCGGTGTTGCCGGTATGGCTGCTGCCATCCGGCTGGCGGTGCAGGGTTTTGAAGTGAATGTGTATGAAAAAAATAGTTATCCCGGTGGCAAACTATCGGCTATAGAAAAAAATGGATTCAGGTTTGATGCCGGGCCTTCTTTATTTACCCGGCCGGAAAATATTGAAGAACTGTTTGAGCTTGCAGGCGAACCAATTGAAAAATATTTTAGTTACTCACCTGTTGATATTACCTGCAAATATTTTTACGAAAACGGCAAGGTTGTGAATGCTTATGCTGACAAGGAAATATTTGCATCAGAAATAAAAGAAAAATTAAATGAATCGCCGGAAGCTTTAAAAAATTATCTTCATGAATCGGGAAAGCTTTATAATAATATAGGCACCATATTTTTAAATCATTCTTTGCACAAAAGGAAAACCTGGCTGCAAAAAAGAATAGTAAGAGCATTGGGTACTTTAAAATATCGTTATCTTTTTAAGACCCTGCACAAACACAATCAATCAAAATTTTCTTCAGCCGAAGCAGTTCAGTTATTTAACCGCTTTGCTACTTACAATGGAAGCAACCCTTACAAAGCGCCGGGCATGCTTAGTTTAATTCCACACCTGGAGTATAACGAGGGTGTGTTTTATCCAAAGGGGGGCATGATAAGTATAACCAATGCATTGTATAAACTGGCATTGATAAAAGGAGTGAAGTTTCATTTTAATACCAATGTTCAAAGAATTATTCATCATGAAGGAACTGTAAGAGGAATTGTTATAAATGATGAGAACAGGGATGCTGATATTGTTGTGAGCAATATGGATGTTTTTTTTACCTATAAAAATTTACTGGGTGACATTTATAAAGCAAAAAAAATCCTGAAACAGGAACGCAGCAGCAGCGCCCTGGTTTTTTACTGGGGAATAAATAAAATATTTGATGAACTAAAACTGCACAATATTTTTTTCAGCAATAATTATAAAACAGAATTTGATTGCTTGTTTAAAACTAAAACTTTACACAGCGATCCTACAGTGTATGTAAATATTACCTCAAAAATGGAAGCCGGGCATGTACCGGCAGGTAAGGAAAACTGGTTTGTTATGATAAATGCCCCGGCCAATGTGGGGCAGGATTGGGAAACGGCCAAACAAAAAGCAAGGGCTGCCATCATTGAAAAGCTGAACCGCATCCTGCAAACCGATATAGAACCTTTGATAGAAGCAGAAGAAATTTTAGACCCCATAATGATTGAAGAAAAAACTGCTTCTTACCAGGGTTCTTTATATGGCAGCAGTTCCAATTCAAAGCTGGCCGCCTTTTTAAGGCATCCCAATTTTACCAGTACAATAAAAGCTTTGTACTTCTGCGGCGGCAGTGTACATCCGGGCGGCGGCATACCTTTGTGTTTAAAAAGTGCAAAAATTGTAAGCGAATTAATTCAGCAGCAAAACAAAAATTAAAATTGATAAGCAGGTATTCAAAAAATCAAATTGCAACCGCTGCAGCCATCTTATTTCATGTTATTGGATTAACAGGTCTTTTGTTTTTCAACAAAACTTTCTTCATACAATCTACACCCTTTAATCTCCTCCTCATGTTTGTGTTGCTTATCTGGACGCAACAGGAAAAAAATAAATTCTTCTTTCTTTTTTTAATCTTTATTACCGCTGCAGGGCTGGCAGTTGAAATAATTGGCGTAAATACCAGCCAGTTATTTGGTGACTATACTTACGGCAATGTACTCGGTTATAAATTCAGCAATGTGCCTTTAATCATTGGTATCAACTGGTTCATCATAATTTATTGCTGCGGCATCAGTATCCATACCTTGTTGACCAAAGCCATCAACCACCTTTCTCAGGATACCGGGAAACCACCAATGGCACTAAAGGCAATGTCGGTTATTATTGATGGTGCCACCCTTGCCGTTTTCTTTGACTGGATAATGGAACCGGTAGCTGTTAAACTTGGCTACTGGAGATGGTTGCCAGCTGGCGATATCCCTTTTTATAATTATGTCTGCTGGTTTTTAGTAAGTGCCGGAATGCTTGTAATTTTCCATTTTTTCAAATTCAATAAACAAAACAAATTCGCAGTAAATTTGTTATTTATACAGGCATTATTTTTTTTATTGCTCCGCACATTTTTATGAACTGGTTTTATTTCATAGCAATTGTTTTAGGCACATTCTTTCTTATGGAAGGTATCACATGGTGTACACACCGCTTTGTAATGCATGGCTTTCTTTGGTACCTGCATGAAGACCATCACAAACCAACAGGCTACAAGGTGGAGAAGAACGATGCTTTCTTTCTCATCTTTGCCATACCAAGCTGGCTTTGTATTATGCTGGGGCTGCAAAATAAAATTTACTGGTTAGCGGCCATCGGTTTTGGCATTGCTATGTACGGCCTTGCTTATTTTATTGTGCATGAAGTAATCATTCACCAGCGCATAAAATGGTTTAGCCGCAGCAACAACACTTACGTACGCACCATACGCTGGGCACACAAAATGCATCACAAACATTTAGATAAACACGAAGGCGAAAGTTTCGGTATGCTCTTCGTTGCCAAAAAATATTGGGAAAAAGTAAAAGAGGATAAAAAAAGAAATGCAAAGTAATTTTTTGTACCGGGCATTAGTAATTCTATTAATCACTCTTGCGTCGCACTCTTGTACCACATACCTTTACGCAGCCCCTTAAATTCAAAGCAGTATTCATTTGCCAAACCAGTTTACATACTTTCTCATCCTTGCAGCTTCTCTTGCCGGTCCGCTGGCGCTCAGCTTCGATAAAAGAGTGGCGTTTTATAAAAAATGGATATATCTTTTTCCGGCAATGATTTTTCCTGCTGTGCTTTATATTGTTTGGGATATTTATTTTACTTCCAAAGGCGTATGGAGTTTCAATGATAACTATATCACAGGTATAAAATTCTATGGCCTGCCGCTCGAAGAAATACTTTTCTTCTTTATTGTGCCTTATTGCTGCGCATTCATTTATGAATGTATCCGCACTTATTTTCCACAGGTAAAAAACAAAATCGCTGGGGATATAATTTTAAAATTACTTGCTGCTGCATTATTGATTAGCGGCATATTATTTTACAAAAATTATTATACTTCCTGGACATTTATCTTCAATGCGGTTTTCATTGCAGTTATTTATTTGTGCAGGAATTATTTTAAATCATTTGATGCAGCTTCATTTTTAATTTCTTATTGCGTTATGCTGATTCCTTTCTTAATTGTAAATGGGTTTCTCACTGCCATTCCGGTAGTGCAGTATAACGATGCTGAAAACCTCGGCATCCGCATTTATACCATCCCATTCGAAGATGTTTTTTATGGCATGCTGCTCATACTCATGAACATTTCCATTTACTCAAGGCTTAAAAAAGAAGACTGAAAATATTTACTTCACCGTTTTCATTTCATCCCATCTTGTGCTGTATCTTGGGCTTCTCATTTCCTGCCGCATCTTCCATTTTTTCTTTGTGCCAGCTGCTGCAAACTTTACCACATCATCCCTCATACTGAAGTTTACATTGTCCACCGCATTCATCAGGCTGTGTAAATTTTTTTGTGACGGAGGCTCAAACAAATTGTATTGCACAGCATCATCAGGTACAATACCACTCAGCATCACACCAGCCTTCAAATACCTCGAACCTTTTTTATACAACTGCTCCACCAATGGAATTGCATGGGCTATTAAATCATTCGTTAAAGAAGTAGCCATCGGTAATGTGCTGTAAAGCCCCGTTGTCCGGGGATTATACTCATAGGATGTTGTGTAGTCATTGGTAACCACAAATACATTTATCATCCTGGCAGCACCACCTTGCCTGCGGAGTTTTTCAGCTGCTCTTGTAGTATAAGTAGCAACGGCTTCTTTTAGATCTTTCAACTCAGACACAGGTTTGCCAAACATTCTTGTAGTGGCAATCATGCGTTTTGTTTCCAGTGGATTTTTCATTTGTATACATGGTTCACCATGCAATTCCTTTATCAGCCTTGTACCAACTACACCACCCAGGTTTTTATGTGCCCATTCTTCACTCATGTTGCGTAGCTTCCAGGCCGTATCTATTCCAAACCATTTTAATTTTTCGGAACTGCGGTAACCAACGCCCCAAACATCTTGTACAGGTGTATTTTCCAATGCATGATTTATTTCTTCCATTGTAATCAATGCAACGGTACCCTTGGTTGCTATTTTATTTTTTTTGGCAATATGGTTGGCAACTTTTGCCAGTGTTTTAGTTGGCGCAATACCAACTGAAACAGGCAGCCCTGTCCATTGTTCTACTGTGTTACGAATATGCAATCCATAATCCCACATTGCGGATTCGGGAATGCCATCCAAATCAACGAAAGCCTCATCTACAGAATACACTTCCACATGCGGAACCAGCATCCGCAATGTTTCCATTACCCGCCAGCTCATATCACCGTACAAATGATAATTGGAAGAAAAAACTGCTACCTTATGCTCCTCTAAAATTTCTTTGGCTTCGTAGTAAGGCCCGGCCATTTTTACACCCAGTGCTTTTGCTTCATCAGTACGGGATACAATGCAGCCATCATTATTACTGAGTACAACAACCGGCCTGCCATGCAGCGAAGGATGAAACACCCGTTCGCAGGCGGCATAAAAACTGTTACAATCTACAATAGCTTTCATACTATTTTTTATACTTCATGAATAACATAAGTTACCACTCCCCAAATGATAACGTCATTAAATTCATTCACTTCAATAGCCGACAGCCTGGGCGTTTCGGGAACCAGCCGCATTTTATTCATCGTTTTCTCCAGTCGCCGTATCAGCATCTCTCCATCTACTACTGCAATTACCACGTTGCCATTTACAGCTTTACTGCTGCGGTCAACTATCACAATATCGTTATCATGAATGGAAGCGCCAATCATGCTGTTGCCGGTTACCCTCATAAAAAAAGTTGCCGGTTTATTGCGGATGAGCTGCTCATTCAGGTCAATGCCCCGTTCCATATAATCGTCGGCTGCTGCTGTAAAGCCGGTTGCATTGGCAGTTGGTACATCTAATTGAATAAACTGCTTGCTTCCGGAATACCCGGCTCCAAAAAATTTTTCCACTTCCATAATATTTATTTCATTTACCAAAATATTTAGTAAATTTATGCTAAAATAATTAGCTAAAAAATTTAGTAAAAAAAATATTTTTAGGCCATGAAAGAAATAACAGGTGCTTTGTTACCGGGCTACAAAGTATATGAGTATCTCCTGGTGCTGTCTCCGCATGAAGAACTGCGGAATAAGATTATGGACGTGAAAACAGATTTTTATAATAAATACAAGGCAGAAAATGCACGGTGGGGAAAGCCGCATATTACACTGGTTAATTTTTTACAGTACGAAATGATGGAGCAAAGAATACTGAACAGGCTGAAAATAATTGCGATGAGCAGCCATCCAATAAAAATTGAACTGAAAGACTTTGGCAGTTTTCCCAGCCACACCATCTACATTAATATCACAAGCAAACTGTCAATACAAAATTTAGTAAAACAAATACGAACCCAAACACAAAGGCTGATGAAACTGAATGATGATAATAAACCTCACTTTATCATGGAGCCGCATTTAACCATTGCAAGAAAGTTGCAATCCTGGCAATACGAGCAAGGCTGGCTGGAGTACAGTCATAAACATTTTACAGGAAGGTTCATTGCCGATGCTATGTTGTTGTTAAGAAGGCCGGCAGGAGAATTAAAATATCAAATAGCACAACGATTTGAATTTCAAAATTTGCCTGTGGGGATTAAGCAGGGAGATTTATTTATGTAATTCGTTTCAATCAGAGTAATAAAAAAACAAAGCCAATGGAAAATAATAAACTGCAACAAGACCACCACAAAGTCTCCGCCAAACAACAGGAAGAATCTGTACAATATCATGCTGGAAGAGGAGCACAGTTCAATACAAAAAACCGTTTCCTGAAAAATGAAACCACCAAAGAACACATCGAAGGCATTGACGACTGGGAAGAAAGCAATAAACCCACGCAATACATAGAACAGCAAAACAAAACCATTGTAAACAAAGTGGAGAGCAAAGATGTGGGTATGAGCTACAGCATGAATCCCTATGCCGGTTGCGAACATGGTTGTATCTATTGCTATGCCCGTAATGTGCATGAATACTGGGGTTACAGCGCCGGGCTCGATTTTGAACAAAAGATAATTGTAAAGAAAAATGCACCTCAACTGCTGCGTAAATTTCTGCTGCATCCGAAATGGGATGCTACGCCGATTATGCTAAGCGGCAACACAGATTGTTACCAGCCTGCTGAACAAAAGTACCGGCTTACAAGAGGCTTGCTGGAAGTATGCAATGAATTCAACCAGCCGGTTGGTATCCTTACAAAGAATTCCTGGATACTGAAGGACAAAGATGTACTGCAGGAAATGGCAAAGAAAAAAATTGTATCGGCCATGGTTTCCATCACTTCTTTTAATGAAGACCTGAGAAGAATTATGGAGCCGAGAACAACCACCGCCAAACAAAAATTAAAAGTGATTAATGAACTCAGCAGCGCCGGCGTACGAATGGGAGTAATGATGGGCCCGATGATACCCGGACTGAATGAACACGAAATGCAACGCATTATGAAAGCTGCTGCAGACAACGGCGCCACATTTACTGCCTACACTTTCATTCGCTTAAATGGAGCTATCAAATTTTTATTTCACGACTGGCTCTATAAGAATTTTCCTAACCATGCCGATAAGGTTTGGCATTTAATAGAGCAAAGCCACGACGGAAAAGTAAACGATACGAGATGGGGCGTTCGCATGAGGGGCGAAGGAAATATTGCCAACATGGTAGCACAGCAATATAAAAAATACGGCAAGCTGTATAATATGAATGCAGAGGAGTGGAGTTTGGATACAAGTAAGTTTAGAGTGCCGGGTGGGCAGGGGAAATTGTTTTGATTTTTTTATGTAAAATATTTCCTCCCTGCATCCTGTAAAAAAACAGTTTATGCAGAAAATATTCTTACCCTTTCTTTTTGTGATTACATTTATTACAGAAAGTAAATCTCAGCAAAAATTATTTGACCAGGCAGTACAACTGAAAAGTTGCAATATATCAGTTGATGCCAATCCTTTTATTGCTACTACTTTTATTGAACTTGAATTTTATAATCCCAAAGATGTTGAAGTGGAAGGCTACCAAAGTTTTGAACTGAACAGGGGACAGGTGGTTACTGCTTTTCAATTGGAACTGAACGGGCAATACCGGGATGGAAGTATTGAAGAAAGATGGAAGGCCAACCGGGCTTACAGCGCTATTGTGGGCAAACGCATTGACCCTGCCATTTTGCAAATGGACGGACAGAACAACTACAGTCTTCGCATTTACCCGATAGCTGCACACAGCAGCCGCAAAGTAAGCATGACCATTACACAACTGATGAAAGAAGACAGTGCAAAACTTAGTTATCATTTGCCGCTCAATTTTCCTGGCTTAACAGAAACTTTCCGTTTAAAAATTAATGTA